>JAQGHQ010000156.1 GCA_028288765.1 Gemmataceae bacterium | reverse complement strand
CCGCCCTGCTGATCCGCGAACACGGGCGGCCCGGCGGGTCCGGGCCGGCGGCCGACGCCGCCGTCCCTCCGGCCGCGGGGTTGCACCTGGCGGACCCGGTGCTGTGGGCGTTCGTCGGGGCGATGGTCCTGTTCCACGTCGGGAACGCCCCGGCGGGGGCGTACCTCGGGCTGTTCCTCAAGCAGGATCTCGCGGCCCCGACCGAGTACCTGTCGTACGCCTTCGTGGTCAGCATGGTCGTCTGGATGGCCTGCGTCCGGCCGGCCGGGTTACTCGCCGACCGCCTCGGCCGCCGGCCGCTCCTGGTCGCCGGGTGGGTGGTGATGACGGCCCGGCTGGGGCTCCTCGCGGCCGCCCGGGAGGGGTGGCAGGTGCTCCTCATCCAGCTGCTCGACGGGCTGGCCCAGGGGCTGTTCGCGGTGACCGCGGCGGCCTGGGTGACCGACCGGCTGGCCGACCCCCGGCGGGCCGGGGAGGCCCAGGTGCTGGTCGGCAGTTCGCTCGTGTTCGGGTCGGCCGTCGGCCCGGCCGTGGCCGGGCTGGTGGTCGAGTCCCTCGGCTACCGGGGGACCTTCGGGGTCCTGGCCGTGGTTGGCGTAGCGGCTACGCTCGTCGTCCTCCTGGCCGTCCCCGAAACCCGGCGGGCGGGTGCGAAGGAGGGCGTGGCATGACCGCCCCTGGGACGGAGTGGGCCATGGATGTTCCGATCCGCGCTGACGCGGGGAGCGACTCCGCGGAAAGGAGAGGCGTGAGGGGGAAGTCATCAACGAACACGTGAGGCGACCTGTGGAAGGGCGCGCCGGAAGGAAACCGATCGGCTCAGATTCGTGCCGGAACGGCACCGGAAGTCAGCCCACACTTCGCTTCTTCAAGGACCGCCGGGATGGATGATTCCTGATCAACCGGGTAACACGGTTACCACGTCGCCGACTCTCCGATACGGCCTCTTCCCCGGGAACTGTCCGTCGCGCATTGTCTCGCCTCGACCGAGAAGACGATGATCGCCAGCGGGTGGTCATTCCCGTCGGGGCCGTAGCAAGTCCCATCCCCCCTCCCCGGCACGCTGGTTGCGTTACCCCTTCACCCACCAAGCCGGCACGACCCGGAGCGCCAGCTTGGCGAGCTGCGGGCACGCCGGTGGTCGAGGACACGATCGTGACATGCGTCGGGGGTCGGTCGCGCGGTCCTGCGCCCGTCACGGAATCCGGACGAGGGAAGCAATGAGGGGGATTTTAGCTGGCTCTGTTCTCGTGGCGGGGACCGTGGCCTTCTTATGTCTGCGGGTCGCGCTGGCGACCTCGACGCCGACCCCCCCGGCAGACCGGAACCAGGGCGAGGAGCTGCCCGCGGCATCGGGCCCGGCCGTGGACAAGTTCGTTCCGGTGGACACGTCGCGCTTTATGGGGTCGCCGGACGTGCAGCCCACCCTGGGCGTCGAGAAGGCGTTCCCCCACGTCAAGTTCACGCGCCCGCTCGAGTTCACCCACGCCGGCGACGGCTCGGACCGGGTGTTCGTCGTCGAGCAGGACGGCCGCGTCCACGTCTTCCCGAACCGGCCGGACGCCAGGGAAACGAAAGTCTTTCTCGACCTCCGGGCCGTGGTCCGGCGCGAGCACAACGAGGAGGGGCTTTTGGGACTGGCGTTCCACCCCGACTACCGCACGAACGGCCAGTTCTTCGTCTTCTACTCCGTCACCCCGCGCGGGTCGGTGGTGTCCCGGTTCCGGGTGTCCAAGGATGACCCCTACCGCGCCGACCGCGACTCGGAAGAGAAACTGCTTCAATTCTCCAAACCCTACGGCAACCACAACGGCGGCTGCCTGAGGTTCGGACCGGACGGCCACCTCTACATCAGTGTGGGCGACGGCGGACTGGCGGGCGACCCCCACGCGAACGCGCAGAACCTGGACACGCTGCTCGGGAAGATCCTCCGCATCGACGTGGACCGCAAGGACGCCGGCAAGAACTACGCCGTCCCCGGGGACAACCCCTTCGCGGGCCGGGGCGGCACCGCGCGGGGGGAGATCTGGGCCTACGGCCTCCGCAACGTCTGGCGATTCTCCTTCGACCGGCCGACGGGCACCCTCTGGGCCGCCGACGTCGGCCAGGACCGCCACGAGGAGGTGGACGTCATCGTCCGCGGGGGGAACTACGGCTGGAACATCCGCGAGGGCAAGCACCCGCTCGACCCCAAGGCCGAGCGCAGCCCCGTCGGCGAGTTCATCGAGCCGGTCCTGGACTACCCCCGCGCGGAGGGGAAGTCCGTCACGGGGGGCCTGGTCTACCGGGGCCGGCGGCTGCCCGCCCTGGCCGGGGCCTACCTCTACGGGGACTTCATCTCCGGCAACGTGTGGGCCCTGCGGTGGGACGGGAAGACGGCGACGGCCAACCCCAAGATCGCCCGCACGAGCCTGCTCATCAGCGCCTTCGGCGAGGACGAGGCCGGCGAGGCCTACTTCACCGCGTTCGACGGGTTCGTCTACCGGTTCCGGGCCCCGGCCGAGCGGACGACCCCGGGGCCGGCCTTCCCCCGGACGTTGACCGAAACCGGGCTGTTCGCCTCGGTGAGGGACCACACGCCGGCAGCCGGGCTGATCCCCTACGCGGTGAACGTGCCCCTCTGGTCCGACGGCGCGGCGAAGGACCGCTTCCTCGTCCTTCCGGACAAGGGCAAGGTGGTCTTCAAGGAGCAGGGCCAGTGGGAGTTCCCCGTCGGCACGGTCCTGGTCAAGACGTTCCTGATGAACACCGACCTGGAAAAGCCCAAGGAGATGCGCCGGCTCGAAACGCGATTCTGGGTCCACAACCCGCGGGGCTGGGAGGGGTATACGTACCTCTGGAACGAAGACCAGACCGAGGGGAACCTCCTGGCGGACTGGCCGCTCACGCGAGAGTTTGAAGTGAAGACGGATTCGGGGCCGGTGAAGCGGGAGTGGTATTTCCCGAGCCGCTCGGACTGCCAGGCCTGCCACACGCAGAACGGGGGGTTTGTCATGGGTTTGAACACCCGGCAACTCAACCGTATGCACGAGTACGGTAAGGTCAAGGACAACCAGATCCAGGTCTTCGAGCGCCTCGGCATCTTTAGCGGGCCGCTGCCCATGCCGGTCCGGGACCTGGAGGCATTCCCGGACTGGCAGGCGAAGGCGGCGCCGGAAGCCACCCTGGCCCGTGCCTACCTCGACGCCAACTGTGCCATGTGCCACAGCCCCGGCGGACGCGGGCACGCCGGGGGCGCGGGCATGAACATGCGCTTCCACGTGCCGCTCCGGGAGGCGTTCCCCGGGAAGACGAACTGGCTCACGCCGGGCGACCCCGCGCGGTCGATCCTCCTGAAGCGCATGACGACGCGCCACGCCGACCCTCAGATGCCCCCCCTCGCCACGAACCGCGTGGACGAGGAAGCGGTGGCCGTCATACGCGAGTGGGTCAAGCAACTCCCGGCCCGGTAGGCGCCCCGCCCGGCGGGGGGTCGTGCCGTCCTCGGCCGGCCGGGTGTCCGGCCCGAGGGCGGTTCGCGGTGACTGCTCGACGTCTTGCGCCCGGCCGGCAGAGGCCCCGGCGTCGCTCGCGGCAGTTCCGAAGAGGCTTCATCGCACCCCGCTCTTCGCTCCGGTCGGCACTCACCCTCTCGGTCCGAACGGCAAACCGGGGTTGAACCGGTGAGGGGCCGTGACGCGGGGGCGATCTGGAAGCGGCGTCCGCCCTTTGCGGATCGCGTCCTACGTGCGGGTGGTGCTCCTCCCGTTCGAGGGCCGAATCATCTACGCTAGCCTGCGGTTCCCGTAACAACGTCGTGCTCGGGCTGGGCATCCGGGCCGGCCTGGAGCGGACCCACGCCGATGTCCGGGAACGTGGGGCGGTCGTGACCTCACTGCGGCCGCCATCGATGACCGACCCGCGGAAAGTCCGATCGGGCGGGAGCCGGGGTCGGATGACCCGATGTTCTTCGCCCTCCCGCATCCCGGAGCACGTCGAAGCCATGATCTAAGACTTCGAGCAGACCGGCCGGCTGGTGCGCGCGGACAATCGGCACCTGATCCCGTAGCAAGGACCTGGCCGAGCGGGACGCGGCGATCCGGGAGGACGAGCAGACGCACCGGGCCACGGAGTAGCGGACGGTGTTCGTGATTTGTGTCGGCAGGGGGGTTCGATAATGGCGAAGCGAACGAAGGCCTGGGTGTACTCACCGGCCAGCGACCCGAAGGCAGCAGTCACGGATACCATCAAGGCCGAGGTCGAGCGGAAGGCGAAAGATCTGATCGACACGGTCCTCCGGCCGAGGCACGTCAAACCGCCGCCGAAGAAGGAGGAGTTCAACTACCTGATCGGTCTGGGGACCAAGTGACACGGTCGGTACTTCTACTTCGTGGCCACCTACGCCTGCCCCGGCCCGAATGCGATCTCCCCGTCGTTCGAGACCAACTTCGCCCGGCTGGAGCACATCGGGGGTGGACGGTTCGACCTGGCGTTCCTGCGGCATACCGGCCGGTGGTGGCCGCTACTCTCCGGGGCGACCCTGGACGAGTGCCTGAACTCGGTCCGGGACGACCCGTGGTTCCAGCCGTGACCCGGAGGCGATGTCCGACGACCGGCCGCGGCGGACCGCCCTCGTGATCTCGCCCCCGCTTCGACAGGGGGAACTCACCAAACTCGGTGATGCCCGACCGACAGTGGATGCCAGGGCGATTGAGCAAGCTTACCGGCCCCTTGGGTCACTCGGCCGGTGAATTCTCGGGTAAAGCCCTGGTCAAGCTCTCGACCATGCTCCTCTCGACCCGCCGGAGCCGGCCGGTCGCGGCGTCGAGCAGGACCCAGACGGTACGGGCCGTGACCAGCACCTGGCCGTCCGACCGGCTGATCTCGGTGAACCGCTCCCAGGTGGCTCCGGCCGGCTCCCCGACCCACGTCCGGGCCACCAGCTCGTCGCCCGGAAGGCCCGGCCGCAGGTAGTCGATCTCGTGCCGGCGCACCACCCAGGTGAAGGAGGCCTGAAGGTCCTTCGGGGCGGCGGCCCGCCAGTGGGCGACCGCGGCTTCCTGGACATACCGAACGAACGCCACATTGTTGACGTGCCGCTGCGGGTCGATGTCGTCCGGACGGACAGCAACCCTGAGAGTGAAGGCGTGGGCGGAAGACATCGGCAAGGTTCCCCGACCGAAGGTTCGCCCGGCGGCCCGCGGACGTCAACAGCCAGGCCAGTCATGGTGGCCCGCCGCCCCCCCGCCGGCACCTCGATCCGACCGCGTCAGTCCATCTTGGCCCACAGGTAGTACACGGCGGTGTACGGCACGCCGAGCTTCGTCCCGGTCCGCTTCGGGGGGTCGGTCGGGGCCTTCCCGCCCGCCGTCTCGACCCGCTGGACCCACACCACCCCGGCGAACGCGCCGGGTGTCTCGTCCGCCGCCTTGACCCGGACCAGGAGCCACGGGATAGCGGCTTTCGGGTCCGGGGCCGGGACCGACTTCATCGGGTCGGCCGCGTCCCGCACGACTTTACTCCCGTCCATCGCCTCCCAGGCAGGGCCGTCGTAGTGGAACCCGGCCTTCCGGCCCTTCCGGTCGGCCAGCTCGGCGAGAGGCCCGTCCAGAGCCCACTCCGGCCCGCCGGCCATTCCGTCGACCGCCTTGTAGACCTGGACCCCCTTCGCCTCCAGACGGGCGACCAGCTTGTGTCCCGGCGGGGCCCGGATCTCCTTCGGGACTTCGGGCGGAGGCTCTCCCGCGGCGGGAACGGGCCAGCACAACGGGACGACCAGGCACACAATCCCGACCCGGGTACGCATCGACTCCTCGCTTTCGACGGCGGGGGCATCTCGGGCGACCGGACGAGGGGCGAGCCAAGTACGATTATACCGCCGCAAGTCGGTCGGAGGGGCACCGGACATCCGCGAGTCTGTTGGACGCGCCGCACCCGGTCAGTGTCATGGCCGGATCGGCAACGCCGCCCGGGCCTTCCGCTCCCCGCGGATCACCTTCCCCCCTTCGCCGGTGAGCTGCAGGTACCAGTCGGCCGGGAGCCCGTCGTAGGTGGCGAACGCGGCCTCCTTCGGCGGAGCGTTGGTCACCTTGAAGATGGCCGTCGCCTCGTCCACTTCGTCGAACATGGCGACGTAGGCCATCTCGGCCCCCAGGTCCGCGGCCGCCACGAACTGGCGCCAGTAGAACTCCCCGCCGAGCCGTGGGATGGTGTCCCGGGCCGCGGCCTTGCCCTTCAGGTTCGTCCACCCGAACCCCGGGTATACGACCGGCATGTATGCCATCCCGACCTTCCGGGCCTCCGCGAGGTCGTCCCCCCAGGACCCGGTGGCGGCCTGCTTCCGCCCGTCCACGAGGGTGACGTTCCCGACGTTCCACGGGCTGATCACGTCGAACCGGCGGAGCGCCTTCGCCCACTCGACATCCTTCTCGGCCCGCCACTGCCACTGGCACCCGCCGACCAGCGTGGCCCCGTACCGCCTCTCGGCCTTGAAGAAGTCGATGACCTTGTGGGCCAGGTCCGGGCCGAACCGGTCGCTGTAGAACCCCCAGACGAACACGACCGGCTTCCCGCCGTGGTGCAGGTAGCGGTCGTCACTCGTCACCCGCTCCGTGTCCACCAGCCGTTTCCAGTCAGCGACAAGCAGGTCGTACAGCTGGTTCTTCGGGGCGGCGGTCAGGTCGTAGCACAGGGCGTAGACCCGGCCGGCCTTCGCGGCGGCCGCCCGGACGTGGCCGAGGACCCGGGCGGTGGACGGCCGACCGAGGTCCACCAGGAACCGCTGGACGAACGCCCCGTCGATCCCGTACTGCTGCATCCAGCGGAAGTGCCGCTCGACCGTCTTCGCGTTGGCGGAACTGAACAGGTGGGCCGGTGTCCGGTCCGGGTGGGTGAACCCCGGGGCCGGGTACAGCTCGTCGGCCCCGTACTCGGACGTGTCCGGCCACATCTCGAAGGTCAGGGCGGCGGGAGCGATCGTCTTCGCGTTCCGGCTCCAGTGCCGCCACCCCTCGTCCGCCGGGTCGCAGGGGCACCGGAACCACCCCTGGTAGCCGCATAGCACCTTGTGCCGCAGGGTCGAGGCGTCAATCCGGGCCGGGTCGGCGGCTCCCGCGGCGGGCAACACCAGGCCGGCGGCGGACGCCCGGAGGAAGTCCCGGCGGGTTCGGCTCGCGGTCATGTCCCTGCCCTCGTCGGATGGTTACCCCGGCAGAGTCCGGGACTCTGCCTTGGCTAACGGGTGCTGATCCTTCCGCCCGTCCGCGACGACCGCCCGTCCAATTTGCCCCAGTGGTCGAACATGGCTGTGGTCAGAACTAGACACCGAGCCAGCCCGGGGTCAGGATATATGCATCGCTCCCCGGTGGGAGAGGGACCCGAAATGCACTACGATTACATCGCGATCCCCGACACCGACGTGCCGGTCGCGGCCGACCCGACCTGGCAGCACCTCGTGACCACCTACGCCAGCGAAACGAACAAGACGGCCTCGCTCTGGAAGGCGGTGCCCGACGGGGAGCTCGACTTCCGCCCACACGAGCGGGTGAACACGATCCGCACCATCCTGGTCCACCAGCTGCTGTCCGAGCGGCGGTTCTTCGCCCAGTTCGTCGGGACCGCCGAGCCGCCGGTCGAGGAGTTGTTACCGGCCGGCGAGAAGCCGGTCACGGAAGCCTACATCGAGCGGTACGTCGCCCTGGCGAGGCGGCGGCTCCCGCAGTTCGCGGAACAGACGACCGCCTGGTGGTTGACCGAGGTGCCGTTCTTCGGCGGACTGGTGCGGCAGCGGGTCTGGGTCTTCTGGCGGCGGGTGCTGCACACCTGCCACCACCGGACCCAGGTGCAGGCGTGGCTCCGGCTGGCCGGGTGTCATGTCCCGGCGATCTACGGCCCGTCCGGCGATGTGTCGTGGAGCGAGGCCGACCCGACCTACTCGGTCGAGGCGGCCCGGCGGGGCGGGTGAGTGGTGCGACGCGGCCACCTGGCCGTCGCCCGTCGGGTCACCTCCCGACCGGGTGGACCGGTCAGGCTTCCCGGGTGCGCCCTCCCGGGCGACGCTACCGGCGGCAGCTCCGCCTCGCACATCCCCCATTGCCCATACCACCCATCCGGCGCGGCCGGCCGATCCGCCCGAATCGTCAGACTCGGTGTTGTCGCCGCCCGCCCACGGGAGGAAAACGATCGGTGTGGCGGCACTGCCGCCAGGACAGCCCACCCCTACCCCGTCCAGGAGCCGACCCATGTCTCAACAGACCATCAGCGGTGTCGTCCGCGAGATCCTGACCGCCGACCCCGACCTGCCGGCCGACGAGGTGATCAAGAAGGCCCTCGGCCGCGGCCTGACCGCGTCCCCGAAGGCCATCCGGGAGGCCGCCTACAACGCCCGGAGCGACCTGCGGAAGGCCGGGAAGGTGGGCCCGACGGGGTCGACCGGACCGGCGGGGAAGGCCGCCCCGGCGGCGGCCAAACCCCAATCGGTGTCGTCCGTGGTCCGCTCGATCCTCGCGACCGACCTCGACCTGCCGGCCGATGACGTGATCCGGAAGGCCCGAGCCCGTGGCCTGGCCGCCCCCCCCGAGCAGGTCAGAAGGCTGACGAAGAACCTCCGCAGTGAGATGAAGAAGGCGGCCCACGCCGCCCCGGCCGGGAGGCCGGCCCCGGCGGCCGCCCGGGCGGTTCCCGCTCCGCTGCCGGCGGCCGCCCGGGCGGTTCTTGCTCCGGTTCCACCGGCCGCTCCGGCGGACCTTGCCGCGCTGCTGGCGACCGTCGCGTTGGTCGATCGGGTCGTCGGGGCGTGCGGGGGGAGCGAGCCGGCCCGACAAGTCGCCGAGGCCGTGCGGGTCTGCGGGGGCGTGGACGCCTTCCTCCAGCACGTCGAGTTGGTGTCCGGCATCCGCTCCGGTGGGGCGGCCGGGTGATACCCTTCCGGACAGCCGTCGCGGCCCGGTCCCGCGGGCACGAACACCTTCACCCCGGAGCGGTCCGATGACGGCACCCGTGCGGTATTTCGCGTTCCGGGCCGAGGCCGGCGGGCCGGTCACCGGGTTGTGGCGCATCCAGGACGACGGGCAGGCGGTCTGGGGCGAGGTTCTGGCGGCCGGCGAATGGTCGGAGAACCAGGCGGTCCTCGGGTGCCTGTACGATCCCGGGATGGCCGCCGAGGTGACGCCCGCCGAGGCCGCGGTCCTGGCGTCCCGGCTGAGCGGGACGACCTGACCCACGTGCCCGTCGCCACGACGGTCTCGGGCGGCCGATCCATGCAACGCCGACACCGCTCGCAGGGCGGCCCCAGAGCGGGTGCCCCGGCCGCGTGCTCGACCCGCACCGGTTGCTCGCCCTCGTCGGATGTCGTACTCTCCCCTCAACACGGAGGCCCCTAGACCGGCTCCAGTGCCGGGATCTCGTCGGCCGGGACCACCACCCGGACCGAGCGGGGCACGCCCGGCTCCCGGGTGATGACACCGAGTTCCTCCAACCGGACGATCATCTGGTGGACGGACGGCGGGCTGACCCGGAAGTACGCGACAAGATCCGCCTCGGCCGGCCCCCGGCGGTGCAGGAGGCGGTACAGGTGGATGAACGCCAGGAATTGCCCCTGGCGGTGAGTCAGCTTCGCCAACGGCAACTTTCTGATCGAGCTTCAGGACGACGGCACAAGTCTCGCCAGTGGGTAGGAGAGGCCCAGCCCGAATTCCCCGAGTCGATGGACCTGAAGATCAGCGACTGATGCGACGGGGGTTGCCTGTACTGCCATGAGAAGTCCACAGTGAACGGGAAGCAGGCCCGGTTCGACGACATCACCCGGCTCCTCGGGCTTCTGCCCTCTGGCGTCGAGATCGCGATGGGCGGCGGGGATACGGTCTCGTACCCGCAGCTCGAAGAACTACTCGTATGGGCCAAGATCCGCGGTCTCGTCATGAACATAGCCGTCAACGCCATGCACCTGTACCGGCACACGGCTTCAACCTCGATGTCCGTCCTACGTATCTTTTCGAGCCAACCCTCACCGCCTTGATACTTCAGCTTTGGGACAGCGGTCAGTGCATGTACTACAGTAAGTGCTCTTGAAGCGTTCAGTAATGGCTTCAGCGTCGGTTGACGGAGTGTATGTGTGAAATGTGAACAGCATGCATCGAGCAAACCATTTCGGATCGGTTTCATAACTGGTGGGTAAAATCTCTGCATGTGGTCCATCGACGAACAACCGAAAGTGCTTGCACCACTCTATCCGAGTTCGCGATTCGTCACGCATGACAAGGCAGACGCGATTCACAACAGGTAACTGCGACGCAGGCAGTTCAGCAGTCGTTAGACTAAACGATGCAAAATCCGCCACGTCTTCATCTGTCTGTGCAATAGCGATAAAATCGCTGTCGGGCGGATTAGCTATAGTTTGATTGTATCTATCAATCTCAGTCGCACGAGACAGAATCGCTTCGCCTTCCTCAATGTAGTGTGTGTACCTCATGCCATGAGCAATGCCCATGATGCCATCGACCAATTCTTTGGCCGCTTCATGGTCCTTATTCGTTGAAAGCCACTGAGCCAAGATTATAGTCGCACGCACCACGCTCTCAGTCGCACCGGCACGGCTAAAAAGTGAAATCGCCTGCTCAAGCAGCTTTGCTATGGTCGTCACCATTTCGCTTGGAACTGGTCTATCTTTGGCCGTGATGGAACGAAGCAAAGCGCGCTTTTGAGTTAGCATACCGATACGATACACGCACTGGGTTACAACTGCTTCTGCAATAAGTAGCGGGTGTCCAAGTTTCACAGCGCGATTCAGGAGATCTTGCGAATCTTGCCCAGCCTTTTCCTCAGCTGCCGTGGCATTGTTCAGAGCCTTTTGCGTAGTAGGCGTGATGGGATTCTGCCTCATACCCAAACGTGCTCTCATATTGATGATGGCTTCCATGTAATCGATACTCGAATTGGCTATCTCGGCGAAGAGGCGAATTAGCGCCGCTTGCAATTTAAGCGAATCCGAAGAGCTTGGCGATGCCTCAATCTCCACAACAATAGATTGCAACTCATCGAAGATTACACGTCTCTTCGGTGTATCACGCTCTGCAAGGTGCTCCCACCGAATCCGATCTAAACGGACCTGGAGTGCCAGGAACGCTGGCGATTCCTTCTCGATCTTTATCTGTGTTTTTCGATAGCCTTCCTCGTCAACAATGCCGAATCGTAGATTACATTCGTTCACTAATGAATCGAGAAAGTGACGGTCAAACTCGGATAGTTGATTGCGTTGTGCAATCACGCGCGCAAGATGCCCGCGGGCTTCAAAATGCTCTCCGAGATGGTAGCACGCGAAGCCCAATGCGATAAGGACAGCGGGATCGGTCGACTGAGGCGTTGACAGGAAGCGGAAATAGTGTTTGATCGCGAGAGGATAACCAGAGGAAACAATTGCGATGCCATGGTTTTTGATCGCATCAAACGCCTTGTCTGGCGTAAGAACCTCTAACGTTTCGGGATTCACACCAACAACAGCGCTTTCTGATGTTCCTGTCCTTGCGAAGTAGTCATGTTGCGTCCGGCCAAATCGTCCTTCACGTTGTATGCGGTCGTGGATGTTGTTCCACCCGGCCCCGTCAAGTAGCTTAGAGAATCGCAATACAACTGTGTCTTGCTGCTCCCAAGAAGGATTCTCTTGATGCAGTCGCTTTGCTTCATCACGCGCCCAAGCGTAGCGCAACTCATCGCGCGTGGAAAGCCACACGATGTAAAGTGGGCACGGACCATTCAGTAGGTAGTTGAGATTCTTTGTTGAGATTGATAACGATAACGACTGATCGCCATTCAGTTTGGCATTGTCCGTCCCCTTCACCTGAACGATCGAGTAAAACCGCGTAGCCTTGCCGGCAACAAGCACCTCAAATGACAGATCCACTCCCTTATCGTTTTGCTGCTCATCACGGTGGATGAACTGGCCTTTTGGAATCGCTGCCCCAATGAGAGCAATGCTTTGCCGTTTGAGCTCATCGGCTCGGTCAACTTCCGGGAGTGACCCAAGTGGTTCCATTCAGAGATTGTTGCCGCGTCCGAGACGCAATGCAAGATACTTACAGGCAGGTCGGCCCGTCGTCCTCGCATTCCGCAAACGTATACGCGGACCGGTCCAAATCGTCGATGGCGAAGTCGCTCCGGATGTCCCCGAAGATCGGGTAATCGCATTGCTCCGTCTCACATCACCTCTCGATCCAGCCCCTCGGC
The DNA here is from genome assembly GCA_028288765.1 of Gemmataceae bacterium. Lineage (GTDB taxonomy): Bacteria > Planctomycetota > Planctomycetia > Gemmatales > Gemmataceae > Urbifossiella. The sequence continues at coordinate 14,787 of JAQGHQ010000156.1, read as the reverse complement.
TGCGGTCAGCAGAACGCTTGCCGGTATCCAGTGCCCGCGGCGTGGAAAGGCCGTAATTGAAAATTGAAAGGGATGCCCGCATGGGACAAGGAGTAGCACGGATCGGGATGGGGTGCAAGAGGGTATGTAGGGGCGAGTCAGGTAACTAACCTTCTAGCGGCCTTTGCAGCATTCACCGTTCGATCATTCGCGGTGTAGAGGGTCAATCCCGCGAACGTCGCGAGATCGCTGTCGTCGGAAAGAAAGTTGGTATAACCCTGATCTTGGCTGGTCCCTACTAGCACCGAATCCGGGAAGTCTCCGGATGACGGCTGCCAGACCGCACAAGCGGCGCGGTGCTCATCTTCGGCGCTGGGGAATTGGTGCAGCAGCGCCACCGAGCTACGTAGGCCGGAGATTAGGGCCTCGATGTCTTGGCGGATATTAATGAGCTGGGAAGAGTAGTGGTAACGGCAGAACTTGCAGATGATCGGGTCGAACCGAGGAGGCGGGGCAGCCCCTGGACCAGGATGGGCAGGATCTAACAACCACCTTGCCTCCAACTCGGCGAATTCACTCACCTTTGCGAACTCACCAAGTGTAGCCGCGACAGTGAAAAAATCGCAGCCGTTACGCTCGGCTAGGGCCCAGAATCGGGGGTAGACAGATGTCTGGTATGGTTGAGGCCCCAGTCCACCAGCCGCACGTAGGGCTGCGAAATTGGGATAGAAGACCCAGTAGAGGACATTCGCATCCACCACCAGGTGGTCAGGAAGCGGAGCGGAGCCGGAGCGGATGTCGAACACATCTGCCCGAATATGTGCTGGGCTAATCATAAGGGTGATTCTAGTTCCCGGCTGCTGCCTCGCCCCCAGCAGCAGATGCAAGAGCATCTCGTTCCGGCTTCGGAGCGGCGTAAAACGTGACGGCATTCCGCCGCACGAGCCGCATCACGGAATCGTTGGCCGCGCTCAGCCCGCTCCACCGGACCCGGTCTTCCAGAAGGCCGTGGTCATAGGAAGCGTACAGGCTCCCCACGGCGGCGTTCAGGAACACGCTGGCCAAGGTCTTCACTCCCGTGAAGTCGAGCGCCACGGGCTCGCCGCGATCGAGGGATTGACGGATTGCCACGTTGAGAGCAACGCCGTCTTCGCTGGAGACGCAGACCGGGCCGAACAAACTGGCAACACGAATCTCGGTCATGGCTGTCCCGCCTCATTCTGAAGCGAACTTATAAACCACATCGTCGCGGATGTTTAGCTTGATCTGGATCAGCGTTCCCGGAAAATCAACCGGGAGGGTCTGGCGGACCACCTCACCGGCCTGCTGGCACAGGTAACCATCGTTCGCCACGACGCGGAGGCTCCCACCGTTAATCTTGACGAACTCCCGAAGCAAATAAAGCCCTAACCCGCCCGGCGGTCCGTTTTCCGGGCGGCGGGTGGTGTTACCCACGCCCAGGGCCCACTCTAACGTCGCCGGGGAGCTCGCTTGCGCCAGCCCCGCCTCCCGGATCTTTCGGATCATGCCGACCCCGGCGTCACAAACGCAGATCTGCACTTCCTTTACCTGGGGGTAAAGTTGGCCCACGGCGATGCCGCCGGTTGGGGACGATGCGTGCAGGAAAATGTTCTGAAAAAGCTCGATCAGAGCCCGCTGGACCTCGGTTGTGAGAGCCTCGGACATCGCTGGCATGTTTCCGGCGGCGCACACCTGTGAACAAATGTACCCTACCAGCCGCTGGTGGTCAATGTTCGTTTGGTGAAGAAGAGGGATCGCGGTATCGGCCCACGGGTGTTTGGCGCGACCGAACAGCGGCGAGACTTCCCACCTCCCCAATTGCCGCGCCACGTCGGCGGACACCGTCGCCCAGTCGATGTCGGTCGTGCCCCAGAGGAGGTCACGGTTGAGCTTGAACGCGGCAAGAAGGGCCGCGCCCTCGGCACTCAAGAATGTGCAGGGGGTGAAGTCCAGGATGACGTCATCAACCCCTTCCCAATGGGGGACGAGAGAGGAAAGAAACGTCTGGATCTGCGAAAGACCGCTCCAGGTATTCACCTTGGGCAGTGCCACCCGAGCAGCCGTCATGCGAGCCCTCGGTTAGGGTCGCCCCTGGGCATGTAAGGAAGTGGTGGCAAAAAAACCCCCGGAAACCGGGGGTCAATTCTGGGGTTTCCTGCACGAGATTCCTGCAGGCTTCACCAAACCCCTTGTTTTCTAGTACACCCAGTAGGATTCGAACCTACAACCTTCGGTTCCGTAGACCGATGCTCTATCCAGTTGAGCTATGGGTGCCTGTGCCCTGTGCATGGTATTTCCAACCCCCCTCGCTGTCAACTCCGCTGACTTGAGCGAATCCCTCCGGATCAAACACTTCCACCGGATTCTGTCGCCGGTTCCAGCGGTTCCGCCCGCCCGACGGGTCATACCAGGCTTGCCGGGCGAGCTCGCCCAAACCAGCCGTCCGACCCGGTCGCGGCGTTTGACCTCCCGCCGGGCGTCGGGCATGTTTCCACTGGTCTGATGCCCGCGCACGTTCAAGCACAAGGAGGTCTGACGTGAAAGTGCGTGCTCTGATTCCGCTGGCCGCTGCCGCAGGATTGTGGCTCCCGGCCGCCGCGTCCGCCCAGCAGCCGGCGCAGCTGCCCCTCTCCGCCGCCACGACCAACCCGAACCAACAACTCGCCGACGCCGTCGCCGCCCGCCTCCGGACGACCGACATCGTCTCCGGCGCGGACGTTTCGATCGTCGCCCAGGAAGGCACCGTTTACCTGACCGGTACGGTCCGCGACGCCGCCCAAAAGGATCGGCTCGTCGCCGAAGTGAAGACGGTGACCGGCGTGGTGGTCGTCCGCGACTCGGTCGGCACCTTCGCGACCGGGGTCGTGCGGGTCCAGAACCCGCCGATCGCCGCCCCCGTCGCCCCGACGCTGCTCGGCCCGATCGCCCCGTCGGGGCCCTACGGGAACCCGGTCGTGGAGCCCGCCCCGGTCGGCGCCCCCGGCCAGATCAGCCCGGACATGCAGGCCCCGCCGCTGCCGCCGTACGCCTGGCCGACCTACGCCCCGTATAACAACGCGAGCCGAATCGCCTACCCGGAGGCGTACCCGTACAACGCCTTCCCGTTCATCGGCCCGTACTACCCGTTCCCGAAGGTCCCGCTCGGCTGGCGGAAAGTAACCCTCGAATGGGAAGACGGCCACTGGTTCCTCGGCCGGAACTCCGCCCCGCACGACTACTGGCGGGTCCGGTTCTGGTGATCGGCCGGGCCGAGACCAAAGGTCCGAAAACCGAGGTCGGACGGTCGGGGTCGCCCCCGCCGTCCGACCTCGGTCTCTTTCTCAAACACCAACCGGGCTTTACGACCCCCACCCGCCCGGTCACAATCCTTACATGGCAACGCAGAAGGTCCTCACCGCCGACGGGCTGATCGCCCAGAAGTGGCCCGAGTTCGAGTCCCGCCCGCAGCAGGTCGAGATGGCCGAGGCGGTCACCGACGCCATCGACCGGAAACGGAACCTGCTCGTCGAGGCCGGTACCGGCGTCGGGAAGTCCTTCGCGTATCTCGTCCCGGCGATCATCGCCGCGGCGAAGAAAGACTGCCGGGTCGTCGTTTCCACGCACACCATCAGCCTGCAGGAACAGCTGGTCCGGAAGGACATTCCGTTCCTCCAGTCGATCATGCCGCACGACTTCCGCCCGGTGCTGGTCAAAGGCCGGGCCAACTACCTGAGCCTCCGCCGGCTCCGGGCCGCCCAGCAGCGGGCGAACACCCTCCTCGACACCCCCGGCGCGATCGACCAGCTGATCCAGATCGGCCGGTGGTCCCGCAAAACCACCGACGGGACCAAGTCCGACCTGCCGGTACAGCCCTACGAACCGGTCTGGGACCTCGTCCAGAGCGACAGCGGCAACTGCCTCGGTCGGAAATGCCCGACCCACGGCCAGTGCTTTTACTTCCAGGCGCGCAAGCAGGTGTTCGGGGCGAACGTCCTCGTGGTGAACCACGCCCTGTTCTTCGCCGACCTGGCCCTCCGCCGGTCGGGCGGCGGGCTGCTCCCGGATTATCAGGTGGTGATCTTCGACGAGGCCCACACCCTCGAAGACGTGGCCGCCGACCATCTCGGGCTGTCCGTGTCGCAGGGCGGCGTGGACTACATCCTCAACCAGCTGCTCGCCCCGCGCAGCCACAAGGGGATTCTCGCCTCGCTCGGCGACGGCGACGCCGTCTCCCAGCTCGACATCACCCGGCAGGCCGCCGAGAAGTTCTTCGCCGCCGTCTACCAGTGGCACCTCGGCCAGCCCAAGGGCACCGGCCGGGTCCGGGAAAAACACCCCGTCCCGGACCACCTCACGGAAGAACTGGCGAAGCTCGCGACGATCCTCCAGACCCTCGCCCAGCGGCTGCAATCGGACGAGGAGCGGATCGAGCTCACGAGCCGGGCCGACCGGCTGCTCGGGATGGCGAGATCCGTCAAGGATTGGCTCGGGCAAGAGCTCGACGGGCAGGTCTACTGGGTGGAGGTCCGGCCGGGCCGGGTCCCCCGGGTGAGTCTGGCGAGCGCGCCGATCGACGTCGGCCCGGCGATGAAGCAACAGCTCTACGACCGCGTCCCGACCGTGATCATGGCCAGCGCCACGCTCTCCGCGGGCGGGCCGGAAGGGTTCGGCCACTTCCAAAAAAGACTCGGGCTCGACGCCGCCGACACCCGCCAGCTCGGGAGCCCGTTCGACTTCAAACGGCAGGTCGAGCTGCACCTGTTCCGCAACATGCCGGACCCGTCGGCGTCGGCGGTCAAGTATGAAGACGAGGTGCTGGCGAAGATCCCGAAGTACGTGGCGAAGACGAACGGCCGGGCGTTCGTGCTGTTCACGAGTTACTCTTTCCTGAACCGCGCGAGTGAACGGCTCGGCCCCTGGTTCGCCCGGAACGGGTACTCGCTCCTGGTGCAAGGGAGCGGGCTCCCCGCCCCGCGGCTGCTGGAGCAGTTCCGCGAGACCCCGCGGGCGGTGTTGTTCGGGGTGGACAGCTTCTGGCAGGGGGTGGACGTGCGGGGCGAAGCCCTGAGCAACGTCATCATCACCAAGCTGCCGTTCGCCGTGCCCGACCGCCCGCTCACCGAGGCCCGGCTGGAGAAGATCGCGGCGGACGGCGGGAACCCGTTCATGGACTACCAGGTGCCGCAGGCCGCGATCAAGTTGAAGCAGGGCTTCGGCCGGCTGATCCGGACGGCGACCGACACGGGCATGGTGGTGCTGTTCGACCCGCGAGTGCTCACCAAGCCCTACGGCAAGGCGTTCCTTGAGGCCCTCCCGGACTGCAAACGGTTCGTCGACGGGGAGGAGGCCACCGACCCGAAGTCGGCCCGCGGCAAGACGGGCCGGGTGACGGCGGGATGACCGCCTCGGCCGCGTCGGGCTTACCGCCCGATGTCCAGACAGGACCACTCGGCGTGGCGGATTTCGCCTTGACCGGCCGACCGGGCATACACGACGGCGAAGACGGGAATCAGAATAGCACCAATACAAGTCCCAACGATCGACACCCGTTGCCGCAGAAATTCGGCCGCCTCTGGCGCGTCAACCAGCAAAACCAGGTACGAACCCAGAGAGAGCGCCGGAATCGCGAGCAATAGTACCGCGGCGTATCTCAATGCCCGAAGCTGGGAGCGGGTTGCCCCGAAGGCCCCGAACAATGAGGCCCGGATCTTGAAGTACAACACCCCGACCGTCACCACGACGGCAGTGCCGGATAGAAGGATCGCCGCCCAAAGGCGGAGGAGGGTCGCCGAAGAAGGGGCCGACGGGTCGGTCGGCCGCTTGGCCGACCCCACCACCAGCGCGAACAGGAACAACGCGAGTAAGATCAGGCCGACGAGGCCGGCCAGTCGGAAGGTGTATCGCGCCGCCGATTCGGGCGGATGCCACCCGAACCACCGGTCCAGGCGGTGGTCGATCCGGTCGCGGACCGTGACCGCCGCCTGAAGGTCGGCCGTCAAGCCCGCCGGGTCGCCGAACCGGCGGGCCGCCTCGGCCCGCGCCGCGGGCTCATCCCCCAGCCGGGCGAGTTCCTGCTCGTAAATGCCCGTGAGATGGGCCAAGAGTTCTTCCCGCATCCGCATCTTCCGCCGCGGCCCGGACCGGACCGGGCGGACGGCCCGTTCGACCAGAACCATGAACTCGGTCATGCCGGCGCTCCCAGAATGGTGCCCACGACTTGTACGAATTGCTGCCACTCCACCCGCCCTGCCGCCAGTCGGCGGGTGCCCTTCGGGGTAATGTGGTAAACCCGGCGGCGGGGACCGCGGCGGTCGCCGGCGTTCTCCTCCCACGTACTGCGGACCAGGCCTGCCTCTTCCAGCCGGTACAGGGCGGGGTAGAGCGACCCTTCCTTCAGCCGGAGCGCGCCGCACCCGGCCTCGGTCAGCCGCCGCAAGACTTCCAGGCCGTGTGCCCCGCCGTGCTCCAGGGTCGCGAGGGCCATCGTCTCCAGGTGGCCCCGGAGCGCGTCACCGCTGATAGGTTCCATGCCCCATATTTAGCCTGTCTAAAATTACCAGTCAAGGGGAATACTTAGCCTGCCTAAAGAAATGAGTCCGCGGGTCGCGCCCGCGGGAGGAATATCGTCCCGTTGGCCGGGGTGGTCGCGGAGGAGACGTCGTCCGTGCACCGGGCGACGACGGCGGTGATGTTGTCGTCCCCCCCGGCGTCGTTCGCCGCGGCCACCAGCTGGCGGGCCGCCGCCTCGGCAGACCCGGCCGTGCGGATGATCGTGCCGATCGTCTCGGCTTCCACGTACTTGCTCAGCCCGTCCGTACAGAGCAGGATCGTGTCGCTCGAGCGCAGCGTCGCCTTGTACACGTCCGGGTTCAGCTGGGATGACCCCCCGCCGACACACTCCACAAGGGCGTGACTCCACTTCGACCCCCCGGCCTCCTCGGCCGACAACAGCCCCTGTTCGACCATCCGCTGGGCGACGGTGTGGTCCCGGGTGATCTGGTGCGCCCATCCGTCCCGGAACAGGTAGCACCGGCTGTCCCCGGCGTGGACCACGTACATCCGCGGCCAGAGTAAGTACGCCATCGTCAGGGTGGTGCCCATTTCGAAATGCCCGGTGGCGACCGCGGCCGACTCCACCCGCCGCTGGCACCGGTCCAGGGCGGCCTTCAGGTCCTGCTCCAGGTCCGCCTCCCGGCCGTCCTGCAGCTGGAAGAACCACGGCATCGTCTGCAGGACGTACCGGGCCACGGCTTCGACCGCGACCCCGCTCGCCAGGTCCCCCCCGGAGTGGCCACCTATCCCGTCGGCCACCAGGAACAGCTTCCCGTGGTGGCAACCCGACAGGCTCTGCCGGCCATACTCCGGAAGGGATGTCTGGAGAACCCTCATGGCCTTCTCGAGATCGGCGATGAGGAACTGGTCCTCGTTCAGTCGGCGAACCCGACCACAGTCGGTCAGCCCGAAACAGTCCACGCTGGTGCCCACAGAGGTGCCCTCGTTCGGGTGCAAGCCCCTACTCTCTCCATACTACTGCAAGCGTAATGCCGGAATACCAATACAGTCTGGCGAGACATGTCGGCGGGCACATTCTTATCCTGGGCGAAGGCTTGTAGACCAGCCGGATGCAGAAGGCAATCCCGGAGATGCTGGACCTCTCGAAGGAGACGGCCGATAGGCAAAAGCTCTACGGGATCGGCAACCCGGCCGCGGACGTGTGCGGGCGTCGGCTGCTGGCCGAGAAGTGTTATGGTTCTACCCGGGCGACCCGCGTCAAGCGGTTCCTTCGATCTCTTCCTGCAGGCGGCACCAGCGGTCTTCGGCCTCGGCGAGCGGCCCCGTCAGGGTAGAGATTTCGTTATGAAGGCGGAGCGCCTCAACCGCATCGGTCGTTTCCAACAACTGGGAATTGAGGGTGCGAATCTGTTCGTCGAGTTGGGCAATCGTCTTCTCCAGACTCTTGATTTCCTTGCGCACGTCACGTTCGTTCCTTCTCGCGGCGCGGGCCGGGGCGCCGGCCGGCTTCACCACAGCGGGCGGAAGCTTCGTGCGTTCGGCGGCCGCCTCCCGTTCGCCGGCCTCGATCTCCTTGTTGACCACATACACATACGATTCATAATCGCCGCTGTAGTTTGTCACCCGGCCGTCGCGGACTTCCACTATGCAGGTGGCGACCCGTTTCATGAAGTGCCGGTCGTGGCTGGTGAAGATGACGGTCCCCTCGTATTCCAGCAACGCCTCGGCAAGAGCCTCCACGGTGTCGACGTCGAGATGGTTCCCCGGTTCGTCCAGGATCAGCACGTTGTAATCGCTCAACAGCAGCCCCGCCAGACACAGCCTGGCCCGTTCCCCGCCGGACAGAACGGAGACGGGCTTCTTGGCGTGCGACCCCCGGAACAGAAAAGCACCGGCCAGGTCGAGAATCTCCTGTTCCTTCTTCCCGCGGGCGGCCTGCTCCCGAAGATAGGCGTGAACCGTCTGGTCCTCCGGGAGGCTGGTGTAGACGTGCTGGGCGTAGACGCCGATTTTGCACCCGTACCCCCAGCGGACCTCCCCCGCCAGGGGCTTGAGGGAGTCCACCACCGTCCGGAGGAACGTCGTTTTCCCCTGGCCGTTGTCCCCGACGATCGCGGCCCGCGACCCGTGATCGATCTCCAGGTGGACGTTCGCGGCGATCTGCCGCTCCGGGTATCCGATCGCCAGATCCCGGCAGCGGAGGGCCGACCCTTTGCGGGGCTCGACCCGCGGCGGGCGAATCTTGGCCGTCGGTTCGTCGCTGGCGATCTCCGTCAATTCCAGGCGTTCGAGTTGCTTACTCTTCGATTGTGCCAGGGCGGCGGTACTGGCGCGGGCTTTGTTCCGCGCGATGAAGTCCTCCAGGTGCCGCCGCTTGGCGAGAATCGCCACGTTCGAGCGTTCCTCGTGGTGGCGCTTCTCCCGCTGGAATTCCAGATACGCATCGACCTTACCGGGAAAGGTCGTCAATTTACCCCGGGCCAGGCCGAGGGTGTGGTCGCACGTCGACCCGAGAAACGCCCGATCGTGGGAGACGATCAGACACGCCGCCCGAAACCCTTTCAGAAAGTGTTCCAGCAGAATCTGGGTCCGCAGGTCGAGGAAGTTCGTCGGCTCGTCGAGCAACAGGAGATTCGGCTCGTGCAACAGGAGGGCCGCGAGCTTCACCCGCGTCTGCCAGCCCCCGGAGAGTTTCGCGATGGGCCCGTCCAGGTATGACCCCTTCAGCTCGAACTGCCCGGCGACTTCGCCGCATTTCCAGTCCGGCTGGTCGCTGTCGCGCATCAGAAACTCTAGCGCGGTCTCCCCGGGAAGAAATGGGTCATGCTGACGGAGATACCCCAGGCGCAGGCCCGGGTGGCGGACGACTTCTCCGCTGTCGAGTTCTTCCTCCCCGAGCAGGATCCGGAGCAGCGTGCTTTTTCCGGCCCCGTTTCGGCCGACGAACCCGACTTTGACATTGTCGCTCAAGGTGGCATCGGCACAGTCGAGTAAAACCTGATCGCCGTAGCTTTTGGAAGCTTTTGTGATCTGTAGCAGGCTGGCCATCTTGGATGAGATCCTCGGAACAGATCGTGATCGCCACCACGCTCTCGGCGTCGGCACGGATCGAGTCGCGTTTCCCACACGTGAATCTATTTACGACGTACTGGGGCAGCAAGCATCCCTCGACGGGGGTCTGACACCGCGTCTCACGCCGAACGGACCCGGAGGTGTATCTGCTGCCGCAGGCCGCCGCGTTACCGTTTACCTCGTCTCGCGGTGCCGGTCGGCACGGCCCACCGAGGACTCGCGCCTCCCCATTCGCAACCCGTCTGGCACACAACGAAGAACGGGTGTGGGGCAGCCGTCCCACACCCGTTGTTGCCCAGGCTACGGCCCTGGCGTCGGGGCGATAGCCCGACCCGGGTCATCCGACGTAAACCCCGCCCAGGAAGCCAGTACCGAACGGGTCGTACGCCGCCTCCTCCTGGGCGGTCCGGCCGTTGAAGACCGCGACCTGGCCCGGCAACCCGGTCCCGGTTCCGACCACGAAATCGTCCGCCGCAGCACTGCTCACGTGACCCGCGGACACACTCGCCCCGCTCCGGTCAGCTGCGCCGAACGCGATGAAGCTGTCGAGCAGTGAGCCGGTCTGCCCGTCGAACGCCTTCACGTTGGCCGACCCGCCGGCGCCGGGCACGGTGATCACATCCGCGAAGCCGTCCCCGTTCACGTCCCCGGCGGCGATCCTCACCCCGCCGGTGAACGACGGGGCGTAGGCGAAGAACGACTGCAGGACCGCCCCCGTCTTCCCGTCGAACACCTTCACGTTCGGCCCACCGCCGATCCCGACCCCGGTCACGATGTCGGCCTCCCCGTCTCCGTTCACATCCCCGGCTGCAACCGTCACCCCACCGGCGAACGTCGGGGCGTAGGCGAAGAACGACTGCAGGACGGCCCCCGTCTTCCCGTCGAACACCTTCACGTTCGGCCCGCCGCCGGCCCCGGCCCCGACCACGATGTCGGCGTACCCCTTCCCGGCCACGTCCCCGGCGGCCACGTTCACCCCGCCCGCAAAGGACGGGTCGAACGCGAAGAAGTTAGCCACCAGGGCACCGGTCCGGACGTCGAACGCCTCCACCCGCGGGCCGCCCCCGGCCCCGGCCCCGACGATCACTTCCGGCACCCCGTCCCCGTTCAGGTCCCCCTGGGCGACGGTGATCGAGCTCGTCCAGGTCGGCCCGAACGGCGTCAGGGTGCGGAGCACGGTGCCGGTCTTGGCGTCCAGGACCAGGACCTGAGACCCGCCCCCGGTCCCCGGCCCGGTCACGATGAAGGCCGGAAACTGGCTGATCGCGATGGTGGCCGTCGTCGAATTGTCGGACGGCGACGGGTCGGCTGTGCCGGCGGTTCCCGTCGCACTCAGGTTCAACGTCCCCTGGGCGGTCGGGTTGATCACCACGGTCACCGTCGCCGACACTCCCGGGGCAAGCGTCCCGATCGAGGCGGTAACTACTCCGGAAGCGGTCACGACCGTTCCCTGGCCGGAGGTGACCGACACAACGGTCGCCCCGGCGGGCAGGGGGTGGGTCACCTGGACCCCGGTCGCCGTACTCGGCCCCGCGTTGGTGACCGTGATGGTGTACGACAGCTGCGTTCCGACTACTCCGGTCGCCGGGGCGGCGATCGCGACCCCGACGTCCGCGCTCGGGGTCAGGGTGTCGACGTCGGTGGCCGTGGTCGGCAACCCGGTGTTCGTCTCCCCGGCCGGGACGGTCGCGGTCGCGGTGGTCGTCACCGTCCCGGTTACCGCCGGGTCGATGAGGGCGGTGACCGTGTAGGTCACGGTCGCCCCCGGCTGCAAGGTCAGGGTGTCGGCGATGTCCCCCGACCCCGCCGCCGTGTTCCCGCTTGCCGCCCCCGCGCTCACGGTGCTCGTCCAGGTATCCGAAGTGACCTGGCCGGCCGGGAACATGTCGGTGAAGGTCACACCGACGGCCGTGCTCGGCCCGGAGTTGGTGACGGTCACCGTGTACGTCGTTGTGGTGCCCGGGGTCACCGAGGTCATCCCGTCCGAGTTCGTCACGCTCACCCCGACCGTCGGGGTCAGGGTGATGGTGTCGGTGGCGGTGTTCGACGCGGAATTCGCCACCCCGGTCGGGGGGGTGATGGTCGCGGTGGTCACCAGCGTGCCGGTCGCGGTCGGATCGATCGTGCCGGTGATCGTGTAGACCACACTCCCGCCGACCGGGATGGTGAGGTTGGCGTCGGTGATGCTCCCGAATCCCGTCGCGGTGTTCCCGGACGCCCCGCCGGACGAGACACTCGTCCAGGTCACGCCGGACAGGGTCGTCGGGAACGGCTCGCCGATCCCGACCCCGGAGAGCCCAACCCCGCCGGCCGGGTTCGCCACCGTCACGGTGTACTGAACCTGCATCCCCGGGGTGGTGACGCCGTTGTCCGTGTTCGTCAGGTTCAGGGTCACCGCCGGGCTCAGGGTCTCGATCCCGAAGAACGCCACGAGCTGTTGACCCCCGCCGAACGTGTAGTCTCCGGCCAGGTCGACGTTGCCGGGCGACGAACCGGTGATCGTCAGGAATGGGCTGGTCCCGCCGGACAGGGTGAGGGTGTCGCCCGGCGACGAGGACGGGGCCCCGCCGTCGACGGCGACCACGGTGGTCGTGCTCGGGGTGACGGTAAAGGTGTCGGCCAGGTTTCCGCCGGTGACCGTGGTGGTCTGGACGTTCGTGGTCCCGATCGTCGTGCCGTCCCGGGCTACCCCCGTCCCGCCCACGGCGTAGGTGTGTGCCGCGGCCCCGTTCGCGTCGGTCACGTCAAGCTCGTTCGTCGTCGCCGACCCGGCGGTGAAGCTCAGGCCGTTCGGCAGGTCGGCCCCGGCGGTGAAGTCCACCGTCAGCCTGTCGGCCCCGTTCCCGCCCACGACCGAGGGCGTCGTCCCGCTGACCGTTCCGGCGATCGTCGAGTCACTCCCTGTGTTCGCGGTCCCGATGTTCAGGGTGACCGCCCCGGAGGCGCTGACGGAGGCGCCGGGCGCGATCAACAGGTCGGTCCCGGCGGACAGGGTGGCGGTCCCGGCCGGGGCCGACACGCTTGTGTTGACCGTCAGGGTCCCGGCGGTGGCGGTCACCGCGATCGCCCCGCCGTTGGTGCTTATGCCCATGGAGCTTCCGGCCGCGCCGATGGCCAGGTCGTTCTTATCGGTGAAGCGGAAGCCCTGACCGGCGCCCACGACCTGGGCCTCCAGATCACCCGTGGTGACGTCGTTGGCGTTATCCATGGTGACGGCATTGACGGCGTGGATCACCAAGTTAGGAACGGTGATCGACGCACCAGGGGTTTCCGTAATCCCGCCGGCCGTCCTCAGACTGAGTGTGGTCACCCCTGGCGGGGCGAGTGGGGCAGTAATGATGATGTCTTGGGATATTCTGAAGAGGCCGTCGATAGACAGGAGACTGGCGGTGACCTGCCCGAGGTCGGTCGCGTCAAGCCCGAGGGTGCCGGGAGCGTCAGGCCCGCCGAGGTCGATCAACTGGCCTACGATGGTCGGAGTCAGAAAGATCCCGTGGTCAGGGGCTGACACCGCTGCGGCCAGGGTCATGTGGTTGAACTCCAGGATAATGTCACTCCCCCCGGTGATCGCCTGGATGACGGTCAGCACGTCATTGTCGTTTGCGCTTGCGGTATTGAACAGGAACAGGGGCCCTGAGGAGTTGATCCCGACAACTCCGTCCACCGTCCCGACGGTCAGGGACCCGTTGTTACCCAGGGCGAACCGCCCGAGGGAGACGGAGGCGGCCACGTTGCTGACCGCGCTGGCGTTGGTCCCCAGGTTGGCGCCGCCAAGCGTCTGCACGGCCAGGTTCGTCACGTTGACGGCGCCGGTGCCCGTTTCGGAGATGGCCCCGCCCGCGCGCAGGGCCAGCGTGTTGAGGCCGGGGTTTCCGAAGATTGCCGCGGTGATGGTGAGGGTGCCGGTATTGGTCGTGTCGCCGATCCGCAGGACGCCGGCGGTGATCTGGTCGAGGTCCGCCTGCGCGATCCCGAGGTTGCCGGGGCTCGGGTTGGTCCCCAGGTCGATGTTCCGGCCGACCGTGACCGGGGCGATCGTGACGATGCCACTACCGGCGTTCACCGGGTCGGCGAGGCTCAGGGCGTCGGCGTTGATAGTGATGTCCCCGACGCCGGCCGTGGCCACCCCGGCGCCCGACCCGCCGGCGGCCGTGAACGTCCCGCCGGGCCCGGTCGTCAGGGTGATCGTACCCCCGGCGGTGAAGATCCTGGCCCCGGTCACCGCGGCGGTCTGGAGGAGCGAAATGTTCCCCGTGCCGGCCGTACCGGCGGTGGCCGCGACGGTCCCCGTGCCGGCCGCCGAGACGGCGGTACCCTCGTCGACGGTGATATCGCGGCCGGCGGACAGAACGACCCCGCCCCCGCCGCTGACGTCGCCGTTCGAACCCGTCCCGGCGGTGTCGCCGAGCAGGAGGTCCTGGCCCGCGGTCAGCGTCACGATGCCGGTCGCCGACGCGACGGCCGGGGCGTTCCCACCGCCGGTCACGATGTTCGCCGCCGCCCCGGTCGCGGTGACCGTGACCGAACCCAGTCCGGAGATCACTTCGGTACCGGTCGTGACGCTCACGCTGCCGGCATTCACCAGCTCGATGCCCCCCGTCCCGCCGGTGACGGTCACCCCCTGGAACGGGTCGCCGGTGAACCCGACTGTCAGGTCCCCGGTATTCGAGAGGAAGATCCCACCCGAGGTCGTGGTCCGGGCGACGAGATTGCCGACGGTGGTTCGGATCGGGATCGTGCTGGTCCCGATCCCGGTGGCGGCCGACAGAGCCAAGTTGGCGGCGACCACGTCCTGGTCGTCGCCGGTGTCCGCCGCGTTGGAGCTGTCGAGGATCGCGCCGGTGAGGCTGGTGACGGTGACGGTCTTGCCCGGTCGGTTCAGGTGCGGTGCCAGGTCGTCGAGGTAAATGTTACCGGTCTGGGTGACCGAGAGGTTGCCGACGATCGTGCCATTGAGCGTCAGTGAGGCATCGTTGTCGAGGTCGCCCACGCCGGCCGTCAGGATGACCGTGCCCGCGCCCGACTTTAGCAGGCTGCCCGTCTGGGCGACGATGCTGTCGCCGGAGGTGAAGACGACGTCGCCGCCGGTCGACAGGACCGTGACGCCGGCGTTGACCGTGATGTCGTCCTCGGGCGTGCCGACCGTCTCGACGGCGGTTTCCGTCGTCGTCCCGGTGATGGTCCCGACGCTCGTCGTGTCCACCGCGAACGTCAGCGGGCTGG
>JAQGHQ010000126.1 GCA_028288765.1 Gemmataceae bacterium | reverse complement strand
GTCTTCCCCAGGGCGAGCGGGGCGTCGGGGCCGGCCGCGCGACCGACGGCGAGCAGGGCCAGGGTTGCGGCGAAGGCCGTGAACCGGGTCATCGGTGTCTCCTGAGATGCCGGGGTGACGACGCCGCAAGTGCGACGCCGTCCCGGTAAGTATTACTCCGTGAGAGGGCGGAATCGATCGAACCGCTTCCGCCCTCTCACCTTATATGAAAACCTACACTCCAGAGCTCGACCCCGCCGTCCTCGGCCGCCTCCGCGACTACTCGGCCCTGTTCGCCCCGGACTTCCCGCAGTCCAAGCCGGCCCGGTGGGCCGGGGTCTACCTCCACGGCCTCCTGCTCGACGGCGAGCGGAAGAGCATCGAGCCCCTGTCCCACCGGGTGACCTTGCCCGACGACCTGACCAGCAAGGACCCGGAGCAGGCCCTCCAGCAGTTCGTCAACCAGAGCCCGTGGGACGAACAGGCGGTCCTCCGCCGGTACCGGGCCGAGCTGGCCAAGACGTTCGCCCACCCGGACGGGATTTTCCTGTTCGACGACGTGTCCTTCCCCAAGCAGGGAACGCATTCGGTTGGGGTCTAGCGGCAGTACTGCGGGGCCCTGGGCAAAAAGGCCAACTGTCAGGTGGCCGTCTCGGTCCACTACGTCAGCCCGAACGGCCACTACCCCCTGGACGCCCGGCTGTATCTCCCGGACTCGTGGCTGGGGGACAAAGCGCGGCTGGACAAGGCCGGGGTCCCCAAGCCCGAGCGGCGGTCGCGGACCAAGCCCGAGATCGCCTTGGACCTGCTCGACCGGGTCCGGGCCGAGGGGGTGCCCGGGCGGGCGGTGGTGGCCGATGCCGGGTATGGGGTGTCGGGTGACTTCCGTGACGGGCTCGAGCGGCGCGGGCTGACGTACATCGTCGGTGTCACCGCGGACTTCGTCGTGTTCACCGACCGGCCGCGGTGGGTTGCACCGGCCCGGCCGGGTCGCGGTCGGCCGCGGACCCGGCCGGGCCTAGCCGCCGACAACCCCCGCCCGGTGGCCGTCGGGGAGTTGGCCGGGCGCATACGGCGGCGGAAGGTCACCTGGCGGGAGGGGACCAAGGGGAAGCTCGCCGGCCGGTTCGCGTGGCTGCGGGTCTGGCCCGGCCAAGGGTGGTCGACGGGCGCGTGCGCCGGTGCCGGGCCGATCTGGCTGCTGATCGAGGAGCAGGCCGACGGCCAGTTGAAGTACGCCTTCTCGAACCTCCCGGCGGACGCCTCGTGCGGGCGGGCCGTCCGGTTGTGGAAGAGTCGCTGGCCGGTGGAACAGGGGTACCAACAACTGAAGGAAGAACTCGGCCTGGACCACTTCGAGGGGCGGTCGTGGCGGGGGTTCCATCACCACGTGGCGATGACCTTGTTGGCCTACGGGTTCTTGCTGCTCGAACGACACCGCCTGACCGAGGAACGGAACCGGAAGAAGGCCACCCGCCCGCGGCGGGTAAAAGGGGGGGGCGCCGAGCCGGCCTTGACGCTGCCGGGCGTCCGCCGAGCGTTACAACTCCTCCTCCGCCCGTGGGCCAAGCCGGATTGTGCTCACTGTCGCGGCCAGCAGTTACGTCCGATCCAGGTGTAACGGAGTAGTACTAGGGGCGGCCTATGAAACGAACTGTCATACTGAGGTTGGCCGTAGTCACACTCGCAGTCGCACTGGCCGTCGGGGGGTTGCTCTGGCTGGGCGGGTGGCCAGGTAGATGGGCGAACGATCCGAGTGTGATCCTCAAGGGCGAGCGATCGTGGTTCAGCAAGGTGGAGAACGGCAGCGCATACGACCAGGCGTTAGTAGAACTCGGGACTTCCATGAAGGTGGTGTTGCCACTCGGCACCGAGGTTCGGAGGACTGCCGGTGAGGGGAAAGTGCAGCTGTTCATGCGTAAGACGCTCGGGTTCGGTGGCCACCCCCCGGAGTCGATGAGCATTCGTGGCGCCCGGAAGAACATGGGGTGCGCCGTTCGGGTCGAGGACGGGGCCGTAGTGATCGGCACCTTCGGAGAGTGGGACTCATGGGTCGAGGGCGGGGCCTACCTTCGGCTGATTGCGGTGGTCCCGAAAGGGGTTGAGGTGGAGCTCCGTAGGGGGCTGGCTGGACCGCGGAGCCGCGCCGGGAATGGCGGTAAGCAGCCAGCAAACCTGCCCCCTCCCCGGGGCGAAGGATATTGGTACGGGCCAGTATCTCCGGCTGACGGCTGGACGGCGATCCCCGATGCACCAGACCGCGACTGCACGGCCAAGGGGTTAGGGGCTTTACCGGACGGGCCAGACTACGCCGCTCCAACCTATCTGAAATAAGGTCGAACCGCCCTGTGCGGAAATGTTGTCCGAAGCAAGGAACGGGGCGGTCGGGGGATCGGGCAAGTCGTCGGACCTCGGCTTGTCATCAAGCCGGCGCGAGGATGTGGACCCAGAAATGACCGGCCGCGTCCGCTCGGGTGGCGCGGGCGAGGCTTCGGCGCATGCGGCAGCTGGTGACCAAGAGGGTCACGACGGCGGGTTGGGATGCGAGGGGGGCGGGCGGTCGATCAGGCAGCCTGGCGGTAGTAATGCTTGAGGAGTCCGCCGAGCCGCTCCCGACAGGCGACCTCGCCGGACGGAAACGCGAGCGTCTGCGGCTCATCCTCGGCCTCGGATAGCGGCACAT
>JAQGHQ010000125.1 GCA_028288765.1 Gemmataceae bacterium | reverse complement strand
CTCCGGGGGACCCCCGCCCGCCCGCCAGTTCCCTGGACAGACCGGCGAACACCCCCCGGCCCTCCTCCAGGGCCGTCGGTCAGATGCTACTCGCACACCCACGTTGTCAAAGATCACCACGGTCTCGGGTGAAACTCACCCCCGACCGCGCCGGCCCCCAGGGCCGGTATCTAGCAACCGACGACGCTAACGGCTTAACCCGTTACACGTTACATCGATTGAGTAGAGTACTCTATTGGCGTCATCTCAACCTGTCAACCGGCCCCCGAACTTTTTCCTCGTCTTCGTTCGGCGGGCTTCGCGGCGGCACTGTTCACCGCCGCGGGTAGTGACAGGAGGCCATGGTGTGGAGAAGACGGGGCTCGAACCCGTGACCTCCTGCTTGCAAAGCAGGCGCTCTACCAGTTGAGCTACTTCCCCGACCTTGTCCCCCAACCACGTGTGCGCGTACCTGGATTCGAACCAGGGACCTCAGCTTTATCAGAGCTGCGCTCTAGCCAACTGAGCTATACGCGCGATGCCGGCCCCGTAAAACACGAGAGCCAAACCGATCGGGGTTTGGCTCTCTCCGACAACCCGATTCGCCGGTGAGAGTCACCCGCCTGACGGCGGGCAAATTGCCGCAATTGCTGGAATTCGGGTCGGAATCATGCGGCCGTCACCTCACGGGGCAGGGGTGCAATGTGGGATTATAAGTGAGGCGTCCGCCCTGTCAACTTCTCCCCACCGATTTATCCGTGGCCGGTCCCCCGCGGGCACACAAGCCGCGTTGCCGAGTAACGACTTCCGCCGACCCCGCTCGGGCCGAAATTCTTTCCCGCGGCGGCCGGCTTCCGTATCCTCATGAGTATCGCCGCCCGACGGGATGAGTCCTTTCCATGACCGATCGCGACCACCGCTGCCCTTCCCCCGGCCGGCTTCTTCGCGACGCATGGACTTCCGGGCCGGTCGCTCTACCGGGCGTATTCAACCCGCTCGTGGCGAAAGTGGCGGAGCGGATCGGGTTTCGTGCCGTCTACTTGTCCGGCGGCGCCCTTTCGGCCGGCAACGGCGTCCCGGACATCGGCCTTCTCACCCTCACGGAGTTTATCCAGCACGCCCAGCTGACCGCCCAGGCGACGACCCTTCCGGTGCTCTGCGACGCGGACACCGGGTTCGGGGAGTCGCTCAACGTCGAGCGGACGGTCCGGCTGTTCGAGCAGGCGGGGGTCGCCGGCATCCACCTCGAAGACCAACAGATGCCGAAGCGGTGTGGGCACCTGTCCGGGAAATCGTTGGTGGAACCGGAGGTAATGGCCGCGAAGATCCGGGCAGCCGTCGCCGCCCGCCACGACCCCGACTTCGTCGTCATCGCCCGGACTGATGCCCGCGGGGTGACCGGGTTCGCCGACGCCGTCCGCCGGGCGCAGCTGTACCTCGCCGCCGGGGCCGACGGGATCTTCCCGGAAGCCCTCGAAACCGCCGACGAGTTCGCCCGGTTTGCGAAGGAAGTGCCGGCCCCCCTGCTCGCCAACATGACGGAGTTCGGCCGCAGCCCGGCCCTCGACGTGGCGACCCTCGGGGCCCTCGGCTACCGGCTGATCCTGTTCCCCCTCACGGCGTTCCGGGTGGCGATGAAGGCGGCCGAAGAGACACTCGCCGAACTGTTCCGGACGGGTCATCAGAAAGCCGCCGTCCCGAAGATGCTCACGCGGGCCGAGCTGTACGACCTGCTCGGCTACACCGGGTACGAGGAGCGGGACCGCCGCTACTTCGGAAGCAAACCAGAATAGCCACAAAGAGGCACGAAAAAGCACGAAAATAAAACAGTCTATTTGATTTATTTTCGTGCTTTTTCGTGCCTCTTTGTGGCCATGATTTCTTCTTCTGTTTCGAGATCATCATGACCACACCGGCCTACTCTCCCGGGCTCGAAGGCGTGATCGCCGGGGAAACCGCGATCTGCACCGTCGAGGGCGGGCTGAGCTACCGCGGGTACTTCGTCGGCGACCTGGCCGAACACTGCTCGTTCGACGAGGTCGCGTACCTGTTGCTGTACGGCGAGCTGCCCACGGCCGCGCGGCTGACGGCATTCCAGGCCCGGGTCGCGGCCGCCCGCCGGCTCCCGCCGCCGCTCAGGGATTTCCTCGCCGCGCTGCCGAAGTGGACCACCCCGCTCGACGCCCTTCGCACGGTCGTCAGCGGCCTGGCCCACTTCGACCAGGACGCGAGCGACAACTCGCACGACGCGAACGTCCGCAAGGCCGAGCGGTTGCTCGCCCAGATCCCGGTCGCGGTCGCGGACCACTACTCGCTCAGCCGCGGGACGACCCCGACCCTCGCCCGCCAGGACCTGTCGCACTCGGCGAACTTCCTGTACATGCTCCGGAGGACCGACCCGAGCCCGGAGGAAGTGAAAGCGCTCGACGTGTCGCTCATCCTGTACGCCGAACACGAGTTCAACGCCAGCACGTTCGCCGCCCGGGTGATCGCGTCCACCCTGTCGGACCTGCACTCGGCCGTCACCGGGGCGATCGGGGCGTTGAAGGGCCCGCTGCACGGCGGGGCGAACGAGAAGGTGGTCGACATCCTGACGGCGGCGGGCGGGACGCCCGAGGCGGCCGAAGGCTGGGTCCGCGGGGCCCTGGCCCGGAAGGAACGGATCATGGGGTTCGGGCACCGGGTGTACAAGGCCGGCGATGTGCGGGCTGACATCCTGAAGAGTTATGCCCGGAAGGCGGCCGAGGCGGCGGGCTCGGTCGCCCTGGAAGACACGGCCGACGCGATCGAGCGGGTGATGGCGGCCGAGAAGAACATGCACCCGAACCTCGACTGGCCGGCCGGCCGTCTGTACCACGCGATGAAGCTGGAGATCCCGCTCTACACGCCGATCTTCGCCATGTCCCGGATCGCCGGCTGGTCGGCTCACGTCATCGAGCAGCTGGACAACAACCGGCTGATCCGCCCGCGGGCCCTGTACAAAGGGCCGGACCGCCGGCCGGTGAAACCGATCGGGGAGCGGGGGTGAGGGACGAGATCGGTCGTCCGGCCCGTCACTTCTCCCCCTTCGGCGGCTCCTTCCGACACGCCGCCAGCGACATCAGCGTGAACGCCGTCCCGTAGGGCTTGTGGTAGTTGTACATCGGGTAGTCCCACCACGACCCATCGGCTTCCTGGAGGTCGAGCAAAATGGTCGCGAGGTGGTCCTGGTAGAAGGGACGGTCGGCGGCCGGGAGCCGGGGGATCGTGAGGGCCGCGTAGTAGTGGCCGAAGTAGTAGAAGTAGCCGGCCACCTGGAAGAACGACTCGTGCGGGATCGGCTTCTTCCGCCCCAGGCTCAGCCAGCCGTTGCGGGTCACGAGCCGGTCGAGCCACACCTTCAGGTCGGCGTCGGTCACCTTCTCGTCGCCCCACAGCCGCAGGACCAGGTTGCACGCCTGGGACCGCCCGAGGCTCCCGCCCGGCCGGTTGATCCCCATCGTCGGGCGGGACCACAGGTACGTCCCGTAGAGGAACGTCCCGTCCGACTGGCGCTGAAACTGGGTCATCTTGACCGCCCGCTTCAGGACCTTCTCCGGGGGTGGGACCCCGATCCCCTTGGCTTCGTGAAACGCCATGAGGACCGCCGCGTTCACGAAGCTGGTGGACGAGGACGCCGGCCGCTGGGTCCCGGCTTCGAAGTCGTAGTACCCCCACCCGCCCTCGGCCGACTCGTACTTCGTCAATCTCTCGTACTGCCCGCGGATCAAGTCCTCGATCCGCTTTCGCCGTTCCGTGTCGTCCGGCAGGCGGCGGTGCATCCGGACCAGGGCCTGGGTGCCGTAGGCGTGCGCCCACACGTTGTAGATCAGCATCGGGTCGTCCCGGCGGACCTTCCCCAGCTCGGCGAACAGATGCGCTTCGCCCCGCTCGATCGCCTTCCGGACCTCCGGCGGGTCGCCCCCGGTCTCGATCAGCGCGGACACACACATCGCGGTGACGGCCACGCCGAAGGCGTGGTGCGAGCCGACCCCCGCGATGATCGGCACGCCGCCCTTGATCGCCGGGCTGCCCCACGACCCGTCCTTGTTCTGGCTCGCGACCAGGAACTCGACCCCGCGGCGGACCGCCGCGTCGAGCTTCTCGGCCGGCACGGGCTCGGCCGGTTTCGGCCGGAGGGTCGGGGGCGGCGGGGCGGCGGGTTTGTGCTCCGTCCGGGCGGACAGTGCCGGGAGCCCGAGGGCCAGGCTCACGCCGATCAGGATCACGAGACGACAGGTCATGGCGCCCTCCGGTTACGGCTTTGAAGAGAGGATTTCGTCGCCATCGGCCAGCCCGTCGAGGATCTCGACCCGGTCCCCGCTGGTGAGCCCGACCTTGACGGTCTTCTTCTCGTGCTTGCCCGGCTTGGTCGGCCGGTAGACGTAGTGCGTATCCTCGGCCACGTCCTCGAACACCGCCGACGCGGGCACGGTCAGGGCGGCCTCCTTGCGGGCGGTCACGAACCGGGCCACACAGGTCATCCCGGGTACCAGCCCGTCGGCCCCCTTCCCGTCCAGATTGATCCGGACCTCGAACTTGCCTTCCTGGG
Source organism: Gemmataceae bacterium (assembly GCA_028288765.1). Lineage (GTDB taxonomy): Bacteria > Planctomycetota > Planctomycetia > Gemmatales > Gemmataceae > Urbifossiella. The sequence goes on along the minus strand of JAQGHQ010000125.1, from coordinate 6,714 downwards.
GGGCCGTGGCCACCCGGGTCAGTTCGACGGGCACCTTCCTGTCGGGGAATGCCGTCGGGGTCAGCTTGCCGGCCAGAGCGGGCTTGAGCCCGGGGAGCTCCTTCTCCTCGGTCTCGGCCCGGACGATCAGCTTGCCCGGAGCCACGACCGTGAGGAAGACGTCCCCGGGGTTGAGCTGGCCGACCCCCAGCAGTACCGGACCTTGCGTCCCGGCCGGGACCATCCACTGCCCCCGGACGAACCGGCCGTGATAGGCCAGCCCGTCGGCCGGGGCCCGGACGGTCAGCGCGGCCAGGTCCTTCTCCAGGTCGGCCAGGTGTTCTTTCGCCTTCGCCTGCTCGTACCGGAGGTGGGCGAGGGCGAGCCGTTTCTGCTGGACCGCCAGCGGCTGCACGTCCCGGGCCTTGGCCAGGGCGAGTTCGGCCTTGGCCACCGCGTCCCGGTCGGTCTGCTCGCGGCGGGGCAGGTCGACCTTCAAGGTCTGCTCCGCCCGGAGCTTGGTCTGGGCGGCGAAGAACTCGTCCATTTCGAGGGAGTGTTTGTACCGCTTCAGGATCATCTGCTCGGTCTCTTCGGTCAGGTCCTTGTCGCGGTACATCTTCTGGAGCTGTTTCAACTCGTCCTTGGCGTACTCGACGTAAAAGTTGGCCGACTTGAGCATGAATTCGGCCGACTGGACCGCCATCTTGCGGTCGACCTCCAGGAACCGTTTGAGGTCCTCGGAAGTCTGTTTGAACTCCTTCTCGGCGACGGCCAGATCGAGCGGGGCCTGCTTTTCCAGGATCGGAAGTTCCTGCTCCGCCTGGCGGATGGCCAGTTCCGCCAGGTCCCGTTCCTGCCGCGCGTCCCGCAGGGCGTGGTCGAGTTTCTCCGGGTCGAACTCGACAACCACCTCGCCGGCCTTGACGGCGGCCCCGTGCTCGACCGCCTTCCGGGCCACCAGCGGCCCCGTCCAGGTCTTCAGCCGGACCGAGAGTTCGGTGGCCTCCTCGGCCTGGACGACCCCTTTCAGGGTGACGGCCGAGGTGAAGGGGCCCTTCTCGACCTTGACGGTCGCCGGCTTCGACCCGGCCGACTCGTCCGGCTTCGATTTCCCCTTTTCGTCTGCCTTGGATTTCTCCTTGGCCGGTGGGTCTTCTGCCGCCGTCGGCCGGTTGACGAAGAGCACCCCGGCCCCGAGGGCCAGGACGAGCCAGGGGGTATACCGGTGGAGCACGTCGGGGTCCTCGCGCACGGGGGTTGGTGTGACCCCGACCACCCGTGCGGCCGGGGCTCTGGGTGTGGTTGTACTCGGGCGCGAGCGCGGATGCCAGAACGAACAGGGTGACGATAGTGAACCTCGGCAACGGCCGCGGGGTCGCCCGATCACGTGTGGTACTCGGCCGGGTGGCGACCTACCCGGCCGGACGACGGAGGCAGGTCGCCACCGGGTTTCGCTTGTGCAAGACTAACTGGATACCACCGTCACGTTTGCCGGACCAATTTTTCCGCCGCCCGACATGCCAGAATCGCGGGGACGATTGTTATCATAATATTGCACGATCACACTAACTCGACCCTGACCCGAGACCGAACCCACAAGCCCTCGGCAGTGTCGTAAAACCGGACGACACTCAGGCGAAGAACTGGTAGCGGGTCGCGCGGTTCTCCCGACATAACCCCACGGCGGAGGCGATGGGTCCGACCGGAGACACGTCATATCGTCGATTCGGAAGCAACGTTTTCGCCTCGGCCGGCGATCCCGAACGGGCCGAGGCGTCCGCACCTCCGGGCCCGATACCACTACCCGGCAAGACCAGCGGATGACCGACGGGTGAGCCCACCATGCGCGTAATCGAACAGCTCGTTCAGCACTTCTGGGCACGCGGGACGATCTCGCGGGAGGAGGCCCTCCATCTCGTCCGGCACGGGTTCGTCCGTGAGGCCGACCTGCCCGGGCTCGTCGAGGGCGAGTCGGGCTCCGGCAACGAAGACACGGAGATCTATGACGAGCGGGAAGACCGGGAGACCCGGGTCCGGACAGAGGAAGAGGAGGTAGCCCGGCGGGCGGAGGAGCTGGAAGAGGCCCTGGCCGGTCGGCAGGGGGGCGGGAAGAAGGGCGGGCGGAAGAAGCGGCCGACCGGACACAACCTGGCCCCGGCGGTCGGGGCCCTTGATGACCACTTCGCCGCCCGCGACCCGTACCCGGCCCTCGCCGAGTGGGCCGACCGCCTATCCCCGCCCGGCCGGTCCGGGTCGCCCCGCCCCTGGAAGGACGCGGCAGCCGTGATCGGGCAGGCCGACCCCGCGCAGCTCGAACCGGCCCTCGTCGGGCTGCTCGCCGCCCGGCCGCGGGCACTCGGCGAGCTGTGGCACTGGTTCAACCTGGAGCCGCTGTTCGAGTGGGCGGGAGATCCGGCGAACGCCGGACCGGTGGCCGACGGGCTCGCGAAGCTGATGCGGGTGGCGAACCCGAACGCGGTCGGCCGGGCCGGCCAGTTGATGAAGGCCCCCGCGGTGAGGGGGTTGAGCACCCTGCTGGAGGCGCGGCGGAACTTCTTAAACCTGCTGCTCATCCTGTACGACGATCACTTCCCCCGGCTCGGGCAGTGGCTCGTTCCGCCGGCGGGAGACGCCGCCGGCTGCTGGCCGGCCCTGCCGTGGGCGTTCGTCCTGGTGTACAACGCCCGGACGGGTACGGCCAACACCCCGCAGCCAGGCTACGAGGTGAAACCGCAGGATCTGGCCTTCAACCTGCTGAAACTGGCCGTGGCCACGGCCTATCCGATCGCCCCGGCCGCCGTGGGGGAATTGCTCATCACCCGGCTCCGGCTCCAGGGCGAACCGACCCCGGAACGAACCGACTGGGAGCGGAACCGGGTGTTCGGCCGGTCCCTGTTCTGCCCGTTCAACTGGCGGCTGTGAGCAAAGAACCCCTCCCCGTGTGGGAGGGACGTGGGGGTCGGGTTACCCCGCCGGGTCGGCCGCGACGGTGACCGCTTCCCCGGTCCGCTCGTACACCGCCCGCCACACGGGGGTTCCCTTCAGCCGGGCCTTCCGCTCGAAGTTCGTCTGGTAGCCGGCTTCTTCCACCGGCGCCGAACTCGTCTCGGCGCTCACCTCGCGGAACGCCGGCATCGCCCGGACGATCCGGGTCATCACCCCGAAATACTCCTCGACGTCGGAGGCGATGTGGAGCCGCCCGCCCGGGGCGATCGCCCGGGCGGCGTCGGCGGCGAACTCCGGGGTGAACACCCGCCGCTTCTTGTGTCTCTTCTTCCACCACGGGTCCGGGAACAGGACGTGGACCGCGGCCACACTCCCGGGCCGGACGTGGTCCCGCAGGATCACCTTCGCGTCCGCGCAACTGGTCTTCGCGTTCGTGAGCCGGCGAATCGCGTAGCGGGTGGCGGCGTAGAGCTGGTACTTGCGGACGACCTCAATGCCGAAGAAATTCACCCCCGGCCGGGCCGTCGCCTCGGTCAGCAGGAACAGACCCTTTCCCATCCCGACCTCGACCTCGACCTGGTTCGGGTTCCCGAACAGGGTCGGCCAGTCGATCGGTGTCGGGGCGGTGGGGGGGCGGGCGGTCGCGGCCTCTTCTCGGGTCTCGCCGGTCTGTTCCCTAACCCCTGTCCTCTGTCCCCTTGCAGACGGCATTTCCCATACATACGGGGCGAGCTCGTCGGAAGACAACCGCCGCGGCTTACGCACCCTTCAACTCCTCCCACTTCCCGATCGGCACCCCGATCACCGTCGTCTCGAACACCTTCTCGGCCCCGACGTACCCGACCGTGCGGAACTTGGTCAGCCGGCGGTGGACCTTCAGCCCCGTCCCGACCATGACCAGCCGGTCGCCGGGACGGACCGGCCGGAGGAAGCGGGCGTCTTCGATCCCGCCGAGCCCCATCAGCACCCCGTGGTCGCACACCTTCTGGGTGACGGTGAAGTAGCAGCACAGCTGCGCCGCCGCCTCGCACATCAACACCCCGGGAAAGAGGGGATACCCGGGCATGTGCCCCCGGACCCAGAAGTCCTGCGGGGTCAGGTCCTTGTACCCGATGATGAGCTTGCGGGTCGGGTCGAGCAGGACGATCGCGGAGAGCATCTCCATCTCGAACCGGTGCGGGTTGACGGCCCGGATCTCCTCGATCCCGGCGATCGGCCGGGAGAGGTCGAGCTGGGTCACATCGAACGAGTCGTCCTCGGCCATGCGGCCACTCCTCAGCCGGACACTTCGGGCATCGGGCGAGAAGCGGGTCTTCCAGGAAACCGGCTTCTCGCTGCTCAGCCGATTACTTCTAGGACTTGAGGGAGCTCGGTCAACAGCACGTCCGGGCGGAAGGCCGGGTCTTTGAGCTGGTCCGGGGTCGCGACGAGGGAGTTCTTATCCCCGGCGAATAGAGCCGTCCGGAACCCGTGCTTCTTGGCCGGGCCGATGTCGCGGGCGAGGTTCGACCCGACGTGCAGCACTTCGCCGGGCCGGATGCCCTTATCCCCAAGTACCTGTACGGCGGCTTTGAACAGCGTGTCCGACGGTTTCTTCGCCTTCCGCTCGGCGGAGATGAGCCTCAACCCCGCCGGAAAGCAGGTGTTCAGCTCGAACTCCGGGTCCTGCTGCTTCAGGCACCGCTGGAGCTGGCCGGCGGTGAAACACTGGCCGTCGGCCAGCAACCCCTGCGCCCGCCCGCCCCGGGCGATCGCCCCGACCACCTCCGCCGCCCCGGGATACGGCCCCGCCCCCTGGATGCTGGCGTGGTAGAAGTACGCGATTTTCTTGGCGTACTCGTTCAGCGACCCGTACATCGCGGCGTCGAACTGGTACTCCTTCTGGAACAGCTTCTTGACGATGTCTTCCCAGACCAGTTCGGTTCGCACCTCGGGGAACTTCTCTCCGCCCCCGGCGGTCATCCGGAGGGTCGTCAGGGCCCGGGTGAACAGCTCCCGCATGTACGCCGACGGGGCGCCCGGCTTTCGGCTCATGGAGTTCCACATCTTGAACTCCTTGATCACCTTGTCCAGGGCCGCGTCGGTGACGAAGTCCTGGGGGTGTTCGAACAGGAGCTCGCCCTGCGGGACGGCCACGAGGGTCCCGTACACCGTCCACATGACGGCCCGGACCGGGATTTGAGCAAGATGCGGTTTGGCCTTGGGCGCGTCGATCTTCGGGGCCACCGGCCAGGGCAGGTCGGTCCGGTCGTCGAGCCGTTCGACGTACTGTTCCAGGGTGAGCGGCATAACGGACCGACCGGGAGCGAGTGGGGATGACACGACACGGTCTGTAAGGGTAACCTAACCACCGGCTTCGTCGGAATCAAGCGGCCCGGAAGGGCGAGATCGCGCATGGACGCCGTTCACGTGGTCGGGGCGGGCGGGATCGGGATCGCGGTCGGGTACGCCCTCCGCGCAGCCGGGGTGCCGGTCGTGTTCGTCGAATCGAATCCGCGGAAGGTGATGTCGGGTTTGCAGGGCGACCTGCGGGTCGACCAGCGGCCCGAGCTCCGGGCGGAGTTCGTCGACTTCGCCGGGTGGAAGCCGACCCCCGGCAGCTGGGTCCTGCTCTGCACCAAGTGCTACGACAACGCGACTGTGTTGAACCACCTGACGGTCCCGGTCCAGCTGGTCCCGATCCAGAACGGGTTCGACGCCCGACTCACGGCCCACGGGCACGAGTTCGAGGGAATCGCGTCGTTCGTGTCGCAGGCCCACCCGGATCGTGCGGCCACGCTCATCACCCGGCCCGGGGAGTTGCACCTCGGCCGGCGGTCCGGCGGCGCGGCGCCTGACTCCGAACTGGCGGCTCTGGCCCGACTTCTGGAGGGGTGCGGCCTCTTCCGCGTGAAGGTGGTCCCGCGGATCGAGCCGTTCAAGCACACGAAGCTGATGTACAACGCGGCGATCTCTCCGCTCGCCGCCGCGGCCGGGATCGACAACGGCCAGCTGCTCTCGGTCCCCGTCGCCCGCCGGCTGTTCTTCGCCCTTCTCCAGGAGAACTACCGGATCCTGTCGGCGGCGGGGGTCGAGTTGGGGAAAGTCGGGCCGTTCCGCCCCCGGACCGTGGCCTGGATCCTCCGCCGCAGGTGGCTCGCCGGACTGATGGCGAGGGCGTTCGAACCCTCTCTACGAGGGACTTACTGCTCGATGGCCGGCGAGATCCAGAAAGGCCGCACCGAGATCGACAACTACAACGGCCACCTGATCCGGATGGCCGATCGGACCGGAACGCCGTGCCCGCTGAACCGGGCGGTGAATGACTTGGTGGTACGGATGACGCGGGAACGCGCCGAGCCACGGGCGGCTGTTCTGGGAGAGTTGTGGGAGGATCTGGGCTGCGTCGCACAGGGGTCCTTCACACCGCCTCAGTTCGTCGGCACCGGGTCGACCCACACGGCGTGACCCCCGTAAGGGTCGCCCCATTTCTGCACCCGAATGCCCCGACCACCGGGTACCGTTGTCATGTCCGGGACGGTGGGGCGCGGTCGTGTCGACCCGGTTTTTCTACATGACAATCGCACGACCGTCACACACCGCATTACCCGGGGTTCGTCCAATCTTCTTCCCCCGGCCGTCGCCGGGTCGGTATCTCTTACCGGGACGGCGTCGCACTCGCGGCGTCGTCACCCCGGCATCTCAGGAGACACCGATGACCCGGTTCACGGCCTTCGCCGCAACCCTGGCCCTGCTCGCCGTCGGTCGCGCGGCCGGCCCCGACGCCCCGCTCGCCCTGGGGAAGAC
>JAQGHQ010000121.1 GCA_028288765.1 Gemmataceae bacterium | reverse complement strand
ACAAGGCGGTTTTGCTCGAGGTCGGCAGCGGGTCTTTTCAAAATATGTGGCTGGAAAGGCGATTTTGAGCCAGTAAGGCCGCGAAAACACCATGATTTCAACGGTTTGACCCGCTAAACAAGTACAGTTGGAGGTAGTTTCCTGCTGATCGCTAGCGTAGAATCTGGTTTAGAGCGCATTAACTTTAGGTTTGCACATATTCGCAAAGCGAATCATAGCTCCCCCCCTTACGAAGGGGGGGCAGGGGGGGTTAAGCCCTACGGACGGCGTTCCTCACAAACGCACGCGCTTCGTCGATTTCACGAATTGTCGCGTTCGATCACCTCTCTGCCCGACCTAACCCCCCCCTACCCCCCCTTCGTAAGGGGGGGGAGTTCACGTCGCTGCGCTCCTTTGCCCCGCACACCTTGGGTTAATGCGCTCTAATTTCCAGCGAATTCGAAATTCGTATATTGACGCCGATCTATATAGACGATATTCTATGTAGATGACCCGACTGGACCAAGCATTTGCCGCTCTTGCCGACCCCACTCGACGTGGAATCGTGGTGCATCTGGCTCGCGGCGAGGCATCCGTATCCGACTTGGTCGGCCTCTTCTCGTTGACGCAACCTACGATCTCGTCGCACCTGAAGGTGTTGGAATCGGCAGGGCTGATTTCGCGTAGTCGAGTGGCCCAGTTGCGGCCCTGCAAGCTGGAGACGGAACGATTGAAGGCGGTCACGGATTGGCTGGAGCAAGTGCAAGAGATTTGGGAAGGCAACTACAAGCGACTCGATGCGTTACTCGCCGAGTTGAAGCAAGCACAGAAAGAGGAGCGAAAGAAATGAAACCTGCTGAAGTGAGCACTCCGTCAGATCGAGAAGTACTAGTTAAGCGGAGCTTTGATGCGCCGGTGAATCTGGTGTGGCAGGCGTATACGGATCCCGCGTTGATGCGTCGTTGGCTAACGGCCATGCCCGGATGGTCGATGCCGGTGTGCGAGATGGCTACTCATGTGGGTGGGAAGTATCGCTGGCGCTGGCGAGATAACGAGAACGGCCAGGAGTTTGGGTTCACGGGAGAGATGCTGGAGGTCGCGTTGCATTCGAAGATCGTGCATACGCAGATCTACGACCCGGGCGATTTGGGTGGATCGATGGGAGGTGAGCCGTCGATTATCACGGTCACGTTCAACGAGACCAACGGGATCACGAACGTGGCGACCTCGATCAAGTATGCCTCGCAAGCCGACCGAGACGCCGCGTTCTCAACCGGCATGACCGACGGCATGGAAATGAGCTACAAGCAGCTCGACGGAGTACTGGCGGGCTAGGTCGCGTTGCATTGCTCACGCACCTTCGCTCGCTTTCGACAGAACGGCCAACACTATAGCCGTCGATTGCGAGGAGCGTCATTCGACTTACTTGAGGGGACACTTGCCCATGCGAGGAATGAAACATGAAGACAACAGCTTTTCTCCTGACGATGCTCGTGCCGGCTGTCGTATCGGCGCAGCAGAAGCCAACTACGGGTTACGCGCCGGTCAACGGACTCAAAATGTACTACGAAGTCCACGGAAGCGGCGATCCTGTCGTGTTGCTCCACGGCTCGTTCATGACCATTACCAACAACTGGACCAGGTGGATCGGCGAACTTTCCAAAACGCGGAAAGTGATTGCGGTCGAAATGCAGGGCCACGCGCGCACGGCCGACATCAAACGCGATTTCAGTTACGAAAACCTCGCCGACGATGTTGCGGCGCTGCTCGATCACCTCAAAATCCCCAGCGCGGACCTCATCGGTTACAGCATGGGCGGGGGCGTCGCGATGCAGTGTGCGATCCGCCATCCGGAAAAAGTTCGCAAGGTTGTCAGCATTTCAGCCCGGTTCCGCCAGGATGGCTTGGTCAAGGAAGGGCTCGACGCGTTCCCGAAGCTGACGCCCGAAGCGTTCAAAGACTCGCCCATCGAAATCGAATACAAGAAACTGAGCCCGGCGCCCGACAAATTCGCCGATCTTGTAAATCACATCAAAGCGATGGCTTCGACACCGTTCGACTTCGGCGCCGACAAACTCAGGGCCACCAAAGCGCCCATGTTCTTCATCCACGGCGACGCCGACGGCGTGCGGCTCGAGCACATCTCGGAAATGTTCCGCCTGAAGGGCGGCGAGGTTCACGGTGACATGCGGCCGCGCTCCGCATCGAGATTGGCCATTTTGCCCGATACAACACACGTCACGCTGATGGACCGCATGCCCGTCATCGTCCCGATGGTGAACGACTTTCTCGATGGAAAGCCGCAAAAGCAATGAGAACAGGATCTCCTTTCGTGTAGATGAGAAGGCCCTTTAACGCTATCGCCGAAGGGCTTGTTTCTGAAAACAGTCGGGCCGGCGGGATTTGAACTGCTGATCGGCGGGCCACTTCCCCTCGACCGGATCGGTCGAGATGGGCGTGAAGCAGTACAACCACTTCGCGCCCTCGGGCCGGCGGTGGGCTTCCACCTTGACCAGCGCCGCGGGCCGGCCGTCGTCCTGCCAGACCCATAAGGTCGCGACCTCGATCGCCCGCGGAGGGTCCGCGTACTTCACGAGCGGGTCGGGGAGGAGCTTCGGCTTCCGGGCCTGCTCCCCGACAGACACCTCGATCCGCTCCACGCGCGCCCGCGAGTCGTCGGCAAGCTTCTTGAGCTTGGCATCCTCCGGCTCCTGGCCCGGGAGCGACGTGCAAAATGTCAGGAGATAGATTACGCTGAACATCATAATAACATTGAGAAGATACGAAGCATTGCCCGACCCTCACCGTTGGAGATTCTCTGCCGGCCGAACACAAAAGAATCAATGCGACGCTGGCATGTGCAACGGGATCTGGGCGGCAGGCTCCGGCCCATGTTGCATAGATTCTGGTTGGACGGACCCTCTTCCCACACCGTCGGTGTGAGACCAGGCTATGGGGATTCGATCGCGCCCTCCGTGTCCCGTCACCATCTCACACGCCCGCACGAGCGGCCGCAACTCGTTTCCCCGGCCCACTCGATTCGTCTCTTCGGCCCGGGCCCGCTCTTGGCGGCACGGGTGGAGCGGGCGCGCTGGCCCGGCGAGCGGATCACCGCGGTCGACGTTCCCGGACTGGCGTTCTGGGTCGAGACCCCCGAAGACCGCCCCGGGTGGCGGGTCCCAGCCCATGCGACACCTCCCTCCTACACTCACCCGCCACCTCGTGCAACCCCCGGCGACTCCCCGCTCACCCCTATGGACCGACCCGCTCCGGGAGCCGGGCGGGATGGAAATGTCGGTCGGAAAAGCCCGGCAGTGATTCCGGGCGTCCCCCTTGACATGGAAAACCCGCAAAGGATCGCCTACACTAGCCCCACCACCAAACGACCTTCCTCTCCGGGTCTACCCATGCGTGGTCGTATGCCGCTCGTCGTTGTGTCCGTCTGCGTCGGTGGGCTCGTCGGGTACATGATCCACAAGCCCGAACAGACCGCCCGGGTCACCCACCCCGCGTTCGAGCCGTTGCAAATGCAGATCCTCGAGCCGCGGGCCGAGGGCGGGGTCCGGGTCGTTAAGCTCCGCCTTCTTCGCATCGGGGAGCGGGGCGGGGCAATGGACGACTACTCCACAGCGGCGGATGCCGGGGACACCCGCCGCTGGTGGAGGATTACGGTACCGGGAGAGACTGGCGACCGAATGTATTACGGGCCCGAGATCGCACCCTGATCCTCGTACCAGACCACAGACGAGCGTCCCAAGGACCCACCCCCACCGCTCTTCCAGCCGGCAACTCACCCGGTGGTACTTGTCGCTGCCGGGTCTGAAGTCGGGGTGTGGCCGATCGAACGTCCGGCCTCGCATGAGGTCACCCTCCCACCCGAGCCACCCACGAAGGTGCGCCACCTCCTGACCTCCTTCTCCTTACTGCACACGCGCCGGCCGCCGACCCGCCCCCCGTCCCGGACAAGTCGATCGCGCGGAAGAAGGATCTCCTGTTCGCCGACGACTTCGCGGGGGCCGAGCCCGCCAAGGTCTGGCACAAGGTCGTCCCGACCTTCGCCGTCGAGACGGGCGTGCTCAAGGGCACCCAGACCCGCGACAACAACATCCCGGCGGCGGACGGCAAGCCCGCCGTCACGGCCCATCCCGCCGTCCGCGGTCTGGAGATCCCGACCCGGGACGGCGTGGTCGAGGTCAAGATCCGGTTCGACGGGGCCACGATGATCGACGTCGGATTCGACGACCGGAAGTACACCGGGTCCCACTACGGGCACATCTGCCGGGCGCGGGTCCGGCTGGCCGGGGTCACCCTGATCGACGAGCGAGACGACGGGATGCGGAACGACCCCGCCAAGAAGGCCGAGGGCGCCAACCTGCTCGCCGCCCGCCGCGCGACCGACCCGACCAAGTCCAAGATCGAGCTGGGGGCGGCCGGCAGGGACGGGACCTTCGACGCCATCAAGGTGTGGAACGCCGAACCGGCCGGGCGGTCGTCGCCCGGCCCGGGCTCGGCGGCGGACTCGCACGGCGGGGGGTGATCCGGTACGAGACCGCCAGCCCCGCGCGGATTCAGTCTCCCCCCCGGGGCCGCCCGGGGTCGTTCCCCGGCCGGTCGGGTCCGACCACCGGACCGACACCGACCACCAGCAGTCGTTTCGGGGCCTTGCCGACTTCGACCCTCGCCACCACCTTCCGTGTGGCCGTGTCGATGACGGCGACCGAGTCGCCGATGCGCTCCGAAATGTAGCAGTGCCTCCCGTCCGGGGAGAAGCAGACCCAGTACCCGCCGCCCTGCATCACGATCGTCGCGACCTGCTTCGGCGGCTCCCGTGTGAGGTCGAACACGTACGTCCGGTCGTGGAACACGTCGCACATCCACAATTCCTTCTCGCCCGGCCGAAGTCCGATCCCGTGGCTGCGGCTGGCCGTCCGCACGAGTGCCGCCGGCACCTCGGCTTCGACCCGGTAGATCACCTTCCGCCGCCCGACGTCGGCGACCTCGAACCCGATCAGGGTGTCCACGTTGGCGTACAGCCGCGTCTCGTCGTTCGAGAGGGCGATCGGCCGGGGCGCGTCGGACGTCGGGATCTCTCCGACGAGCTTGTGCTCGACCGCGTCGGCGATCAGCACGTGGTACGACCCCTTCGGCCCCAGGTACATCCGCTTGCCGTCCGGGGAGCAGAGCGTGTTGTGCGGCCGGCCGCCGGTGGCGATCTTCTTGAGGACCCGGGCGTTCACGGTGTCGATCACCCACCACGACGCGTCGTCACAGGGGACGTAGGCGAGCCGGCCGTCGGGGGTACACGCCAGCTGGTTCGGCCGCGGGCCGACCTTCATGCGCCGCGTGACCCGGTCGGTCGCCGGGTCGAACCAGACGAGTTCCCCCGCGTCGCCGTCGGTGTTCTCGATGGTCAGGAAGAGCTGTTTCCCGTCGCGGATGGCCACAAGCCCGTGGGGTTGGGGGCCGACCTCGACGCGCTTGACGACCGTGTTCGTGGCGGTGTCGATAATGTGGAGGTCGTTCCCGGCGGAATTGGCGACGTAGAGCTTCGGGGCGGGGGCGGGCGGGGGGGCGGGCCCGGCAGGGGCGGCCAGGGTGCAGAGCATGACGGCGGCGACGGCGTTCATGGGTGGGGGCTCCACGGGTCGACCGGGGCGGCGGATTCGTGCTGCGTTCGGCCGGGGCGGACCGGGCGTTCGGCCTCGGATTGTACCGGTCGGAGGGCCGTCCGGTGGGTGTGCCGCCCGCCCGGCGTTCGACCGTCCCATCGACGGAAGGTACGAAATGCTCGGGATCGTCGCCCGGGGTGACGTCGCCCGGGGATCCCGCCCGGGCGGCCGATTCCGCCCCGGCACGATTTTCGCGCCGAACCCGTTGAGACGTTGCGGCGTCTGGTGGAATGTATCACACTGTGCGGGGTCGATCATCACACGCGGGCTCGGGCACCCAGGCATGGCGGCGGAAATCGTCTTCCCGATCGGGCTGGTCCATCGCAAAGTCGGGCCGGGGGCCGTCCTCACCGAGCCTCTGTTCTTCCCGGAACTCGCCAGGCTGGCGGCGACCCGGGCCCTCGCCGGCGAGTCGGCCCGCCGGACCCTCGCGGACCTGGTCGTGGGCCTGCCGCCCGGCGACCTGATGCGCCGCCGCGGGGTCGCCCGCCCGGCCGGCGGGACCGGCGGGGCCCGCCCCCACACGTTCGACCTCGTCATCCCCCCGCCGCGGACCAACGAGGCGTGGCGGGAGCCGGTCACCCTCCGGTTCCACGCCGTCGTCTGGGACCACCCGCCGGGCCCCGCCGACCCGGCCGGGGCCGGGCTCGTCCTCGCCCGGGTGGCGGAACTCGGGATCGAGGTGATCGCCGACCCGAAAGACGACCTCGACACCGTCCTCCGCCGGGAAGCGCTCTCCGCCCTGCGCCGGCTCAACCTGTCGACCGGCCTGAAGCCGCTCGCGGGCGTGCAAACCACGTCGGGGTTCCGGGTCGAGTGGGTCGACGTCACGACGCCGATCCCGACCCTCAAGGAACGGGCCGCCCGCGCCGAGACGGGCGACGGCGGGGAGAAGAAGTCCGTCCTCCGGAAGGTCGCCACGGCCCTCACCCCGGACCGGCTCGACCCGGCGTTCGAGGTCGACGAGGTGGTCCGGCAGGTCGCCGAGTCGCTGACCGCCAAGCCCCCGCAGAGCGTGCTCTTGATCGGCCCGAGCGGCGTCGGCAAGACGGCGGCCGTGCGGGAGCTGGTCCGCCGCCGGGGGGAGTTCCACCTGGGGGCGACGCCGTTCTTCCAGACGAGCGGCGCCCGGCTGGTCGCCGGGCAGACCGGGTTCGGGATGTGGGAGCAGCGGTGCCAGGAGGTGATCAAGGAGGCGGCGAAGAAGCGGGCCGTGCTGCACGTCGGCCCGCTGGTCGAGCTGATGGAGGTGGGCAAGAACGAGTGCAACCACTCGGGCATCGCCACCTTCCTCCGCCCGGCCGTCGCCCGCGGCGACCTTTTGTGCGTTGCCGAATGCACGCCGGAGCAGATCCCGCTGATCGAGAAGCAGGACCCCCAGCTGCTCGACACGTTCCGGCACGTCGCCGTCGAGGAACCGGACGTCGCCCGGGGAAAGATGATCCTGTCCCGGTTCGCGGCCACGGTCGTACCCGCCGGCGCGCGGGTCCCGCCCGACGCCTCCCGTAAAGAGCTCATGCGGGCGCGCCGGCGGGCGCGCCGGCCGGCGACCCGCGGGCTCAAGGACCGGCCGCTCGACCCGGCGGCACTCGCCGCCATCGACCGCCTCCACCGCCGGTACGCCACGTACTCCGCGTACCCCGGCCGCCCGCTGCGGTTCCTCGAAAACCTGATCCGCGACGGCGCGGACGGCACCCCGATCACCGAGCCGGAGGTGTACGCCGGGTTCACCCGCGAGACCGGGCTCCCCCGGGCGCTCGTCGACCCGGCCGTGCCCCTGGACCTGGCCGAGACCCGGAGCTGGTTCGCGGCCCGGGTGGTCGGGCAGCCGGACGCGGTGGACCTGGTAGTCTCCCTCCTCGCCACGGTGAAGGCCGGGCTCACCCGGCCGAACCGGCCGATCGCCTCGCTCCTGTTCATCGGCCCCACGGGCGTGGGCAAGACGGAGATGGCGAAGGCCCTGGCCGAGTTCCTGTTCGGGTCGCGGGACCGGCTCACGCGGTTCGACATGAGCGAGTACGCCGACCCGGTGGCGGTCCGCCGGCTGGTCGGCGGGGCGTTCGGGAGTGAGGGGCTCCTGACCGCGAAGGTCCGCGAGCAGCCGTTCAGCGTCCTCCTGCTGGACGAGGTCGAGAAGGCCGACCCGTCGGTCTTCGACCTCCTGCTGCAGGCGCTCGGCGAGGCCCGGCTGACCGACGCCGGCGGCCGGCTCGCCGACTTCCGGAACACCGTGGTCATCCTGACCTCGAACCTCGGGGCGGAGGCGTACCAGACGGGCTCGACCGGGTTCGCGGGCGGGCCCCCGACGGCGGCCGAGGCGCGGGAGCACTTCGGCCGGGCGGTGGAGCAGTTCCTGCGGCCGGAGATGTTCAACCGGCTCGACCGGATCGTCTCGTTCGCCCCGCTCGGGGCCGGGACGATCCGGCGGATCGCCGACCGGGAGTGGCACAAGGTGCTCGGCCGCGACGGGGTGCGGTTCCGCGGGCTGACCGTGGGCACATCGCCGGCCCTGCTCGACCATCTCGCGGCGGTCGGGTTCGACCCGCGGTACGGGGCCCGGCCGCTGAAGCGGGCGATGGAGCGGGAACTGCTCGCCCCGCTCGCCCGCCAGTTGAACCGGCACGGCGGCGACGTCCCGCTGTCCGCGGAGGTCGGGGTGAGCGACGGCCGCCCGGCGGTGACCGTCCGCCCGATCCCGGGGGCGAAACCCCGGTCGTTCCGGGAGCCGACCGACCCGGTTGGCGCACTCGCGGCGGCGGTCCAGCACCTCCGCCGGTGGCACCAGCTGGCGGAGACGTCGTCGGTGGTCCGCGAGCTCGCCAACGACGTGTACCAGCTCGGGCTGGTCGAACAGCGGGTGTTCAAGAAGCAGGCGCGGAAGAAGCCGCTCTCCCGGTTCGACCAGGAGACGCTGGCCCGGCTCGGGCGGCTGCGGGAGGTGGCGGACGAGGTCCGACGGCAGCGCGAGGCCGTGTTCGCGCTGGAAGACGAGGCCGTGATCGCGTTCCACGCGGGGGCCGGGCCGCCGCCCGCGGACCTGGCCCGCCAGCTGGCCGACGCGAACCGGGACTGGGACAGGCTCCTCCTGAAGCTGTACGGCCTCTCGGGCGGGCCGCAGGCGGTCACCCTGGCGGTGTTCTCGGAGCACCGGGGCCATCTGGGCGAGTTCGCGGCCGCGTACCACGAGCTCGCCCGCCGGGGCAAGCTGAGCGTCGACGTGTGCCGGTACGCCCTGCCCGGGACCGAGGCCGACCCGGGGCCGCCCCCGCGGCCGGTGGTCCCGCCGCCGCGGCCGCCCGCCCCGCTGCGCACCCCGATGCCGCGGGCGGGCCGGGCCGACCCGGAACCGGCCGCCGACCTCCCGGAGACCGTGTGGTCGCAGGACCGCCTGTACCTGATGACGGCCGGCCCGCCGAAGGAGCTGCTCCGGCGGGTGATGATGCCGCCCGGCGCGCCGCTGGCCCCGCTCCCCGCGGGGACGGTCGGGGTCGGGCTGGCGATCGGCGGCACGGGCGCGCACGTCCGGTTCGGCGGGGAGGCCGGGTTGCACAAGATCGTGGTCGCGGAGGCCACGGACGGGGCGAGCCCGGACGCGCTGGTGGTCGCCACCCCCGAGCCGCTGGTCCAGTACCGGCCCCCGGAGGCGATCGTCCGGCGGGGCGCAATCAAGGCCGACCGGCCCCGCCGAGTGTACGACCTGGGAAAGGGCGAGGTCGACGACCTGGAACTCGAAGAAATGTGGACGAACCTGTGGGGCGAGCTGCCCGACCGGCTCGCCCCGCTGATCGACGCGAACGCCCGCGCCCGGCTGATTCAGCTGATCGTGGAGTGAGCCCGTTCCCAGCAAGTCGGGGGCGGGTGTCTGTACCCCGACGGGGTTGTAGGCCAGAGCCCAGGGTCGCGAGCGGAGCGAGCGCACCCTGGGCGGCCCCGGCCCGCTCGCGCGCGATTCCCGAACCCAGGGTGCGCGAAGCGCGACCCTGGGCTCTGGCTTACAACCCCTGCGGGGTACAGAACCACGCCGAGTGTCGGAACGAGAACGAATCCCGGAAACGCGCCCATGCAGTTCCGCATCCCGGTCTACGTGTACCAGCACAAGGAGGGCTACACCGCCCGGCCGCTGTTCTTCGCACGCCCGACGCGGACCGACGACAACCTGAACCGGCTGCTCACCAAGCTCGCCCGCGAGGTCGTCCAGACCATCGAGCAGCTCGGCCGCAACGCCCGACACGACGACGCGGCGGCGTGGACCTTCTGCCCGCCGGTCGCCACCCACCGCGTCCCGCTGGAGATCGAACTCCGCCGCCGGGTCGCGAAGGTGAAGTACCTGGTCATCACGTTCTCCCATCTCGGCCGACGGCTCGCGTTCACCCCGAGCGTGCCGGACGTGTGGTTCGAGGTCGGGCGGAACGAACAGCTCGGGGCCCGGGCCCGCGCCGCCCTGACGGAGCACTGGCGGCAGGTCGAGCGCGACGCGGCCGCCGACGAGGAGGTCCGGCCCGAAACCGGCGGCCTCGCCGGCAAGGCGTGGGTGCAGGCGCTGGAGCTGTCCGCGAACATCCCCGCGGTGGTCCCGAAGCCGCCGGACCTGCGGTTCCTCATGCTCGGAGGCGATCACCCGCCCGACGGGGCGGCCGAGCTGCGGCGGGTCGGCCGGTGCCTCGACTGGCTCTACCCGGACGAACTCGACCGCGCCGTCCTGCGGGACCGGGAGGTGGACGAGCTCGACCGCCTGCTCGCCCACCCGGACCGCCGGCCGGTTCTTCTGTGCGGCCCGCGGCTCGCCGGGAAGACGACCGTCGTTCACGAGTGCGTCTACCGCCGGGTCGCGGCCCGGAAATCGGTCCACGTGCAGAAGGAGAACGTCTGGCTCGTGTCGCCCCAACGGCTGATCTCGGGCATGTCCTACGTCGGCCAGTGGGAGGGCCGGCTGCTCGCCATCCTGAAGCACGCCCGGACGCGCGACCACGTCCTGTACTTCGACGACCTGATCGGCCTGTTCCTCGCCGGGGTGACGAGCCAGTCATCGCTGAGCGCCGCGGTCGTGCTCAAGCCGTACCTCGAACGCCGCGACGTCCGGGTGCTCGGCGAGGTCACCCCCGAGGGGCTGCGGGTGCTCCAGGAGCGGGACCGCGGGTTCGCCGACCTGTTCCACCCGATCCCGGTCCGCGAGCCGACCGACGCGGACACCTTCCGCACCCTGATCGACCGCCAGCGCCGGCTCGAAGGGAAGCAGGTGTGTACGTTCGGGCTCGACGTGCTGCCGGCGGTGGTCGACCTCCAGCGGCGGTACGAGCGGACCGCCGCTTTTCCGGGCAAGGCCGCCGCCGTCCTCACCCGGCTCGCGGTCCGGGCGACCGAAACCCCCGCCGACGAGAAGGGCGGCGCGGCACCCTCGGCCCCGGCGCGGAGGGAGGACGGGAAGGCCGGGCTCCTCGCCCGGCGGCCGGTCGTCTCGCGCGACGACGTGCTCGCCGACTTCGCCGCCCGGAGCGGTCTGTCGCTCGCGTTCCTCGACCCGAAACAGCGGCTCGACCGCGACGCCGTGCGGGACAAGCTCCGGGAGCAGGTGGTCGGCCAGGCCGAGGCGGTGGAGGCGCTGGCCGACGTGGTGAGCGTGGCCAAGGCCCGGCTGAACGACCCGGACCGGCCGCTCGCCGCGTTCCTCTTTCTCGGGCCGACGGGCGTGGGCAAGACGGAGTGCGCGAAGGCCGCCGCCCGCACCCTGTTCGGGGCCGCCGACCGGCTCCTGCGGGTCGACCTGAACGAGTACACCCAGCCCGGGGCCGCGGCCCGGCTGGCCGGCACGTTCGCCCAGCCGGAGGGCCTGCTCACCGCCGCGGTCCGCCGCCAGCCGTTCGCCGTGATCCTGCTCGACGAGGTGGAAAAGGCCCACCCGGAGGTGTTCGACCTCCTGCTCCAGGTGCTCGGCGAGGGCCGGCTGACCGACGCCCTCGGCCGGACCGCGGACTTTACCAACGCCCTCGTCGTCATGACCTCGAACCTCGGGGTGCGGGAGGCGGAAGGGAACCTCGGGTTCGCGGCCGAGGCGGACCGGGCGGCCGCGTACACCCGGGCGGCCGAGCGGTTCTTCCGGCCGGAGTTCTTCAACCGGCTCGACCGGGTCATCCCGTTCCGCAAGCTCTCCCGGGACGAGCTCGGGCGGATCGCCCGCCGGCTGGTCGAAGACGTCCTCGGGCGGGAGGGGTTTTCGCAGCGGAAGTGCGTGCTGAACGTGTCGGCGGACGCGCTCGACCGGGTGATCGCGGCCGGGTACGACCCGGCCCTCGGGGCGCGGGCGATGAAGCGGGCGGTCGAGCGGGAGCTGAGCCGGCCGGCCGCCGACCGGCTCGCCGCCCTCGACCCGGAGGACCTGACCGTCGTGACCGTCCGGGCCGGGGGCGGCGGGCTCGCGGTCGACGTGCAGGCCCCGGGGTGGGCGGCGAAGGTGTCACTCACCGGCGGGGAAGACGTACCGCTCGCGATCCGGGTAAGCGACCGTCGGGCGACACTCGACCGCGTCGACGAGCAGATCGTGGCACTGCGGCCGACCCAACCGGTCGTCGCGGGGCGGGTAACGCCCGAGCAGGAGCGGTACTTCGCGCTGCGAGAGGTGGCCGACGGAATCGCCGCCGCGCTGGACGAGATCGAGGGACGCCTTGAAGAGCGGCGGCACGCCTACCTGGAAGCCAGACAGCCCGAGGCGGTCGGGCGGCGGGTACGATACCGGGCGGTGAAGCCGGCCACCAACTCTAACCGCGACCACGGGAACGGGGAGCAGCCGTTCCGGTCGATCGTCTCGGCGATGAGCATGGAGGAGGCGATCCGCGAGTTGCTCGACACGTCCGAGCCGCTACCGGGAAACCAGGACCTGTTCGACCTGGAGAATCGACTCGCGCTTCTGAACCTGATGGCGACTGCCCCGGCGGACGAGAAGCCGGTGTTTCTCTGGGTTCGTGGGTTTCCGGGTGGGAGCCCGTGTGTCGGCAGCAGCCATTTACGCGATTATTATCTGAAAGCGTGGGCAGAGGGCCTGGGCATCGAGCTGAACAGGGCGCCGAAGGAGAATGCATTCCTGATCGGCGTACACGGCATCCACGCGCGGCTACTGGCGCTGACCGAGGTGGGCACGCACCTGTTCGTCCCGAAGCACGGCGGCCCGGTACCGGTCCGGGTCGACGTGGTCGACTCGTTGCCGGCAACGCTCGCCGACCCGTTCGCCTTCGGCCCGATCGTCCGCGTGTACCCAGAAGGGCAGGCCATCTGCGACGTGCGGACCGGGCTGATCTGCCCGCCGCCGTTCAACCCGGAGGTGTTCCGGGCGTTCACGCTGGCGGTGCTGCCGCGGCCACAGTAGGTCACTCGCTCCGCGAGTGACCATTTCTTGTGACGGAATCGAAACGCTCCGGACTCAAAGAAACGGCGACCCGCGGAGCGAGTCGCCTACTTTGAAAGCACCCATGCCCACCTACCGCTACCCCGTGCTCGTGTGCCGCGACCCGGCCGGCGGGTATTCCGCCGTCGCCGTGGACGGCGGCGCGGTCGGGTTCGGGGCGTCGGCCGTCGACGCCCGGAACGACCTCCGGGAGTTCCTCCGGTGGTCGCACAAGAAATCCCC
>JAQGHQ010000102.1 GCA_028288765.1 Gemmataceae bacterium | reverse complement strand
TCGCCCTGGGCGGGGGAACGCCACTCGATCGGGCCAGACGTCGATCGCAGCCGGGTTCCCCCGCCCAGGGCGATGCCCTGGGCTATGCGCTCCCAGCCTTTCAGGCTGAAATCCTTGAAACGCTCAGTCCTCGTGGATGTCGACACAGATCTATTCGCCCCTCGAGTAGTTGGTTCTTGATTCCCCCTCAGAAATGACCGCTCGCGGGGCGAGCGGACCACTTTGAACGACCCTGCAGCCGGTGCCCCCGCCCTTCCCCCCGCCCGGCTTCGGGCGTATAGTCGGCTCAATTCGCGGCCGCGCCG
Organism: Gemmataceae bacterium; assembly: GCA_028288765.1. GTDB lineage: Bacteria > Planctomycetota > Planctomycetia > Gemmatales > Gemmataceae > Urbifossiella. The sequence continues at coordinate 25,573 of JAQGHQ010000102.1, read as the reverse complement.
CGTCGGTTCTTCGCCCCCACTGACGGACCACCGATGGCGCTCGTCGACTGGCTGTTCGGCCGGCCCCTGGCGACGGCCGAGGAGGAGCGGCAGCGGGTCGGCACGTGGGCCGGGATCCCGATGCTCGGGCTCGACGCCCTCGCGTCGGCGGCATACGGCCCGGAAGCCGCCCTGGCGATCCTCTTGCTGCTGGGGACGGCCGGGATCGCGTACATCGGCCCGATCACCCTGCTGATCGTCGGACTGCTCGCGATCGTGTACCTCTCGTACCGGCAGACGATCGCCGCCTACCCGACCGGGGGCGGGTCGTACACCGTGGCCCGGGAGAACCTCGGGGTAGCCCCCGGGCTCCTGGCCGCCGCCGCCCTGATGATCGACTACGTGCTCGTCGTCGCCGTCGGGATCTCGGCCGGGGTCGGGGCCCTGGTGTCCGCGGTCCCGGAGCTCCAGCCGCACACCTTGAGGCTGTGCCTGGCGATCCTCGGGGCGATTGCCGTGGTCAACCTGCGGGGGGTGCGGGAGTCCGGGGTGGCGTTCGCCGCCCCGACCTACCTGTTCGTCGTCTCGCTCGGCGGGGTGGTCGCGGTCGGCGTGGTCAAGGCCCTGGCGGCCGGCGGGCACCCCGACCCCGTCGTCGCCCCGCCCGAGCTCCCCCCGGCGGCCGAGGCGGTCGGGTGGTGGGTCCTGGCGAAGGCGTTCGCCAGCGGGTGTACCGCGATGACCGGGGTCGAGGCGGTGAGCAACGGGGTGGCCGCCTTCCGCGACCCCCCGGTCCGGTACGCCCGGCGGACGCTGGCCGCGATCATCGTCATCCTGGCCGTCCTCCTCGTCGGGATCGCCTACCTCTGTGAGGCGTACGGGATCGGGGCGACCGACCCGGAGAAGGAGGGGTACCAGAGCGTCCTGTCGCAGCTGATCGCCGCCGTCGCCGGCCGGGGGGTGGTGTACTACGTGACCATCGGGGCGGTGCTCGCGGTCCTGTGTCTGTCGGCCAACACCGGGTTCGCCGACTTCCCCCGGCTCTGCCGGGCGGTAGCCCTGGACGGGTTCCTGCCGCAAGGGTTCGCCCATCGCGGCCGGCGGCTGGTGTACACCACGGGCATCCTCGTCCTGACCGGCCTGTCGGCCGTCCTGCTCGTCGCCTTCGGCGGCGTGACCGACAACCTGATCCCGCTGTTCGCCGTCGGGGCGTTTTTGGCCTTCACCCTGTCGCAGGCCGGGATGGTGGCCCACTGGCTGAAGATCGGCGGCCGCGGGGCCCGGGTCGCGGCCGTGGTGAACGGGGTCGGGGCCGCCGGGACCGCGGCCGCGCTGGTCGTCATACTGGTGGCCAAGTTCGTCGACGGGGCGTGGGTGACGGTGGCGCTCCTGGCCGGGCTGGCGGCCGCGTTCGTCGGGGTCCGCCGGCACTACCGGGCGGTCGCCCGGGAGCTGGTCACCGACGAGCCGCTCAACCCCCGGGATCTCTGCCCGCCGCTGGTCGTGCTCCTGGTCCGCGGGTGGTCGCGGATCACCCGGAAGGCGATCCGGGTCGCCCTCCAGCTGTCGCCGGAGGTGTACGCGCTGCACATCGCGTTCGACGAGATCCGGCTCCGCGACCTCGAAGACGAGTGGGCGCGGTTCGTGGCCGACCCGTGCCGGGCGGCCTGCGTCCCGAGCCCGAAGCTGGTAGTCATCCCGTCCCCGTACCGCCAGCTGTACGGCCCGCTGATGGAATTCGTCACCGAGCTGGTGAAGGCCCACCCGGGCCGGCAGATCGCGATCGTCGTCCCCGAACTGGTGGAGGGGCGGTGGTATCACGTCCTGCTGCACAACCACACGGCCGCGATCATCAAGGGGTACCTCTATTTCAGCGGGCTGGAGCGGGTCGCGGTGATCAACGTGCCGTGGTACCTGAAGGGGTGACTCTTCCCTTCGGAGTGCGGCATTAATGTGGGGGCAAGGTTGACCCGTCTCGCTGGACGCGACACCGGCTCGGCTTCCCTCGTGCCCACGCGGAGCGTGGGCACGAGGGGGGAGGGGAGCACCGGGGAGAAGGTGTCGTGTCGAGCGAGACGGGTCGGTCTTCTCCTCTCGCGCCGCGGGGACCTGAGCACCCGGCCGGGATCCGGTCGCCCGGTCCGTTCGACTGTCGGTCGGGGTGCCCGCGGTACACGCCCGTTCCGGCCGCTCTCCGTCGGACCCCGCGCCGGGGAGCGGGTCGTGGCAGGTTTTGTCAGTGTTTGGCAGCCCCGGGGCCGGTTTCTCCTCCTCCGGGGCCCGCACCCCCACCCCCGGCTCGGCCCCGGGGGCGGGAGGAGTGGGCGGACCTCCCGGCCCGGGCACGCCCGGAGGCGGAGACGGCACCCCCACCGCGGGCTTCTCGTTCGGCGAGGGGTCGGGCGGCCGCCCCGCCTCCGGCCCGCCGCCGGGCGGGGCACCGCCCGGACCACCCGGTCCGCCCGGTCCGGCCGGGTCGGGACCGTCGCCCGGTTCGTCCTCGTCCGGGTCGTCCTCCGGGGGGACCGCGAACTCCCCGTGCTGGGCCTTGTGCTTCGCGATCCGCTCCAGGGCGGTCACCCGGTCCTCGAGCTCGACCTGCTCCCGCATCTTCAGGGTCAGGTCGACCACCGCCTTGGCGGCCTTGAACCCGACGTGCGGGTTCGGGTCCCAGACCAGGTCGTTCACCCGGCGGCAGGCGTCGGTCAGCCCGGTGGTGAGCATCCCGTAGGCGGGCGACAGGGCGGCCGCCTGGGTCGCGCTGAGGCGGTCCCGGAAGGTCGGGTTATTGAGCCGGCGGAAGACGGTCCGCTCGCTGACCTTGGCGACCCGGGCGGCGTCGGGGATGGCGTCCCCGCGGGCCAGGGAGCGGATCAGGACCTCGTCCGCGTACTCCTTGCTCGGGGTGGGCATGGGGCCCTCCGGATGGCGGGGGGGTCGGGCGCGGCCGGCGGGCCGGCCGGAGAAACGGCTAAACAAGATGTATAGTAATGAATGTCCATTTGTTGTGCAATACAGAGTTTCGGAGGATTTCTCGGGCGGCACTGCGGTTGCATATCTACGTTCGTTGACTTCTTCTAAGGGTTTCTCACGGCAGCGGGCTGCGGCATGGAACGCAGGGCGATTGAGGTCCGTGGGATGGTCCAGGGAGTCGGCTTCCGCCCCTACGTATACAGTCTCGCCGCCCGCCACAGTTTGGCCGGGTTTGTCCGCAACCAGGCGGGACGGGTGGTAATCGAGGTCGAGGGCGAACCACCGTCGCTCGACCGGTTCCTGGCTGAACTCCCCGCCCGCCTACCGCCGCTCGCCACGATCGAACACGTGTCCTGGGTGCGCCAGCCCCCGCGGGGCGACCACCGGTTCCATATCGAGGCGAGCGAGGCCACCGGGTCGGGGTCGGTCTTCATCTCCCCCGACGTGGCCACGTGCCGCGAGTGCCTCGCGGAGCTGTTCGACCCCGGCGATCGGCGGTTCGGCTATCCGTTCCTCAACTGCACGAACTGCGGGCCGCGGCTGACGATCATCATCAGGGCCCCTTACGACCGGTCGCGCACCACGATGGCCGGCTTTGTCATGTGCGCCGCCTGCCGGGCAGAGTATGACGACCCGAGCAACCGCCGCTTCCACGCCCAGCCGACGGCCTGCCCGGCGTGCGGCCCGCGGCTCCGGCTGCTCGACCCGACCGGAGAGCCCGTCTCGACCCCGGACCCACTCGCCTCATTCGGACAGGCGCTGCTCGCCGGGAAGATCGGAGCGGTTAAAGGACTCGGGGGCTATCACCTCGTGTGTGACGCCCGGGGGAGCGCCGCGGTCGCGGAACTCCGTCGCCGCAAGCACCGCGACGAGAAACCGTTCGCGGTCATGGTGCCGGACCTGACGGTCGTGGGAAGTCTCTGTGAGGTCGGGCCGGTCGAGCGGGCGCTGCTACTGTCACCATCGGCCCCAATCGTATTGCTCCGCAAGGGCACGTTCTCCCCCATCGCCAACGAGGTCGCCCCGCGCAACCCGTGGCTCGGGGTGATGTTGCCGTACACCCCGCTCCACCACCTGCTCCTGCGTGCGGTCGGCGGCGTCCCCCTGGTCATGACCAGCGGGAACCGCTCGGACGAGCCTATCGCGTACCGGGACGACGCGGTGGAGCAGCTGGCCGGCATCGCCGACCTGTTCCTGACCCATAACCGGCCGATCCACGTTCGTTGCGACGACTCGGTTACCCGGGTGGTCGATGGGGTCGAACTGCCGGTCCGCCGGTCCCGCGGGTACGCCCCGCGGCCGATCCCGCTGCCGTTCGACTGCCCCCGGCCGATCCTGAGCGTCGGCGGCCAGTTCAAGGCGACGTTCGCCATCGGGCGCGACCGGCATGCGTTCCTCAGCCATCACTTGGGCGACCTCGACCATTACGACGCCTACCGGGCGTTCGAGCAGGACGTGACCTTGTACGAGCAGCTGGTCGGCATCTCGCCGGAGTGGATCGTGTGCGACCTGCACCCGGACTACGCCACGAGTCGTTACGCCAGGGAACATTCTGTCCGGTCGCGTAAACCGATTCTCAGTGTTCAGCACCATCATGCTCACATGGCGAGCTGCATGGCCGAAAACGGGCTGACGGAAACGGTCATCGGGGTGACCTTCGACGGCACGGGCTACGGGACGGACGGGGCCATCTGGGGCGGTGAGTTTTTGGTCGGGAATTACCGGTGGTCTCGGCGGGCGGCGCACCTGCGGTACGTCGGAATGCCGGGGAGCGAGAGGGCGATCCGGGAGCCGTGGCGGATGGCGGCCGCCCACCTCGCCGACGCGAATGTCGGGTTCGGGCTGCTGGAGGCGCGGTGTTTGCAGGACGAACTGGCCGTGCTCCGGAAGATGCTCGACCGGTGGATTAACACCCCACCCACCTCCAGCGCGGGAAGACTCTTCGACGCCGTCGCCGCCCTCGCCGGGGTTCGCGACCGGGTCACCTACGAGGGCCAGGCGGCGGCGGAACTGGAGGGACTGGCCGCGGGCGTCCCGCCGGACACAAGTTACCCGTTCGAACTGGGAGAGGAGTGGGAAGGCGAACCGCCAGAGTCTGTCCTGATTGTGGACACCCGGCCGCTCGTTCGGGCCGTCGCGCGGGACGTGGCGGCCGGCGTGAGCACGGCGCGGATCGCCCGGCGGTTTCATTCGACCCTGGTCGATCTCATCGCCTCGGTCTGCGGGCGGCTCCGCGAGACGACTGGGCTCGGGGTCGTCGCCCTTAGCGGCGGCGTCTTCCTGAACGCGCTCCTCACCAGCGAAGTGTGCATGCGGCTCGGCCGCGACGGGTTTCGGGTGTACCGGCATCGCCTGGTTCCGCCCAACGACGGCGGGCTGAGCCTGGGCCAACTGGCCGTGGCTGCCGCCCGGGACGGCTGACCCTTTCCACCTCGGGGAACGACGATGTGCCTGGGAATCCCCGGCCGGGTGGTGGACACTTACCGAGAGCACGACGTGCTCATGGGGAAGGTCGAGTTCGGTGGGGTGAGCAAGCGGGTCTGCCTGGAACACGTTCCGGACGTGCGGGTCGGTGAATACGTCCTCGTCCACGTCGGGTTCGCCCTGTCCCGGATCGACGAGGCCGAGGCGGCGCAGGTGTTCGCGTTCCTGGCGGGGATGAACCAGCTCGACGAACTGGAGGTGCCCCCGCCATGAGGTTCGTGGACGAGTACCGCGACGGCGGGGCGGCCGCGAAACTGACCGCCGCCATCGCCCGGGCCGCGACCCGGCCGTGGACGCTCATGGAAGTGTGCGGCGGCCAGACCCACACGATCGTCAAGTACGGGATCGACCGACTGCTGCCGCCCGAGGTCGAGTTGGTCCACGGCCCGGGCTGCCCGGTGTGCGTCACCTCACTGGAGATGATCGACCGGGCCCACGCGATCGCCTCCCGGTCGGGGGTGACCTTCTGCTCGTTCGGCGACATGCTCCGGGTCCCCGGCTCCCGCGGCGATCTGCTGCAACTGAAGTCGCAGGGGGCCGACGTCCGGGTCGTCTATTCCCCGCTCGACGCCGTCAACCTGGCCGCCGCGAATCCGGACCGGCGGGTGGTGTTCTTCGCGATCGGGTTCGAGACGACGGCCCCGCCGAACGCGATGGCCGTGTGGCTGGCCCGGAAGCGAAAACTGACCAATTTCAGCGTGTTGGTATCGCACGTCCTGGTCCCGCCGATGATCACTGCCATCCTCCAGGCCCCGGGTAACCGGGTGCGGGGGTTCCTCGGCCCGGGGCACGTCTGCGCCGTGATGGGCCTTTCCGAATACGAGCCGATCGCCCGCCGGTACAAGGTCCCGGTCGTGGTCACCGGGTTCGAGCCGCTCGACCTGCTCGAAGGGGTGCTCCGCACCGTCGAACAGCTCGAAGCCGGGCGGGCGGAGGTCGAGAACCCCTATGCCCGGGCGGTGCGGCCGGAGGGGAACCCGGCATCGCGGCGGCTGATCGAGGACGTGTTCGAGGTGTGCGACCGGAAGTGGCGGGGAGTGGGCCTGATCCCCAAGAGCGGGTTCAAGCTCCGGTACGAGTACCGGGACCATGACGCCGAACGGCTCTTTGAAGTGGACGACATCGAGACCCAGGAGTCGCCGTTGTGCATCAGCGGGCAGGTGCTCAAGGGGCTGAAGAAGCCGCACGACTGTCCGGCGTTCGGCAACGAGTGTACGCCGCGGACCCCGCTCGGGGCGACGATGGTGTCCGCCGAGGGGGCCTGCGCCGCGTACCACGCCTACGGCCGGCACCTGGAGTCGCGGACGACGGCCCGTGAACTTCCCCTCGTGGGGGGGCCCGCATGAGCCCCGCCGCCGACCTCCGCGGCGCGGTCCTCCGCAAGGCCCGCGAGAGCGCGGCGACGAAGGAGGCGTTCTTCGCCGAGAACGCGGACCGGGTCGTCGCCTGCTGTGCGGCGATGGCGAAGGCGTTCGACGCCGGCGGCCGGCTGTTCGTCATGGGCAACGGCGGGTCGTCGTGCGACGCGGCCCACGTGGCCGTCGAGTTCATGCACCCGATCATCGAGAAGCGGCCCGCCCTCCCGGCGGTCGCGCTGACGACCGACACCGCCCTCCTGACGGCCGTCGGAAACGACCAGGACTTCGCCCTGGCCTTCGTCCAGCAGGTGCGGCTGCTCGGCCGGCCCGGGGACATGGCCCTGGGCATCTCGACCAGCGGAAAGTCCGCGAACGTCAACCGGGCCCTCCAGGCCGCCCGGGAAATGGGGCTGCTCACGGTGGGCTTCTCGGGCCGGGACGGCGGCCGGATGCCGGATCTCTGCGACCACTGTTTCACCGTCCCGAGCTTCAGCATCCACCGCATCCAGGAGACCCAGGAGACTCTGTTACACGTTCTGTGGGACCTGATCCACGTGCTTCGCGGCGAGGAGGACGTGATCTAACATGGCCGCCGCGGACCCCCCGCTGACTGCCGCGTTCGGCACCTGCCCGGTGCCGAAGTCGCGGTACGACCAGATCCTGCTCGGCCACGGCAGCGGTGGCCAGCTTACGGCCGAGCTGATCCAGGGGGTGTTCCTCCCGGCGTTCGACAACGCCGTCCTGGCGGCCCTCGAAGACCAGGCGACTCTCGATTTCGGAACGCGGAATGCGGAAGGCGGAATTGAAAACAAGCAAGGAGCCGATCCGCGCCGGAATGGCTCTTCTGGTCTTCATTCCGCAATCCGTAATCCGCAATCCGCTATCAGATTGGCTTTCACCACCGACTCGTTCGTCGTCCGCCCGCTGTTCTTCCCCGGTGGGGACATCGGCAAGCTCGCGGTCCACGGGACGGTGAACGACCTGGCGGTCGGCGGGGCGGTGCCCCGGTACCTGGCCGCCGCGTTCATCCTCGAAGAGGGACTTCCGGTCGACGACCTCCGGCGGATCGTTGCCTCGATGCGGGAGGCGTGCGACGCGGCGGGGGTGGAGCTTGTCACCGGCGACACGAAGGTGGTGGACCGCGGGAAGGGCGACGGGGTGTTCATCACCACCACCGGCATCGGTCTGGTGCCCGCCGGCCGCCGGCTGTCGATCCGCGCCGCCCGGCCCGGGGACCGCGTCCTGGTATCGGGGACGATCGGGGACCACGGGATCGCGATCCTGTCGGTCCGTGAGGGGCTGGAGTTCGAGACGGTGCTGGAGAGCGACACCGCCCCGCTGAACGGGCTGACGGAGGCGATTCTCGCCGCCTGCCCCGACACCCGGTGCATGCGGGACCCGACCCGCGGCGGGCTGTCGAGCGCCCTGAACGAACTGGCCGCGGGGTCGGGCGTCGGGGTGGAACTGGACGAAGCGGCGATCCCGCTTCGGCCCGAGGTCCGCGGCGCGTGTGAAATGCTCGGGCTCGACCCGCTCTACGTCGCCAACGAGGGGAAGCTGATCGCCGTCGTCCCACGGGAGGACGCCGACCGGGTGCTGGCCGCGGTGCGGGCCCATCCGTTGGGGAAGGATGCCGCCGTGATCGGCACGATCGTTGCCGATCATCCCGGGATGATACTTCTTCGGTCGCGGGTTGGCGGCGCACGGGTCGTCACCATGCTCTCCGGCGAGCAACTGCCGCGGATCTGTTGAGCCGACCCCGAACTCCGATCGGCCCGGCCATGAGTATCGACCAGCGTAGACCGGAGAAAGGGAATGCCGGGGGGCTGAAGAAGGCGCCCGGGCAGATCCTTCGGGAGGAGATCAGGGAAGGGCGGGCCACTATCCGGCGGGGGGCCGGTGGACTGTTTCTGTCCGGATTGTCGGCCGGGCTGGACATCGGGTTTAGCCCCTTCCTGGTAGCGGTCACGATGACCCTCGGCCTCGACACCCTCCCGCGGCCGGTCGCCGCACTCGTCCTTGCCGGCATGGACTCCGTCGGGTTCATCGTCGGGCGGTCCGAGTTGTTCACCGAGCAGACCACCCTGGTCGTGATGCCGGTCCTGAACCGGACGGCCTCGGTCACCGCCCTGGCCCGGCCCTCGGGGTCATCGAGCCGCGGGTGTTCGGGGAGATCGCTTCGTCCCTGACCACCCACCCGGACCATGTGATCCTGTTGAGCGGCCTGCTGGCCGGCTGGCTGATGGGGCTGCTGTCGTGGCTGGTGGCCGCCGCCCGGGACACGATCAGCCAGGTCATGCTCACCGGCCTGGTCGCCTCGGTGATCGGCTTCACCCACCTCCACCACGTGGTCGTGGGGTCGGTCGAGGTGCTGGCCGGGGTGTTCGCGGGCCAGGGCGTGACGGCCGCCGACTACGGCCGGTTCCTCCTCTGGACCACACTCGGGAACGCCCTCGGGGGGCCGCTCTTCGTCGCCGTCATCAAATACGGCCACGCCATCGGGGGGCCTCCGCGGCCGCAGGAGGACGGATAACCACTCGCCCCGGCAGCGGGGCGCCCACCAGAACGGAGCTGCGCCATGGCAGAAACGACCGCACCCTACGGGCGGAAGACGCAGAAAGAGCCGGCCGTCAAGGAGGTCCACGTCCTGTGGAGCCCGGACGGACTGGGCTGCGACGGGGACACCATTGCCGTCACCGCCGCCACCCAGCCGAGCATCGAGGACATCATCATGGGGGCCATCCCCGGGCTCCCGAAGGTCCACCTCCACAACCGGGTCCTCGACTACTCGCAGGGCGGCGACGAGTACATGAAGGTGTGGCACGCCGCCGCCGAGGGCCGGCTCGACGCCCCGTTCGTTTTGGTGATCGAGGGGTCGATCCCGAACGAGGACATCAAGGCCGAGGGGTACTGGGCGGCGATGGGCAACGACCCCCGGACCGGCGAGCCGATCACCCTCAACACCTGGATCGACCGGCTCGCCCCGAAGGCGTTCGCGGTCGTGGCCGCCGGCACCTGCGCGGCCTACGGCGGGATCCACGCGATGGCCGGGAACCCGACCGGGTGTATGGGGTTAGCCGACTACCTCGGGTGGGACTTCCGCACCCAGACCGGGCTGCCGATCGTCAACGTCCCGGGGTGTCCGGTCCAGCCGGACAACATGACCGAGACGCTGCTGTACCTGCTCTACGAGGCGGCCGGACTGGCCCCGATGATCCCGCTCGACGAGCAGCTGCGCCCGACCTGGCTGTTCGGCAAGACGGTCCACGAGGGGTGCGACCGGGCCGGGTACTACGAGCAGGCCGACTTCGCCCGCGAGTACGGGTCGCCGAAGTGCCTGGTGAAGGTCGGGTGCTGGGGCCCGGTGGTGAACTGCAACGTGACCAAGCGGGGGTGGATGGGCGGGATCGGCGGGTGCCCGAACGTCGGCGGCATCTGCATCGCCTGTACCATGCCGGGGTTCCCGGACAAGTTCATGCCGTTCATGGACGAGCCGCCGGGGGCCAGCATCTCCTCACTCGCGATCGGCGCCTACGGCCGGGTCATCCGCGGGCTCCGGGCGATGACCAACGACACGGTCAACAAGGAACCGAAGTGGCGGCACCGCGGCCGCGACCTGACCACCGGCTACCACCCGAGCACCTACGGCAACGGGTCCGCGGCCACCCCGGCCCGGCGATAAGGAGGTTACCCCATGGCGACCGTGACGCAGCCCCGCACCGGGACGGGCACCGACAACCGCCAGCTGGTGGAGATGTCCTGGGACCCGATCACCCGGATCGTGGGCAGCCTCGGCATCTACACCAAGATCGACTTCGCCAACAAGCAGGTCGCCGAGTGCCACAGCACGTCGTCGATCTTCCGCGGGTACAGCGTCTTCATGAAGGGCAAGGACCCGCGGGACGCCCACTTCATCACCAGCCGGATCTGCGGCATCTGCGGCGACAACCACGCGACGTGCGCGGTGTACGCCCAGAACATGGCGTTCGGCATCAAGACCCCGCCGATGGGCGAGTGGATCGTCAACCTCGGCGAGGCCGCCGAGTACATGTTCGACCACAACATCTTCCAGGACAACCTGGTCGGGGTGGACTACTGCGAGCGGATGGTCAAGGAGACCAACCCGAAGGTGTGGGACAAGGCCCAGAAGACGGCCGCCCCGAACGCCAACATCCACAAGTACCGGACGATCGCCGACATCATGACGGCGCTCAACCCGTTCACCGGCGAGTTCTACCGGGAGGCGCTGGTGATGAGCCGGCTGACCCGGGAGATGTTCTGCCTGATGGAGGGCCGGCACGTCCACCCGTCCACCCTCTACCCCGGCGGGGTGGGCACGGTCCCGACGCAGCAGCTGTTCACCGACTACCTCGTCAGGCTGATGAAGTACATCGAGTTCATGAAGAAGGTGGTGCCGCTGCACGACGACCTGTTCGACTTCTTCTACGAGGCCCTGCCGGGGTACGAGGAGGTCGGCCGGCGGCGGGTCCTCCTCGGGTGCTGGGGCGCGTTCAACGACCCGGACGTGGTCGACTACCAGTACCGGCACATGAACGAGTGGGGCAAGGCAATGTACGTCACCCCCGGGGTGATCGTGGACGGGAAGGTCGTCACCCACGACCTGGTGGACATCAACCTGAACATCCGCATCCTGCTGGGCTCGTCTTACTACGAGGACTGGGAGGACAAGGGGAAGTTCGTCAAGGTGGACCCGCTCGGCAACCCGGTGGACATCCGCCACCCGTGGAACCAGACGACCACCCCGAAGCCGCAGAAGCGGGATTTCAACGGCAATTACACCTGGGTGATGTCCCCCCGGTGGTACGACAAGCGGACCGGCGACTACCTGGCCCTCGACACCGGCGGCGGGCCGATCGCCCGGTTCTGGTCCACGGCCCTCGCGGGGCTGGTGGACATCGGGTACATCAAGGCGACCGGGACCAGTGTGAAGATCTACCTGCCCAAGACCGCTTCGCTGCCGGACGTCGAGTTCGAGTGGAAGATCCCGAAGTGGTCGAACGCGATCGAGCGGAACCGGGCCCGGACCTACTTCCAGGCGTACGCGGCGGCCGCCGCCCTGTATTTCGTCGAGCGGGCGATGAAGGAGGTGCACGCCGGCAACACCCGGACCTGGGCCGACTTCAAGGTCCCGGACGACACGTACGGGTGCGGCTTCCACGAGGCGGTGCGGGGGGTGCTGTCGCACCACGTCGTCATCCGGGACGGGAAGATCGCCAACTACCACCCGTACCCGCCGACCCCCTGGAACGCGAACCCGCGGGACGTCTACGGCACGCCCGGGCCGTACGAGGACGCGGTCCAGAACACCCCGATCTTCGAGGAGAACGGCCCGGACGACTTCAAAGGGGTGGACATCATGCGGACGGTCCGGAGCTTCGACCCGTGCCTGCCGTGCGGCGTCCACATGTACACCGGCAACGGCAAGCTGGTCGAGGTCCGACACACCCCGATGTTCGGCGCGCACAAGTAGGCGGACCCATTTGGGAGGCGGCGATGGCGGACCCGCCCGACGACGGCGAATTCCGGGCGAAGCTCCGGCGGCTCGAAGCCCTGATCGGGCAGGCCGAGCAGCTCACCGACCCGGCGGCCCGGGCCCACGTCCGGGAGATCGTGCAGGCCCTGCTTGACCTGTACGGTACCGGGCTGGGCCGGATCCTCGACCACGTGGCCGCCGCGGGCGAGGCCGGCGCCGCCGTCCTCGACGCCTGCGCGGCCGACGAGGTGGCCGGCGGCTTGCTGCTGCTCCACGGGCTCCACCCGCTGGGCGTCGAGGACCGCGTCCGGCAGGCGCTGGGGCAGGCGCGGCCGGCCCTCCGCGCGCACGGCGGGGTCGAACTACTCGGGGTAGACGACGGGATCGTGCGGGTGCGGTTCGAGGCGGCTTGCGACGGCTGCCCGTCGACCGCGGCGGCGATGCGGCAGACGATCGAGGAGGCGATCTACGCCCGGGCGCCGGAGGTCGTCGCGGTGGAGGTCGAGGGGTTGGAAGAAACGCCAGCGGGAGGCGGCGCCGCCCGCGTCGCCCTCCCCGTCCTGTGAACCCGAGCGGAGGACTCGATATGGATCGGATCGACCAGAAGGCCGAATTGCCCTCGCGCACCCTGGGCACCCCGAAGGGCGAGGAGCTCGTCCGGCGGAAGGGCCGCGAGCCCGGCCGGGAGGACCGGCGGTTCCAGCGGACCGCCCGGGACTCGACCAGCATCAGCGCCGCCGCCCGGGACCCGATCGACCCCCGGATGCCGCACATGCCCCCGCCGTGAGGCCGCCCGTGCACCGGAACACCCCGAACAGCCGGCCGGCGCCGAACCCCCTGGGCTTCCTCAGCCGTCTTGCCCGGCCGAACCCGGTCCGGGAGCGGTGCGAGCTGTGCAGCGCGGGGCTGGCGGACGAGCACGAGCACCTGGTCGAGCCGGCGGCCCGGCGGCTCGTCTGCGCCTGCGGCCCGTGCGCGATCCTCTTCAGCGCCCGCGCCGGGTCGAAGTACCGCCGGGTCCCGCGGCGGGTGGAGGACATGAGCTGTCTCCGGTTGACGGACCTTCAGTGGGAGGGGTTCGGGCTGCCGATCGCCCTGGCCTTCTTTCTGCACAGTTCCCCGGCCGGCCGGGTGGTCGCGGTTTACCCCAGCCCGGCCGGGGCGACCGAGTCGGCCCTGCCGCTGGACGCCTGGGAGGAACTGGTCGCGGAGAACCCCGACCTCGGCGACCTGGAGCCGGACGTCGAGGCCCTGCTCGTCAACCGGGTCGGCGAGGCGCGAAACTACTTCCGGGTAGGGATCGACCGGTGCTACCAGCTCGCCGGCCTCCTCCGGACCCACTGGCGGGGCTTCTCCGGCGGGGACGCGCTGTGGGCCGAGATCGGGCGCTTCTTCGACGACCTGAAACGCCGCTCCGGGTCGGGGGGGGGGCCGGCGAATGCCTGAGTTGAGTTTCGCCGTCGAGTCGGCCAACCCGGTCCGCCCGGCCGCGGAGCCGATTATGGGGTTCCGCGTCCTCATCAGCGAGCTCGCGTCGGAGCCGACCCCGATCCACTCCGTCGTCCTCCGCTGCCAGGTGCGGATCGAGCCGGCCCGCCGGAAGTATGGCGGCCGGGAGCAAGACCGCCTGCTCGATCTGTTCGGCACCCCGGACCGGTGGGGCAAGACGGTCCGGGACATGCTCTGGACGCACGTGACGGCCGTCGTCCCGCCGTTTACCGGCGAGACGACCGTCGAGTTGCCGGTGCCCTGTAGCTTCGACTTCACCCTGGCCGCGACCAAGTATTACGACGCCCTGGAGGGCGGCGACATTCCGCTCATCTTCCTGTTCAGCGGGACGGTCTTCTACGCGGGCGAGGGCGGCGAATTGCAGGTGGTCCAGATCCCGTGGGACCGGGAGGCGAAGTTCCGTCTCGCGGTCAACGACTGGAAGAACCTGACGGACCTGTACTACCCGAACACGGCGTGGCTCGCCTTGCGGAAGGACGTGTTCGACCGGCTGCACCGGTTCAAAAGCCGTCACGGGCTACCGACCTGGGAACAGGCTCTGGACGCGCTGCTGGCCGCGGCCGGAGAGGCGGTGACGCCATGAACCGCTCGCTCGCCGACCGGGTGGCGAACGCCGTGCTGTACGAGGGGTACATCCTCTACCCGTACCGGCCGTCGGTGAAGAACCGCCAGCGGTGGACGTTCGGCGGCCTCTACCCCGAGGCGTACTGTCGGGCCACGGGCGGGTCGGAGGCGGCGGGCAACCAGACCGAGTGCCTCGTGCGGGGGACCCCGGATACGGCCGTCGAAGTCGTCGTCCGATTCCTTCATCTGATGGCCCGGCAGGTCGGGGAGTTCGTCCCGCCGCTGGCCGCGTGGCGGGGCGATCACGAGCTGGCGTTTCGCCCGGTCGAGGTTCTGTCCGTCGGGGATCAGATCTTCCACACCTGGCAGGAGGCCGAGGAGCGAGACGTCGCGGTGGGCGGGGTGGGGCTGGGCTCGCTACCGGCCTGTCGGCACCGGCAAAACTTCGCCTTCCCGGGGCGCCGACACCGGGAGCCGATCGCCGCGGCGGACGGGACGATCCCGGGGATCCTGGTCCGCGAGCAGCAGGCGATCGAAGGGGCGGTCGAACTGGCGGCCGCGGTAGTCGGCGAGGGCCTTTACCGGCTCACCGCGACGGTACGGAACCTCACGCCGCTGGAAGCCCCCGCGGGGCGCGACGCCGCCCTGATGCGGTCGCTCGTCTCGACCCACGTTCTGCTCGGCGTCCGCGGGGGCGCGTTCGTTTCCCTGCTCGACCCGCCCGAGGACTGCCGCGCGGCCGCCGCCGGGTGCCGCAACGTCGGGGTATGGCCGGTCCTGGTCGGTGAGGAGGGGCAGACGGACACCTTGCTGTCGTCGCCGATCATCCTGTACGACTACCCGCAGCTCGCGCCGGAAAGCCCCGGCGACCTGTTCGACGGGACCGAGATCGACGAGATCCTGTCGCTGCGGATCCTGACGCTGACGGACGACGAGAAGCGGCAGGCGGTTGCGGTGGACGAGCGGGCGAGGGCGCTCCTCGCCCGGACGGAAGGGCTCGGGGCGGAGGAACTGTTCGGACTGCACGGGACGTTCCGCTCGCGCCGCCCGGTGCCGGGGGAAGCGAATGGATAGCTGGGACCCTGAGGCCGACCGCCGGACGCTGGAAAGCGTCCACGCGGGGCCGTTCGAGATCCGGGCGGGCGACCGCGTGAGGCTCCGCCCCCGCGGCCGGGCCGACATCCTGGACATCGCCCTGGCGGGCATGGCCGCCACTGTCGAGGCGGTGGAGCAAGACTTCGACGGACGGGTGTACCTGGCGGTGACGGTGGACGACGACCCGGGCAAGGACCTCGGCCGGCTCCGCCAGCCCGGGCACCGGTTCTTCTTCGCCCCCGAGGACGTCGAACCGCTCGCCGGAGGTACGTGAGATGGCCCGGTACCGGCTCGACCCGGAGCGCAGCCGGTTCAGCGTACACACGGTCGCCACCGGGCTGCTGTCGTTCATGGGTCACAGCCCGACGTTCGCGGTCCGCGATTTCACGGGGGTGGTGGACTTTGAGGACGACCTGATCGCGAACCTGCGCTTGGAGTTGACCGTCGGGGCCGGCGGGCTCGCGGTGACCGCCGACGTCAAGGCGACCGACCGCCGGGAGATCCAGGACCGGATGCGGGCTGAGGTGCTGGAAACGCCCGCCTTCCCCGACATCAGGTTCCGGGCCGCCGCGGCCGCCACCGACCGGCTCGCCCAGGGCCGCTACCGTGTGTTCCTGGAGGGTACGCTGTCGTTGCACGGCGTCGCCCGGGCGCACCGTCTGGACGCGGAACTGGAGGTGTTCGCGGACAGCCTCCGCCTGAGGGGAAAGACCGGGCTGCGGATGTCGGACTACGGGATCCGGCCGGTGACCGCCCTCGGGGGTACGATCCGGCTGAAAGACGACGTGAAACTGGCGTTCGATCTGGTCGCGCTGCCGGAGGCGTCATGAACCGCGCGCGGGTGCTGGTCGCCGGGGTCGGGAATATCTTCCTGGGCGACGACGCATTCGGGGTCGAGGTCGTCCGCGAGCTGGCGGGGCGGCCGCTGCCGGACGGGGTGCGAGTGGTCGACTTCGGCATCCGCGGGCTCGACCTGACGTACGCCCTGCTCGACGGCTACGAGGCCGTGATTCTCGTGGACGCGACTCCGAGAGGGGGCCAGCCCGGCACGCTCTACGTGCTGGAAGTCGATCCCCCCGGGCCGGGGGAGCCCGGGGCCGCGGACCTGACGGTCGAGGGGCACAACCTCGACCCGGCGAAGGTGCTCCGGCTGGCGGCGGCGATGGGCAGCCCGGCCCGGCGGTTGCTAGTAGTCGGGTGCGAGCCGGCGCCGCCGGGCGAATTCGAAGAGATGGCGGCGGGACTGAGTCGCCCGGTTCGGGACGCGGTCGGTGAAGCCGTTTCGCTGGTCGAGTCACTCGCTGGTACGTTGCTCGCGGCACCCGGCGGCAACGCCGTTTCCGAGGAGGTCGAGTCATGTCGGATGTGAGATCGACGGACCGGAGGAGCATGTTCGGCCGGGCGTCCGAGGACTGGCGGGAGCAGTCGGCCCCGGCCCTCCGGTCGGACGGAGGAAGACTGGTGCCCGGCTGGCTGGTGGTCGGGGTCGCCGCGGCCGGGCTGGGGTACCTCGCGTGGCGCCACTTCGGGGCCGACTTCCAGCGATATTTGAAGATGAGGAATATGTAGCCCCGGGCCCGGAGTGGGCGTGCACGAGCTGTCGATCGCGCTGAGTATCGTGGACCTGGCCGCGGAGGAAATTGGCCGCCGCGGGGGTAGCCGCATCGGCGCGATCCATCTGAAGCTCGGCCCCCTTTCCGGGGTCGTCCCCGGGGCCCTTCGGTCCGCGTTCGAGTTGGCCCGGGAGCAGGAGCCGGCGGTGGCCGCCGCCGAACTCATTATTGAGGAGATTGCCGTGGCGGCGTACTGCCCGGCGTGTGCCGCCGAGCAACTCATTACATTCCCGGAGCTCTGCTGTCCGACGTGCGGAATCCCGACCCCGGACGTGATTCGGGGTCGGGAACTGGAAGTTGTCGCCCTCGAGATCGAGTCATGAGCAGTACCACCCGTCTGGTCGAGGTTCGCCAGCACGTCCTCAAGCAGAACGACATCGCGGCCCGCGCCCTCCGGGGGCGGTTCCGGGATGCTGGGGTTTTCGTCGTCAGTCTGGTGTCCAGCCCTGGGGCCGGGAAGACCGCGTTCCTCGAGCGGGTGCTGACAGATCTCGGCGGCCGCTCCCGGGTCGCCGCGCTTGTCGGCGACCTGGCGACGGACAACGACGCCCGGCGGCTGGCCCGGAGCGGGGCCCCGGTCCGGCAAATCACCACCGGGACGGTGTGCCACCTGGAGGCCGAGATGGTCGCCCGGGCCCTGGAGGGGTGGGAACTCGCCGACCTCGACTTCCTGTTCGTCGAGAACGTCGGGAACCTCGTCTGCCCCGCGACGTTCGACCTCGGGGAAGCGTTGCGGGTCGTCCTCTGTTCCGTGACCGAGGGGGAGGACAAGCCGCTCAAGTACCCAACCATATTCAACACCGCGGACGTGGCAGTCGTCACCAAGCTGGACCTGGCCGCGGCGGTCGAATTCGACGCGGCCGCCCTGCGCCGCAACGTCCAGGCCGTGCGGCCCGGAATGGACCTGTTTGAGGTGTCGGCGAAGACCGGGCACGGCATGGATAGCTGGCTGGACTTCCTCCGGTCTGGACTCGCGGCGTGGCGGGCGGACCCCGGGTCCCTGCCTCACCTCGACCCGGCGGCCCCCATGCCGGCCGACAATTCCTCCCGGCTGGTGGGCTCATCCGGCACGTCCACCGTCTCGTCGCCAAGGGCGTCTTTGACGTAGAGAACCTTCAGCGACATGACTGACGCGACCGTCGGAGGGCCCATTCCGGTACGTCAACGCCTGCTTCAGGTTCGGGCCGTGGAGTTCATCCAACACCTTGTCGAGCGTCTTGAATCGCTTCAGACGCCGCCGCAGGCGGGTCAACGGGGCCAGCGCCGCCCGCGGGTCACCACCTCTTCGAGCTGCATATTCTCATTCCTCGACACGGGCGACCCTGCCGAGATCGCGTAAAACTTCACCGCCCGGCTGCGGTCCTTGAGTTGGTCTGACGAATCCGACCGATCGCCTTTTGGGAAGTCAGGCCCGGGCACGTGGGAAGCTTGCCCCCACACGCTTCCGTGGCGGAGATCCTGCGGGCTTCCCGTTGACAAGCCCGGCAACTTCGGCCATGTGTGGTATGTAGGTCGTCATACCGGACGACCCGTCGCGACGACGCCAGGAGGGGGACCATGTCCGCACTGACCTCGTGCTTGTTCGGGTGGGTGGCACTCTCCCCCGTCGTCGCCCCAGTCCCCCAGGAGCCGCTGCCCGACCCGCTCACCCGGGCCGCGATGGGGCTCGGCGCCGATCGGACCACCCTGCTCGTCACCGACGTCTACGCGAACATGCCGGCGGGGAAGGCGGGCATCCGGGCGGGCGACAAGCTCGTCCGCGTCGGGACGCTCCGGCCGCAGGACTTCGACCAGGTGGTGAACCACGTCTGCTCGTACCGCCCGGGGGCCGTCGTCGAAGTCGAGGTCGAGCGGGGCGGCGAGCGGAAGGTGTTCAAGCTCAAACTCGTCGCCCGGCCGCCTACCTTCGGGAGCCCGAGGCTGGGGTCCTATCCGATCCTCCCGCCCGATGAATGACCCCCCTGTTCCGCCGTCCCGGTTCGTAACCGGACTTTTTTCCGCGTGCAATCCGGCCGCGGGTGTGGTTCCATAACCGGGCCTGTTTCCAACCACCGAGGTACCCCAGAGATGATCCGTCGCGCACTCCTTGTTGTTCTGCCCGCCATCGCCTTCGCGGTCGCGGTCAGTCCGGCCGAGTCCCGGGCCGCGGACGATCACCCCGTGGTCACCCTGATCAAATCGAAGATCAAGGACCCGGCAAAGCCGTTCGCCCTCATCGTCACCTTGAAGGTGAAGGACGGGAAGGGGAAGGAGCTCGAGGCGGCGGCCAGGCCGTGCATCGCCGCGACGAAGAAGGAGCCCGGGTGCATCGCGTATGAGCTGAACCACGACCCGGAACACCCTGACACCTACGTGATGTACGAGAAGTTCAAGAGTATCGAGGCGATCGCAGCTCATCTCGCTCAGAAGCACACCCAAACCCTGCTGAGTACCATCGGCCCGCTCCTCGAAGGCGGGCCCCAGATCAAGGTGTATACGAGCGTCGGGGAATGAATCCGGCGCCGGCGGCCGTCTCTCACCCCGGCGGCCGCCGATCGCTGTTGCCCTCGTCAGTCCACGTCCCAGATTCGATCTGTCCCTTGTCGCTCCCGGCCGCCGCCCGAAGGCCGTCGGGGCGAACGCGATGTTCATCAGCTGGCCGATCTTCCGGGTGAACGTCGTGTATTCCTGCGCAAGGATTCCCGAAGTACGCCCAGACACTCCGCGACGAGCTCCGACAAATCGTCCGGGCGATGTACCGGCGGTTTCCGAACTTGAAGATCGTTTACCTGTCCAGCCGCACCTACGCCGGGTTCGCCACGACTTACCTCAACCCGGAGCCCTACGCCTACGAGTCCGGGTTCTCGGTGAAGTGGTTGGTCGAGGAGCAGTTGAAGGGCGACAAGGTGCTGAACATCGACCCCGCGAAGGGCGAGGTGCAGGCCCCGTGGCTGAGCGGGGGGCCGTACCTGTGGGCGAACGGGCCGGCGAAGAACGCCGACGGGCTCGCCTATGACGAGGCCGATTTCGGCGGCGACGGCACCCACCCGTCCGCCTCCGGGGTGAAGAAGGTCGCGGGTCAGCTCCTCACGGTCTTCAAGACGGATGCGACGGCGAAGGTGTGGTTCGTCCGGCGGGGGAAGGAGTAGGGCGGGTGGGCCGGCCGGCCCACCCGTCCCCCGGCGGGCGGGAGCCCTTGGCGGCCTTCCCGATTCTCGCCAACTTCCCGGGGCGGTCGCGGTATAATCGGGTAACAGTCCCGTTCTGATTCCGTCACGTCACGCCGCCCGGTGGGGAGCTGTCCATGTCTCAGGCCATCGTCGACCCGGCCGAACTCCGGCGGTTCGCGGCCAATCTGAGGCGGTTCAACGCCGACCTTCAGTCCAGCCTTGCCGGGCTGCACGGCCAGCTCGTCTCCCTCGGCGACACCTGGCGGGACCTGGAACACGACCGGTTCCGGCAGGAGTTCGAGCAAACGATGCTGGCCCTGGAGCGGTTCGTCGAGATCTCCGGCGAACACATCCCGTTCCTGCTCCGCAAGGCCGAGCGGATCGAGGAGTACCTGTCGCAGCGGTAACCAGCCCTCCGGTCTTCAAGCCCAGATGGCCGTACCTCGCCCTGAGGATCTGATGACATGACGGCGGACGTCCGGTCGATCGACGCCGTGCGGGACTGGCACGCCGCGCTCACCACTTATGGCGAAACGCTGGACGAGGCCGTCGCCGGCGTGGAGCTGGAGATCCGTCGGGCGTTCGACTGGCTCTCCGACCAGGTCGGCTTGTGGCAGCGCGCCGTCCGGGAGTGCGAGGACGAGGTCGTCCGGGCCAAGGCCGAGCTCTCCGCCCGCAAGTTCCCCGATTTCAGCGGCCGCATGCCGGACACCACCGTGCAGGAAAAGGCGCTCCGGCTGGCGAAAGCCCGGCTAGAACACGCCGAAGATCAGGTCGTGCGGGTGCGGGCGTGGATCGGCCGGCTCCCGAAGGTGATCGACGAGGTGTACCGCGGCGCGGTCCACCGCCTGGTCTCGTTCCTCGAAGCCGAGCTGCCGAAGGGCCTCGCGGTCCTCGACCGCCGCATCGGTTCGCTGGAGAGCTACGCCGGGCTCCGGCCGGACTACGCCCCCGGGCCGAGCAGCGCGCCGGGCGAGCCAACCCTTCCATCCCCCACCCCGAGTCAGCAAGGGAGGGAAGACAAGGCCCCTCCCGCTTCGGGGGAGGGGACGGGCACAACCCCACCGACCCCGGAGCCGCGGCCATGAGGTTCGGGACCACCCGCAGCCAGATTTACGACGCCCAGAAGACCGCCCGGGCCCGGTGGGACGCGACCGCGGACGACTGGGCCGACGCGGTCCGCCGGGAGCACGGCGAGGCCGTGGTCGAGCCGCTGGACCAGGCCGTGTCCGAAACGCTCCGGGCGATCGACCAGCTGGCCGTCCTGTTCACCCAGATCCGCCACGAGTGTGAGTACCCCGGGTATTCGTGACCTTCCGATAGCCTCGGGTCTTTGTCCAGGTGCCACCCCACATGTCTTCCAACTTCTTCGACCGCGAGCGGGCCGCCCTCGTTCGCCTGACCGACGCCGTCCGCTCCCGGGCCGCCGCCGAGGCGGAGCTGACGGCCGGGTTCCAG
The DNA here is from genome assembly GCA_028288765.1 of Gemmataceae bacterium. Lineage (GTDB taxonomy): Bacteria > Planctomycetota > Planctomycetia > Gemmatales > Gemmataceae > Urbifossiella. The sequence continues at coordinate 3,897 of JAQGHQ010000102.1, read as the reverse complement.
GCCGCCGCCGACAAGGCCGAGCGCGAGGTAAACCGTACCCGGAAGACGAACGCCGCCGCCCGCGAAAAAGAGCTCGGGGAGATCGACGCCGCCCACGCCGCGGCCGCGCAGGAGATCGCCGGCCGGTTCGACGCCGAGCAGTTCACAGTCAACCGCGCCCGGGAGGAGAAACGGGTCGTCACGGTCGAAAAGTACAGGGCCGCCGAGCAGAAGGGTCGGGCCGAGTACCAGGACCGACTGTGGTCGATCGACTCGGTCCTCGAAGGGAAGGAGAAGCGGGCCCGGGACCAGATGGATCTGCTCCAGCGGCGGGCGGCCGCGGGCAAGGACCAGGTCGAAGGGCTGTGGGCGCAGGCGGTAGTCCCGCTTGCCAAAACACGAGTCGGCCGGGCCGAAGTTGAACAGGCGGCGGTAACGCACCTCCCCTCCGACGACGACCCCATCTCGAGCATGCAGAAGGCGATCACCTCGGCCGAATCAGCGCTCGAAGACTTGCGAAACCTGTTCCTTCCTAAACTGGCCAACCTCGGCGGGCTGGTCCTGTGCGTGCTCGTGGCCGCGGGGGTCGGGGCGGGGGCGGGGTTCGCACTACTGGATCTGGTTCCTGCTCTCGGGGTGACGGGCGGCGTCGGGCTGGTCGGCGGGGTCGGCTTGTGGCTCCTTCTCAGGTCGGCCGCGCGAAAACGGACCGTCCGGGCCGGGTCGGTCCTCGGCGAGCAGCTGGCCGCCGCGGCCGCGGCCTGCCAGCACCTGCACGAGTTCGCCGCGGTCGAGTACGCCGCGGAGCACGCCAGGCTCGTGGAAAAACACGCCCGCAAGCGGCGGGAGACCGACGCGTACTACGTTCCACTGCTCGACGCCCAGAAGAGGCAGTACGAGTCGGAACTCGGCAAGCTCGTGGACGACCACGCGGCCGCGACCGAATCCATCCGGGCCCGGCGGGAGGGCGAGTCGCGCGCGGAAGAGGAAGGGTACCGGGCCCGCCGGGCGGGGTCCGAAGCCCGGCTCGACGGCGAACTGCGGACGGCGGAGGAGGTGTACGCCGGGAAGACGGCCGTCGCCACCGCGACCCGGGAAGCCGCGTGGGAACGGACGGCCGGCGAGTGGCGGGCCGTACTGGCGGAGGTGGGCGAGACCTTCCGCACGCTGCGCGACGAGGGCGCCCGGCTGTTCCCGGAGTGGGAGGCGGTCGGCCGCGACGGTCAGAAGCTCCCCGCCGCCGTCCCCCAGGGCGTCCGGTTCGGCGAGATTGGCGTGGACATGCAGGCCCTTCCGGACGGCATCTCGGCCGACGAGAGGCTCGCCCCGCCGGCCGATCTGTCGGGCCCGCTCCCGGCCTTCCTCCCGTTCCCGGATCAATGTTCGGTGGTGCTGAAAGCCCGCGACGACGGGCGGGCGGTGGCCGTAAACGCCCTCCAGGCGATGATGCTCCGGTTCCTGACCGGCCTCCCGCCGGGGAAGGTCCGGTTCACGATCGTCGACCCGGTCGGGCTGGGCGAGAACTTCGCCGCGTTCATGCACCTCGCCGACTTCGACGAGAAGCTGGTGACCAGCCAGATCTGGACCGAACCCAGGCTGATCGAGCAGCGGCTGACCGACCTCACCGAGCACATCGCCAGCGTGCAGCAGAAGTACCTCCGGAACCAGTACGAGTCGATCGAGGACTACAACCGGGCGGCCGGCGAGGTGGCCGAGCCGTACCGGGTACTCGTGGTCGCGAACTTCCCCTCGGGCTTCACGCCGGAAGCCGCGAACCGGCTGATCAGCATCGCGAAGAGTGGCCCGGCCTGCGGGGTGTGTGCCCTGGTCGGGGTGGACGCCCGGGGCGTGATGCCGCGGGACTTCGCCCTCGCGGACCTCGAAGGCGCGAGCTTCACCCTGATCTGGCGGGACGGCCGGTTCACCCCGAAGGACGCGGCCCTGGCCGCGTTCCCGATCACCCTCGACGCCCCGCCCGGGCCGGCCACGATCGCCCGGCTGGCTCAGCAGGTGGGGGCGGCGAGCAAGGACTCCGGGCGGGTGGAGGTGCCGTTCGAGTACATCGCCCCGAAGCCGGAGGAGGTGTGGCGGGCCAGCGCGGCGAAAGGGTTCGAGGTCCCGGTCGGCCGGGCCGGGGCGACCCGCCGGCAGGTGTTCAGCCTCGGCCGCGGGACCGCCCAGCACGCGCTCATCGCGGGCAAGACGGGGTCGGGGAAATCGACCCTCTTGCACGCCCTCATCACCAACCTCGCCCTGAACTACAGCCCGGAGGAGGCGGAACTCTACCTGATCGACTTCAAGGAGGGGGTCGAGTTCCAGTGGTACGCGACCTACCGCCTGCCGCACGCCCGGGTCGTGGCGATCCAGAGCGAACGCGAGTTCGGCCTGAGCGTGCTCCAGCGGCTCGACGGCATCCTCCGCGAACGCGGCGAGAAGTTCCGCGACGCCGGGGTGAACGACCTCGCCTCCTACCGGAGCACGAAGCCCGACGAGGTCACCCCGCGGATTTTGCTCGTCGTGGACGAGTTCCAGATGTTCTTCGTGGAGGACGACAAGCTGTCCCAGGAGGCGGCGCTCATCCTCGATCGGCTGGTCCGCCAGGGGCGGGCGTTCGGGATCCACGTCCTGCTCGGCTCCCAGAGCCTCGGCGGGGCGTACTCGCTCCCCCGGACCACCCTGGACCAGATGGCGGTCCGGATCGCGCTCCAGAGCAGCGAGGCGGACGCCAACATGATCCTGAGCAAGGACAACACGGCCGCCCGGCTGCTCTCGCGGCCCGGCGAAGCGATCTACAACGACCAGAACGGGCTGACGGGGGGGAACGACCCGTTCCAGGTGGTCTGGCTGGCGGAGGAAAAGCGGGAAGACCTCCTCCGCGAGCTGGGGGAGCGGGCTGGTGGGAAATACCCGCCGCCGCTCGTGTTTGAAGGGAACTCGTCGGCCGACCCGGAGAAGAACCCGGCCCTCGCCCGGGTGCTCGACGCCCCGGCCTGGCCGACAGAGCCGAAAGCCCCGGCCGCGTGGCTCGGCGACCCGGTCGCGATCAAGGACCCGACCGTCGTCGCATTCCGCCCGCAGGGGGCGGCGAACCTGCTGCTCATCGGGCAGAACGAGGAGGCCGCCCGCGGCCTGTTCGCGGCGTCCTTGCTCGGGCTCGCGGCCCAGCTCCCGCCGGGGACCGCCGGGCACGCGTTTACCATCCTCGACGGCACGCCGGACGACGCGGACGATGCGGAATACCTCCGTAAGCTCACCGCCCGGTTGCCGCACGCCGTCCGCGCGCCGGCCCGGTCCGAACTGCCCGCCGCACTCGCAGACCTGGCCGTTGAGGTGGACCGCCGGCAGAAGGGCGAGACCGCGGACAAGACGCCGCGGTTCCTGTTCGTGTTCGGCGTCCACCGGTTCCGGGAGCTGCGGAAGTCGGAGGACGACTTCGGGTTCGGGCGGCGCGGAGCCGACCGCGACCCGTCCCCGGCCGAGCGTTTCGCCACGATCCTCCGGGAAGGCCCGGCACTGGGCATCCACGCGGTCGTCTGGGGCGACTCGCTGACGAACCTGAACCGCACCTTCGACCGCCCGCTGCTCCGCGAGTTCGGCGTGCGGGTGCTATTCCAGATGGGCCCGACGGATTCGAGCACGCTCATGGACTCGCCCGCCGCCTCCCGGCTCGGCCGGAACCGGGCCCTCCTCCTCCAGGAGGAGCAGGAGCGGCCGGAGAAGTTCCGCCCCTACGGGCTTCCGTCGGCGGAGTGGCTCGATCGGGCGACCGAGCAGCTGCGCCGCCGGGCCGGGGCGAGGGAGCCCGTACCGGCATCATGAGCTCGGTTATCGTTGGCTCGGTCGGATCTCTCGGTTCCGGAAGTCGATCCTGGGAGCGCGGCCGTCTCGGCCGCTTCAACGCGAGCCGAAGAGCGGCCG
>JAQGHQ010000081.1 GCA_028288765.1 Gemmataceae bacterium | reverse complement strand
TGAGTTTCTCGTACCGGGTGGCCACCCGGCGGAACTGCTTGACCTTCCCAAAGAGTCGCTCCACTCGGTTGCGTTCCTTGTATCCATCCGGGTCGAACGGCCACGGATCCAACCGGTTCTTCCGATTGGTGGTGTCCTATTTCCGTTGCACAGCGGGATAGGCCACTCCCCTTCGTCTTCACTACCATCGGTTGTATCTCCTTCTCCGATGCCCTGCTCTCGGCATTCTTACACGATCGGTGCCATGCTTCCCACGCGACCCGTTCCACGTGCTCTATCACGGGCGAGTTCACGGGCACGAGCCTCGTTGAAGTCTATTAACGCCGATTCCCGCCACTCCACCCGGATGGCCTTCAGATCGAGCGAGATACACGCCTGCGTTACCCCCAACTCGGACGCCAGTTCGGATTGGGTTTTACCGGCCAAGTACCCCCGTGCCACCTTCACCCGGCGATCGAGTTTGGCGTGCTGACCGTTCTTCTTGTTCTTGGGAAGGGGCACGCGACGACCTCCCGGGGATAATCCCTATAGTTATAACCCCACGCTGAGTTACCCGCGGCCATCGGAGAGAGCAATTCGGTCTTAGGTCTTCTTCGCGGACTCAGCCTCCAGCCTTCCCGCCACGGTCGATCTCGACGACGTCACCCACTCCCCGTTCCCGGGAGCGAGGCCCACAGCTCGTTCGCCGCCGTCGGGTTGTTCACCCGTTGGACCACCCGGAACGGCCCCCGGAGGTGGAAGCCCCCGTGGGTGATGTCGTCCTCACCCGCCGCCGGTTCGAGGACGAATACGCGGAACGAGGTGTCGGCTCCGGTTCGCGTGGTGAACCGCGTCGGGGTTGTCTTGGAGGTCGTCTTGACCACGGCCTTTGTCCACCCCGGGCCGAAGTGCCCACTCGTCCGATTCCCCTCGTTCCCCTCCCGGACGAACTCTCCGCCGACCACCTTCACGGACAGGCTGCGACCCGGGTCGTTCCCGACGACGCACCGGACGGCGGCGGGGGGGCTTGCCGCCGCACCCGGCCCTCTCTTGACGGCCGTCTTTCGCCCCCGGGTGCTCACCTTGTAGGTCGCGACCGCTTCGGGCCGCATGTACCACTGCCCGTTGCGGAGAACGGCCCCGAGTTTTCGGCACGAGATCGCCGCCCGGACCGCGGCCGGGGCGATCCCGAGCTGTTCCGCGGCGGCCGGGACACTGACGGTGCAAGCGTCGGGCGTCGCCGCCGGCCCGATGCCCTGCTTCACCCCGATCTGATCCGCCATGACGCGGAACACCGGGTTCTCGGAGGCGGCCTTCGTCACCATCGCCCGGCCGAGGAGGACGGTCGTGTCGAGTAACGGATTCTTGAGGCCGTAGATCAGCGCGACGAGTTGGCCGACGCTGACACCGGGGTCGGCCGCCGCTCCGCGAACGCGATCGAGGAACGCGGCGACCTTGGGGGGCGGGTCCGGGTACTCGATTGTTTCGCCGGAGAGCAGCGTGTGGCTATTCATGGGGAATACCTCGAAAAGGGAAGGGGGATGATTCCCGCCCTTCCTCCAATGGCTTCGAACAGATTCGGGTCTCGTCGGCCGTCCCGGTCGCTGAGGGATAACGCCCGCCCCCGTCGTCCCCTGGCAGGCCTACAACGAGTCGGGGGTGGCGGCAACGACCCGGGAAGTCACCGGGCCGTGTCATTGAGAGAGCGCGAGGGGCCGAGGTGATCGCGGGTCATCCGCGGAATCAGTGATCCGAACGTCAACTCCCGAATTTTGCCTGTGTCCGATGCTGGCTTCTTGCGTTAGCCGTTGCCATCGCAGTTCTCCGGCGGGCTGGCCCTCGGAGGAGCAACTGACAGGCCGAACGAACGGTCACGGCGATGCCGGGATCGGGGTCATGCCCGACCACGTCGTCCATCCACCGGGAGCATGCTCGCGGCGGAGGACGGGTTGGGGTGCCGCTCTTCAATCGGGAAAATACCAACCCGCCACTGACGAGCGGGGTCAGACGTTCACGGCCCGGCCCCCTCGGCCTCCCGCAGCACCTCGGCCGCGAGGCCCCGGAGTTCGTCCGCGAGTTCGACCAATCGACGGGCCTTCTCCAGGCGGCCGTCCGAGGTTTGATCCCGGCTGTACTGGTCCCGCAACTGGCTGAGCTTCTGCAAGGTAGGCCACATGCGGGTAATGGGTCGCTGCCGATCCACCGTTTCGCCAGCCATTCAGCCCCCTCCGAACACCACGAAGATGCCGGCCGACTACTGTCGACCGGCCCGGTCCGCCGGCTTTACCCCCGGAGGCCACTTGAGCAAAAGCCGCCAATCCTGGTCCCCTTTCGACGTCGCGTCCCTCCCGGGCGAGCCTGACCCGACCACCAAGTCGGCCTACGACCGCATCTCCAACCACACGAACGGCGGCGTCCGGGCCGCCGACAGGATCAACAGATCCTGCGGGTCCGCATTCGGCAAGGCGATCTTGACCCGCTGGCCCGCATTCAAGCCGAGGCCATCCCACTCGTCGCAGGACAGCCGAAGCCGCAGGGTGCCGGCGTCCACTCTGTAGTACCCGTAAACAGTCGCCAGATTCAGCTTGACCGGCCCGGTCCCCTGCATGGCTTCTCCCCCCGTCGGACATCGTGTCGCGGGAGAGATTCGCACGACAGGTGCCTGGCGGCAATCTGCGTAGGGCGGGAAACCTTTCGGACCGGGTGTGGTGGAGTGTGCGAACGGCCGACCTGGGGCGGCCGTGGAGGTGATGCAACATTGATCGAATTCAATCGGTGGGTGATCCTCCCCGGGCCGGGCCGCTGGCCCGTCTCCGGGAGAGGCCAGGCCGACCACGCGTGTGTGTGCGTGGTCGGCGTCGGGCGGCGGGTGTTACAAAGATCGACTCGATCATCTTCCTGGTGGCCGGCCGGGGCCTGAGACGTTTCGGATGAGTACCTCCCCGCCAGAAAACCGTCGGGCTACAGGGTCGGGAGTCCGCCCACCCACGCAACGCGACACCCGCGGCCACCCACGGTGCTAACACGCCCTGGTCCGTCCAGTCGTATTGCGTCCCGTATCGCTGCGGCCTGCCCGCGAAGAATGCGATCCGGTCCCCCAGCATCGCTGCTTCCACAGCGGGCACTTCGCCGCGGGCAACCGCCTCCTTCGATAGCACCAGCCCTCGTCGTAGGAGGGCCGGGTGGCCGATGGCGTGCTGGAGGACCACACACGCGGCTCGTGCCCCGTCCTCGCCCACCAGGCCGCGTCCGGGCCAGCCGTGTCGGTCGATGATCTCGGTCAGGCAGCCCGCGTTGGCCGAGGGGCTGGGGGGAATGCTGGCCGCCCTCAAGGACCCGCTCGTGCGAGCGGTCGCATTCTGGGCGTTAGAAGGGCACACGCCGGTCGAGATCGCCGGGAAGATGGGACAGTCGGTGGCGACGGCCGAGCGGCGGCTGAAGCGGGTCCGGACAGTCTGGGGCGAACAGGGTTTCGAGTGGGCCGTCCCCGCCGTGGGCTCATCCGGGTAGAACTCAGGACCGCCGTCGGACCGGTTATGGCCGGGGCTAGTCGGATCGCTGACCTTCCGACGCATGGAGTGCCTCGCGCCGGCCGCCTGATCCAGTGGGGAGAGCGGTGTTTGTCCTGACCACTTGTATTACCGCCTTTCCATCAGGAGAATTGGCATACCGGCGAGGTGACCTGTTGCCGGCGGTTCGAGCCCGTGGTTTCTGGGCTCAAATCGTAGCTCAGACTCAAAAGGACCCCAAGCCTGTCAGAATTGCACCCGGTGTGCGGCGCGCAGTTGCCGTCGGGTTCTCCGAAGCGGATGGTCCAGCCGCCTTGGCCGCGCTCCGGCGATATCGTGGGCCTGAGACGCCCCGCGTCCATCGGGCTGTCCTAGCCCTTTCAGAGGGCAGACTCACCGATATGGAGGCCACGGTTGACGAAGCGAACAACGACTACAGGGACGTGCTCTACTGGGCTGAATCGCCCGAAGAATCGGCGGTCGGCACTCGAAAGCAAAAGCGAGCGGCTGCCCGGCGAATGGCAGCCCGGTGGCGTCAGATGGGCCTTCAAGTCCCGTTCGCGGGATACTGAATCTGGCCGAACCTTCCGCTGCACGCGGACCCGGCCACGTAGCTCGTTTCTGGTTGCTCACCTGGCGTCCGTGTCGCCAACTTGGAGTCGCGGCCGGGCCGGTGAGCATATTGTTCGGCCGCTGGAGGCGCAACCGATGAGCGAAGCGGCTGACCTCCGGTTTCATGCCGACGCTCTGCGGCTGCTGGCCGTCGTGCCGCGGTTCGACTCCGATGCGGCGGACCAGATCGCCCGCGCGGAGGCCGCCTGCGGTCGCCCCCTGCCGGCCGCGGTGAGGGAGTGGTACACGCTGACCGGGGCTGAGGAACTGCTCACCCTGGACAACAACGCTTGCGGTGTGATGCCGCTCGCGGAGTTCCTCCGCTACTTCGTCCAGGGTCGGCGCGAGGTGGAGTTCTACGGCCCCCGGCGGGCGAACACCGGCTACCAGGCGTTCATCCGGTTGGACGGAGCCGACGACCCGCCGATCGTGGTGGATGGCGATCCCGGACCAGTGCCGTTCGCGGAGTACGTCCGCGGCGTCGCCGAGTACAAGGTTTCCAGCGGGCTGTGAGGTGGTCGCGCCGAACCAGTTAGCGTGTTGTCAGCGGTGTCTACCGATTCCCTGAGCGATCGGCCCCGCGCAAAGGCGGGCCGAACCGGTCGCTGCAGCGGTCCGCTGGGTCATCGGCGAGTCGTAGCGGAACCAATGGCCGCGGTTCGTGACATGTGTCGCGGCGGCCGCTGAGCGGGGTGTTCGGCCGAGGAGGGCTTCCCGGTGGGGCGCGGGTTCATCGAGTACAGCCTGCCCGCAGCGGGTCGCACCGAGTTCGTGGCGTACTCCGCGTTCCTCACCTACCGCCTGCCCGATGGCTCGGAGTTGCCGGTGGATCAGCAGCCGGCGTGGTGTCCGGTGTGCATGCGGTTCGTGCTTGGCGAGCGGCTGCCGTCCGTGGCCGAGTTGGAGCAGTCTCTGGCCGCCGTCCAAGCTCGTGACCCGCAGCGATTGCGGATGCTGACGTTCGTCGGCCGATCCGTCGAGGACGAGACCGCCGAGTTAGGTCGCCGGATCGGGTGGCGTCGGGGCCGGGTCAACCCGCCGCGGTGCCTGGAGTGTGGGTGCGACCGCATTCTTCCGCTCCCGCCGGGCAACGAGTTCGCCCACCCGGCCACAGGTGAGCCGGTCGTGGTCGCCAGCAGTGGGTTCGCGTCGACGGACCGGTGGGTTGCGGAGTTCACCCCCGAGGGCACCAAGCCGGCCGAACCCCACGCTGCACCGGACCCGGCAGGCTGACTTGTTTCCCGTTGCTCACTCGGCGTCGTGGTCGCACAATCGTATCGCGGCCGGGCCGGTGAGCTATATCGACTATGAAGCCGTGGGAGTGTCAAGCCAGTTAAACCCGGTTTTCCTGGTCGTTTCGTCCCGCGAACGGCCCTCACCCGGCCGTGGGGTCGTTCGCGGGACGAAACGACCCCAGCCCCGGCCCCACCACCGGGGTCCACCCATCCGCCCGCCGGGCGCAACCACGCGAGGACCGCACTCGACTATCCGAGGTCACGGACGCCCCGAACCGGGTTCGCGCCCGGCCCCACCCATCCGATCCGCCGCGCCGCCCATTCGTTCGGCCGAGGTCGGCGGCACCGGCGTGCCACGACCCCAGACCAAGCTCCGAGCTGACGCGGACCGGCCCCCTCGTGTACCCCCGGCCCGACGCCGTCATTCTCTCCCCGCCAACCCGCGGTCGCTCGCCTACCCGCCGGCCGGCCGCGGCACCGGGTCCGCCCGCCACGCCGTCCCGTCCCGCAGCATCGCCCAGCACCGGACCAACAGCTTCCGGGCCAGGGCCACGACCGCCGGCTTCTTCCGCGTCGTCCCGCCCGCCGTCAGCCGGGCGTACTGCGCCCGCGCCCACGGGTTGTACCGGAGCATGCACCAGGCGCACGCCACCAACAGCTTCCGCAGCACCCCCGGTCCGCGGCGGGTGATCCGGCCCTTCCGGTCGGTCAGCCCGCTC
>JAQGHQ010000010.1 GCA_028288765.1 Gemmataceae bacterium | reverse complement strand
CCACCGAGATTAACACCGGTGGGCCTCGAAGACTCGACCCACCCTACCTATTTTGCGGCCTCATACCGCAGCCCCTGCACCGCCTTCACGAGCCGATCGAGGGCGGCCTGGTCGGGCGCCCCGTTGACCTTCATCCGGAGCCGGCCGGCGGCGTCGAACACGACCACGTTCGGCTCCCCGGGGGTCAGTCCGAACGCCGTCTTCATCGCGTCGCCGAAGTCGAGCCACACCGGCACCTCGGGCGAGCCCTTCGCGATCTGCCCACGGATCGCCCCGCGGACCGGCCCGGGCACCTTCCCGCAACACGCGACCGGGACCACCCGCACGTCCGGCGACTCCCGCCCCGGCTGCAACCCGTCCAGCCCGACGACCGGGGCCGCGTGCGCCTTCGCCGGCGGCTGTCCCTTCGCGTCCGGGTGCCAGCAGACGTGCAGCTGCGCGCCGAGCGCCCGACACGCGTCCGTCCCCTTCCGGTCGCCGTACACGAGGATTACCACCGCCCCACGGTGGGCGGCGAGGTCGGTCTTCTGGTCGAACTGGTCCGATAGCACGAGCGGGACGGGTTGCGGATCGGCTTGGCCCGCCGGCATGACCGCCCCCGGCGGCTGGGTGGCCGCCGAACCGGCCACCACCGCGCCGATGAGAAGGGCGAACGAGATCCGGCCGAACGTCGTCGTCATGGTCGATCGCCCTCACGCAATCGGGTCTCGGGTCTCGGGTCTCGGCAGACCCGACAGACCCGACAGACCGAGACTCAACCCGGGCACCCGCCGCGCCGCCCGCGGCGGTCGGCGGCCACCAGCCTGGCGACCGCGACCGCCAGGAACACCGCGGCGAACCCGGCCACCGCGGCCACGCTCGGCAGCGCGGCCGCGAACCCCCAGCCCTGCCAGGTCACGCCGTCCAGCCCCCGCATCGCCCACGTCGTCGGGAGGGACAGGGCCAGGTCCCGCACCCAGCCCGGGAGAAGGAACGCGGGGAGCCACAGCCCGCCGACCATCGACACCCCGAGGATCACCAGGATGCTCACGCTCCGCGCCCGGGCTTCCGTCCCGCCGACGGCCGCCACCAGGAGACCGGTGGCCGCCGCCAGCCCGCTCGCCGCGAGCGCGAGGAGCACGAACCCGGGCCACGACCCGGTCACCGTGACGCCGAACGCGACCCGCCCGAACCCGAACGTGACCAGGACCATGAGCAGGGCGATCCCGGCGGTGGCGAGCATCTTCCCGAGCAGCACCGCCCCGAGCGGGACCGGGGCGGCCCGCATCCGGACCCACGTCCCGCGCTGCCGCTCGCGGAGGAACAGGAGCCCGCTCTCCATCCCCCAGAACAGCAAGTATTGCAGGGTCATCCCGCAGAAGCTGTGCGTGTAGGCGTTGAAGTGGGCCCGGCCCGGCCCGGTGACCGGGGCCGCCTCGGTGCGGAACGGCGGGGCGAAGGCGTCCCCCCCCGCGCCGGCCAGCCCGCCGAGCTTCTCGCGGGCGAGCCCCCGCATCACGGTCTCGGTCAGCACCCCCTCGGCCCACTGCCGCTCGGCGACCGTGGTCGGGTGGTGCAGGATCTCGACCGGCGGGCGGTCGCCGCCCCCGCCGGGCGTCCAGTCCTTGACCCGCTCGAACCCGCGGGGCAGCACGACCGCCACCCCCGGCCGGCGGTCGGCGACCCGCGTCTCGGCCTCGGCCCGCGTGAGCTCCACCGCCTCCAGCCGGTCCGACGCGAGCACCGCGTCGGCGACCCGGCGGGTGAACGGCCCGTCGTCCTCGACGACGACCGCGACCGGCAGGCGGGTCGCCGCCCGGTCCTCCGTCGACCGGCCGAAGATCAGCCCGAACGCGGACGCCAGGACGACCGGTACGACGAAGCACAGCACGGCCGCCCGGCGGTCGGCCCAGAACAGCTGCCAGTCCTTCCCCGCCAGGGCGAGGACCAGATGGGAGAGCGGGGGTCGGGTCAAGGCGCCACTCCGCTTCGGGCCCCGGCTTCGCGGTGCCGGAGCACCCGCTCCAGCGTTCCGGGTGGGGTGTGGAACGTGTCCATCTCGACGCCTTCCGTCAGCACCCGCGCGAGGGCCCGGCCGAGGGCCTCGCTGCTTTCGGCCGCGAGCCGGAGCCGCCGGCCGGTCACATCCAGTTCGACCCGCGGGCCGAGCTGGTGACGGATCGCCCGGACCAGGAACCGCGGCGGCCGCGCCCGCAGGTGCCCGTACAGGACCGCCCGGTCGGAGGCCCGGGAGCGGAACAGCGCGCCGGGCTCCCCGAGGGCGGCGAGCTTCCCGCGGTCCAGGACGGCGACCCGGTCGCACCCCTGTTCGGCCTCGTCCAGGCGGTGGGTGGACAGGAGGACGGCGTGCCCGTCGTCGCGGACCCGGGCGAGGTCGGCGAACAGGGCGTCGCGGCCGGCCGGGTCGAGGGCCGCGGTCGGCTCGTCGAGCAGCAGGACCGGCGGGTCGTGGAGCAGTGCGGCCGCGAGGTTCACCCGCTGCTTCATCCCGCCGGACAGCGTCCCGACCCGGTGCCCGGCCCGGCCCGCCATCCCGACCCGGGAGAGCGTCCGGACCACCCGCCGCCGCAGGTCGCGGCCGGCGAGGCCGTACAGCTTCCCGAAGAACATCAGGTTGTCGGCCGCGGTCAGCTCGTCGTACAGCGCGCAGTCCTGGGGCACGAGCCCGACCCGGGCCGCGAACCCGGCCGGGTCGGCGGCCCGCCGGACCCCCTCGACCGCCACAACCCCCTCGGCCGGGTCGAGCACCCCGGCCGCGACGGCGAGCGTGGTACTTTTCCCCGACCCGTTCGGCCCGAGCAGCCCGACGATCTCGCCCCGGCGGACGTCCAGCGACACCCCGTCGACGGCGAGGCGGTCGCCGAACCGGACGCGGACGTCCTGGAGGCTGAGGGCCGCGGGCATGGCAGCTCCGAGTAATGATGGGGCACGCCGCGGGCCATAGCGACGCCCGCCGGCCCGGACAAGTGGAACCGCCGGCCCGGCCGGGCGCGGTCCGCCAGGTTTACCCACCCCCTGCGCCCTGCACATCCTGCGCGACCGGCAGGACCGTCCTCCGGAATAACCGGAATCCGTCCGGAACGACTCAAGTTCCGTCGGCGCGCCACGTTCCTGCCGTAGAATCAAACGTCGGAACGTAGGTCGCCCGCGGAGGTCGCGCCATGATTCGCCGCCTGCTCGTGTCCGCCGTCGTGGCCGGGCCGCTGCTCGGGGCCGTCGGTTGCAAGCACAAGTGCTGCCGGTCGGACGACCCGCTGCCGCGCCCGTTCCTCCCGTCCGGGACGGCCAACATGCCGCCCGCCGGCGTCCCGGTCACCCCGGGCTCGGCCAACGTCCCGTGGGTCGGCCCGGGGAACCTCCCGCCGCCCGACTTCGGGCCGGCCGGTCCGGCCCCGGCCGGCGGTCCGGCCCGGGAGCCCCTGCTCCCCGACCCGCTCCCCGGCAGCTCGTCGTCGCGGAGACTGGCCCCCGCGCCCGGGGCGGCCGCCGGGGTCCTCGGCGGGCCGATGAAGGGGCCGGCGGGCCAGACGCCCGAGCCACCCATCGCGAACAAGGTGGCGCGGCCGGCCACGACCGCCGAGGTCGCGGGCCTGCCCGGGTTCACGAAGATCAAGGACAGGGTGGCGACCGGCCGCAAGCCGGCCCTGGAGGGGTTCGACGCGCTCAAGCGGACCGGCTATCGGGCGGTGGTGTACCTGCACCCGGCCGGGGCCGACACGTCCGCCGCCCGCGAGGTGGCCGAGAAGCGCGGGCTGTCGTTCGTCGCGGTGGAAACGACCCCGGAGAAGCTACCCGCCGCGTACGACGCGGTGACCGCCGCGATCGGCGAGAAGGCGGCCCGGCCGGTGTACGTGTTCGACGACGACGGGCTGCGGACCGGGGCCGTGTGGTACCTGTACTTCCGCACGGTCGACCTGGAGAACGCCGAGGTGTCCAGGATCCGCGCCCGGGCGGTCGGGCTGACCGACGCCGGGGACGAACCGCGGGCCTTCTGGGCCGCGATCCGGCAGTACCTCGCCACCCGGTAACCGCCATCGCAGCTGGTGGCGGGCCGGGGCCTTTCAAAGTCGTCCGCTCGCTGGGCGAGTGGACGACTTTCCCTGCCGGGGCGTTGTCCCGGCCGGACGGTGACGTTATTGTTGTTCTCGTCCGCCGAACCGACAATCGACTCACCGCCCGAGACCGCCCGTCATGAGTACCGACCCCCGGGTCCGCATCAGCTGTCCGGAGTGCGATGCCGCATTGAAGGTCCAGCCGGATCTGGTCGGCGAGGAGGTGGCGTGCCCGCGGTGCTCGCACGAGTTCGTCGCGAAACGAGCACCAGCCCCCCGACCGAGAGCCCGGGCTGAACCGGTCGAGGAGCAGCCCCGAAAACGGGCGCGGGACGAGGACGAACGGGACCAGGACGAGGACGAACGGCCCCGCCGCCCTCGGGACCGGGACGAGGACGAACGGGACGAGGAGGACCGGCCCCGCCGACGGCGGGACAGGGAAGAAGACGAGGAGGAGGACGACCGCGAACCGCGCCCGGGTCGCTGCCCGAGCTGCGGGTCCCGGCGGTCGACCAAGGTCTCGTTCACCTGGTGGGGCGGGGTTCTGGGGCCGGCGCTCTTCAGCATGGTGCGGTGCGACCGGTGCCGGGCGGCGTACAACCGCAAGTCCGGAAAGCCGATCGGGGCCCTTCACATCGGCCTGTATTCGCTCGTCGGGATCGTGATCGGCGTGATCATCCTGGTCGGGTTGGGTCTGGCGGTCAACAAGTAAAGCGGGTCGTCGGGCGGCGTCACATCACCGGCATCGGGTCGCCGTAGTAGAGGTGGTGCGGGCGGTTCTCCGCGTCGTGCCAGGCGGCCGTCTTCGGGATGCCGAGCGCGGAGTAGATCGTCGCGGCGAAGTTCTCCGGGGTCTGCGGGTCGGTCGCCGGGTAGCCGCCGGTCTTGTCGGACGAGCCCACCACCCGGCCGCCCTTCACCCCGCCGCCGGCCAGCCACAGGCTCTGCACCGCCCCCCAGTGGTCGCGGCCCGGCCCCTTGTAGAACTGCGCCAGCGTGCTGATCTTCGGCGTCCGCCCGAACTCCCCCGCCATCACGATCAGCGTATCGTCGAGCAGCCCGCGGTCGGAAAGGTCGTCGAGCAGGGCGGCGAGTGCCTTGTCGGTCGGCGGGAGGAGCTTCGTCTTCAGGTGCGGGAACGCGTTCCCGTGCGTGTCCCACGTCTCGTTGTTCCCGAGGTTCACCTGCACAAGGTTCACGCCCGCCTCCACGAGCCGGGCGGCCATGAGCAGCGACCACCCGAACGCATTGCGGCCGTACCGGTCGAGGTCTTTCGGGTCGGCGTGGTTCAGGTCGAACGCCTTCCGCACCCGGGCGTCGGTGAGGAGCGAAACCGCGTCCTGCCGGGACCGGTCGAACACGCCCGCCGCCGCGGCGTCGAGCAGGTGGCGCTGCCGGTCGATCCCCTTGAGCATGCCGAGCCGGCCGCCGAACCGGGCCGGGTCCACCCCGGCGGGGAGGCTCAGGTCGGGGATGACGAATCCCTTCCGGGCCGGGGAATACGCCCGCTGCTGGTGGTCGAACTCGTACTCCGGGTAGGCCCCGTACGCCCGGGGCTCGAACGCCGAGGCTTCGAGGAACCACGGGTCGCGCGGCCGGCCCATCACGCCCGCGAACTGGCCGGGGATCACCCGCCCGCTGTTGTGGACGATCTTGTCGGGAAGGACGACGGCCGGGGGGAGGTTGTTGCGGGGCGCGGTCACCGCGCCCGCCACCGCCGCGAGCGAGGGGTGGTCCGTCGGTTTCGGGGCGCTCGGGTTGAACCCGACCGGGATGTCCCCGCGGCCGGTGAGCATGATGTGGTGCCCGGCCGAGTGGTCGTTCGACCGGTGGGTGAGCGACCGGACCAGGGCCCACCGGTCCGACCGGGTGGCGAGGAGCGGGAGGTGCTCGGTGATCCGCACGCCGGGGGTCGCGGTCGGGATGCTGGCGAACTCCCCGCGGATGCTATCGGGGGCGTCCGGTTTCGGGTCGAAGCTCTCGTGCTGGGCCAGCCCGCCGGAGAGAAACACGTAGATCACCGCCTTCGCCGGGTGCCCGCGGGTCGAGCCGTCGCCCGCGGCCCGGAGCTGGCGGAGCTCGCCGAGCCCGAGGCCGAGGAGGCTGGAGGCCCCGGCCTGGAGGGCGGTGCGGCGGGTGAATGTGGGGTGGGCGAAGGCAGTGGGTGCGGGCATGGCGGGAATACCTCGCGTGACCCCGGGACGGGCCACTGGCGGGAGCGAATCGAGGTTGAGGTGAGTATCCCCGGAAATCGGTCGGTCCGCAAGCCTGTCGCGGGTCGAATCATCGGTGGGGCGATCGTCACCCGGATCTCTTCACCCAGGGTGCGCGAAGCGCGACCCTGGGCTCTGGTCTGGAACGCTTTCAGCGTTCAAAACAAGGCCTCCTCATACAGGAACCCGGTGGCGGGGTCCGGTTTTCTCCCCTCTCCCCGCTGGGTGCTTTGTCGAAATCCTTGAGCGATCAGCGAATATGGGATTTCAGCCTGAAAGGCTGGGACAGGATAGCCCAGGGCAACGCCCTGGGTTCCGGAGCCATCGACCCTCCTCTTCCCGGCCCCCGGCCGCCCAGGGCGTTGCCCTGGGCTATCCTGTCCCACCCCTTCGGGGTGAAGACCGAGGCCAACCGCCGAGGCCGGACCGAGGATTTCGACAAAGCACCCGACGGGGAGAGGGGGACCCGAAGCGGACACCGTCACGGGTTCGTATATCAGGTCGCTTTGCGAATGCCTTCTCGAATGCAATTTTCATGCCAGTCGAGCGATTCTCGTCTTACAAACCGAACCACCTACCGAGGGAGACGACAGGCAAGCCGGCGGGCCATCATGCCGGGCGGACCAACATCCTCATCGAAAGGACCGGACTGCAATGATCTCCGAACGCCAGTTCGCCGCGAACTGCCCCGGGCGTACCCGGGGATCGCGCCGAGGACTGGGACGCCCACCGGGCATCCGCAACGCCGCCGGTCGGGCAGACGGTCGTTTCTGCGGAACGAACCCAATTGGCGAGAGAGAGTCCAGTTGCCGTCCAGGCCGCGCCGTTCCTCCCCGCTTGGCGGGAGGTCGTTTCTGCGGAACGAACCCAAACCGCACCGGAGGTTCCGTCCACCGTAGTGGCCGGGCCGGTCCCACCGGTCGACCGGGTGGTCGTTTCTGCGGAACGAACCCAATTTGCAGAACCGTCTCCGCCCGTTGTCGCGCCCGGCCCGCTCACAAGTAGCCCGGACGGGGTCATCGGACGGGTGAGGTAGTCAGGGGTTCCAGCCCGAAGGGTTGGGGCGAATGCCGCCCGTCGTGATCCACTCGTTACCAACACGTTACCCACAGATGACGTCTAAGTGGGTAGACTGTGCGTCGGTGGGCACGGTGGCTCGCCGTTCCCCTCAAGTTCCCTTTCGTTCGCCCTGTCGTCGGGAGGATTGCGATGAAGAAGATGATCCGCCCGCTGGCGTTCGCCGCCGCCCTCGGGGTCGCGGGCACGCTCGGCACCAGCCTCCTGTCGGCCGAGGGCCGCAAGCCGGCCGCCCCACCATCGCCTCCGGCCGCCACCCCGGCCGACCCCGCCAAACCGGCCGAAGCCAAACCGGACGCCCCGATGACCCCGGTCAAGGTCACGGACGCCAGGGTCGAAACCAAGACCGCGGTCGCCGCGAAGCCGCTCAGCCCGACGGTCAAGAAAGGGCTCGAATACCTCGTCAAGAACCAGCAAGAAGACGGCGGATGGAACCAGGGCGGCGGGTGGCGGACGGCCGTCAGCGGCCAGGGCGGGCGGGTCGAGGGGGCGAACGTCGAGGACCCGTCGGACGTGGGGAACACGTGCTTCGCCCTGCTCGCCCTGTTCCGGGCCGGGAACACCCCGACCGAGGGCGAGTACAAGGAGCCCGTCGCCAAGGGGCTGAAATTCATCCTCACCCGGGTCGAGAAGGCGGACAAGGACTCGCTCTACGTCACCGACGTCCGCAACACCCAGCTCCAGAGCAAGATCGGGCCGTACGTCGACACCTTCCTGGTGAACCTGGTCCTGGCCGAGATGAAGGGGAAGGCCGGGTCGGAGGAGAAGCGGCTGACGACGGCGCTGGAAAAAACGATGAACAAGATCGTCAAGCACCAGACGGCCGAGGGCGGGTTCGCGAACAACGGCGGGTGGGCCCCGACCCTGTCCGTCGGGATCGCGAACAAGAGCTTCGCCCGGGCGAAGCAGAACGGGGTGGTGTTCGACGACAAGGTACTCGACCGGGCGTTCGCCCAGTCGGGGCGGGCGGCGGCCGGGACGGCGGCCATGCCCGCGGCCCCGGCCGACCGAGTTGCCATCGAGGGGCGGTCCGTCACCGGGCCGGCCATCGGGCCGGCCACCAAGCCGTCGGCCGGGGGGGTTGCCCCGGCCGCGCCGGGGACGAAAGAGCTCGCCCTGGGCGGCCTCCCGCGCGGGGCTGCACCCGCACCCGCCGCGTTCGGGGCCGGCGGGATTGGCGGCGGCGGGCTCGGCGGCGGGGACGCCGGGGTCCGGCTGTACAGTCTCGGCCAGGGGGCGGGGAACTCGCAGGACGTGGTGAACAGCCTGCGGATCGACGGCAAGAAGGCCCAGGACGTCCTGAAGGACGCCAAGGCGAGTAAGGAAGACAAGGACAAGGCCGAGAAGAAGCTGGGCGAGCTGCGGCGGGCCGAGAAGGAAAACGAGAAGGTGCAGGAGAACCTCGCCGCGACCGTGAAGAACGACCAGTTCGTCGCCGGGTTCGGGTCGAACGGCGGGGAAGAGTTCCTGAGCTTCCTGAACATCAGCGAGGCGCTCCTGGTCAAGGGCGGGAAGGACTGGCAGGAGTGGGACACCAAGATGACCACCGGGCTGGAGAAGGCCCAGGACAAGAACGGCAGCTGGGCCGGGCAGCACTGCATCACCGGTAAGACGTTCTGCACCTCCGCCGCCCTGCTGGTGCTCATGGCCGACCGGACCCCGTTCCCGGTGGACGTGCTCAAGACGAGCGCCGCCGCGAACGAGAAGAAGCCCGACGCCCCGGCCCCGGCGCCGGAGAAGAAGTAACACTTGTCTTGTAGTGTTCCTGGTGGTGGGCCTCGCAGACTCGACCCACCCTACAAGACCGGCCGCCGGGGTGTGGAAGCGCCACCTCCGGCGGCCGGTCCCGACGCCCGGTTTCTTCACGGAAGCCGGGCTTCTTCGTTACCCACACCGCGGCCCTATCATGTCCCGTTTCCTCACCTCTCTGGTCGCCCTCGCCACGCTCGCCGCCGTCGGGTGCTCCACGCCGGCCCCACCGGAGCCGGCCGCCGCGGCTCGCGAGTCCGCCGTGCCGCCCGAGCCCCGGGCTGACGCACCCAGGCCCTCCCCGGACCAGGCCCTCGCCGCGGGGGTCGTGTTCCTGCTGAAGCAGCAGTCGCCCGACGGGGCCTGGCGGTCCGACGTGTACGCCACATTCAAGGACGGCCCGGCCCTCACCCCGCTCGTCGTGTGTGCCCTCCAGGCTGCCGCCGACGCGGGTACCAAGGACCCGGACACGACCGCCGCCCGCCGCGCGGGGAGCACGTATCTCGCGAAGATGGTCAAGCCGGACGGGACGATCGATGCGGGCGCGTCCGGGCTGGATTACCCGGTGTACACAGCTGCCCTCGCGGTGAAGGCCCTGTCGCACCCGGAGAACATGGACTTATTGAAGGCCCGCGACGCCTGGCTGAAGTACCTGCTCGACCGGCAGTTGACCGAGAAGCTCGGGTGGAAGGCGGACGACAAGCAGTACGGCGGGTGGGGGTATTGTCGGCTGATCCCGAAGAAGCCGGTGCCGAACGCGGTCGCCCCACCGCTCGTCGAGTCGAACCTGTCCGCCACGGTGTTCGCGCTCGACGCCTTGAAGGCCGCAGCCCACGCCGACCCGGGGCCATACATTCTCGCGGACACCTTCCTCCGCCGCTGCCAGAACGAGGACGGCGGGTTCTTCTTCATCTACGACGACCCGGTCCGGAACAAGGCCGGGTCGCCGGACCTGTCGCCCGCCGTCCCGACCCGGTTCCACTCGTACGGCAGCACGACCGCGGACGGCGTGAGGGGAACTCTCATTACCGAGCCAGTGCGGATGAAAGCGGAGGACGAGACAGCGAAGCCAGGAATCGTGGCCCGCGGCAACAAGCCCCCGTTGATAAAGGGTCTGGATTGGCTGGAACAACACTTCCGGCCCGACACCCACCCGGGCAAATACATCGCCGCGCACGAGCGGAACCGTGAGGCAGTGTACTACTACTACGCCGCATCGGTGTCGGCGGCGTTCCGCGCGGCAGGGGTGCGGGACGTGGGCGAGAAGCCCTGGGCGGGGCCGCTGGCGGCCGAGCTGGCGCGGCGGCAGGCGGCCGACGGGTCGTGGGCGAACCCGGTCGAGCTGGTCCGGGAGAACGACCCGGTCGTGGCGACGGGCAACGCCGTGATCGCGCTCGCGAACTGCAAGGCCGTCCTTGGCGCGAAGTGAGCCGGAAGCGTCCCGGATCTTCTCTCGTCTCCCTGCTCGATTCGGGGTATATTCTGGTGCGTCGCGTCCCCGTCCCCGAGTTGAGTAGAACCGTGATTCGAACAATTTCGCTCATCGTATCCGGTTTGGTCATGATCGCCGGCCCCGGGTGCGGGGCCCGTGCCCCCGTCGAAGTCACCGAAGCCCAGCCGGTAGCGGTGCCACCGAAGTCCGATCCGACGACGGAGCCGGCGAGGCCCGTGGCCCCGCCCCCGCGACCGGTCGAAGCAGACCCGGGACTGACCGACAACGGGCTCACGAACATTGATGCCGGTCTGAAATCCAATCTGGCGAAGGGTCGGCCGGAGATCGATCAGATCGCCGAGAAAACCGTTGATGCCATTCCGGTCGACCCTTATCCGGTCGAGCCGCCAGTGGTGCCCGGACCATTCTCCAAACCCGTCGACGTCAAATCTGACAAAATACCGCCCGAACTGGCGGCCCCTGCGTTCCTCGGCCGGACCGGGGCGACGAAAGCCAAGCTCCTGAACGAGTTCGGCGGGAACGACGAGAGCGAGCGGGTGGTCGTCCGTGGGCTGGCGTGGCTCGCCCGTCAGCAGAAGAAGAATGGGAGTTGGGCGTTCGACGGGAGCTCGAGCGACGACACGATCGCCGCGACCGGGATGGCCCTCCTCCCGTTCCTCGCGGCCGGGGAAACCCCCAAGACCGGAAAGAAATACCCCCAGACCTTGGACCGCGGACTGAAGTACCTGATCTCCAACATGAACGCGGATGGCAAGTTCAGCGGCAAGGGCATCACCATGTACTCGCAGGGGATTGCCACCCTGGCCCTCTGCGAGGCCTACGGGATGACCAAGGACAAATCCCTCCTCAAGCCGGCTCAGGCAGCCGTCGACTTCATCGTCGCCAACCAGGCCGGGGACGGGAGCTGGGGGTACGCCCCGGGGACGGCCGGGGACACATCGATCGTGGGGTGGCAGGTCCAGGCCCTCAAGGCCGCCCAGCTGGCAAAAGACATCGTCGTCCCGGACGCCGCCATCAAAAAGGCGATCGGGTTCCTGGATAAGGTGGCGTCCGGGGAGAAGAAAGCGGTGTACGGGTACGCCGGGCCGAACGGCGCGCCGGGCACGGCGCTGACCTCGGTCGGGCTCCTGTGCCGGTACTTCATCAGCAAGTGGGGGCCGGGGAACGCCGGGCTGGCCGAGGGGGTGGAGGGGCTCATGAAACGGGGGCCGCAAAAGGCTCCGACGAAGCCGGACTTGTACTACTACTACTACGCCACCCAGGTCGTCCGCTTCAACGAGGGACCGGAGTGGAAGGATTGGAACGAGGGGCCGACGCGGGACGGGAAGAGAGAAGGCGGGATGCGGGACTGGCTCGTCAACCTCCAGAACAAAACGGAAGGGTCCGCGAGCCAAGGGAGCTGGGACCCGGACGGGGCGACGATCGGCGGGAGTTGCGGGCGGGTCGGGACGACGGCCCTGTCCCTGCTGACCCTGGAGGTCTACTACCGCCACCTCCCGCTCAACAAACTGGAAACCGATAAACGACCGAAGCCGTGATCGGGCGGCTCACCTGAACGAGAAACCCCGCGTTCCTCCGAGGAACCCGGGGTCTTGAGCCCACGCGATCCGTATGGGCCGTCCGCCTATACCGCGCCGCGTTGACGGCGGGCCAGCCACAGACCGGCGAACGCGATGCCCGCGAACGCGGCCAGCCCGGCCACCCACAGCTGCCCTCGCGGGGCGACGGCCGCCGTCGGCTCGCCCGGGAAGACCTCGTCGGATTCCTCCTGGGGCGGGTCCTTCGGGGTGCCCTCCTTCTTCGGCCGGCCGAGGACGATCCCGTCCTTCGCGTCGACCTTCTCCAGCTGATACTCTTCGACCACCGTCTTCCGGGGGTCGCCGTCTTTAATCTCGACGAACGCGGTGAAGCTGGTCTTCGCCCGCAGTAGCCCGTCCACCTTCCCTTTCGCGAGGGCCGCGTGGAACTCCTTCTCGGTCTCGTACTGCTTCGCGGCGTCCTTCGGGACGGCGACCAGCGCCGCGAACCGGTACCGCCCGCCCCCGGCGGTGATCACGGCCGGGGTCTTCGGGTCGAGCTTCACCGGGGTGGCCTTGTCACCGCCGCTGATCGCGAAAAAGAGGTACCCGGGGTACTCCTTCTCGGTCGCGATCTTGTGCTCGACCGCGACCCGCTTGAACCCGGGCGGCGGGGGCACGTCCGCCCGGGCGAGCCCCGCGGCGGCCGTTCCGAGGACCAGTACGGCCAGTGTCCTGTTCATGAGCGCCTCCGTTCGGACGACCCGCGATCTCGCCGGTGAGCGCAAGACTACTCGTGTGTGGCCGGGGCTGCCAGTCAGTTCAAGCGGGCGATTGTAACTTGCGGCAGCGCCTCGCCCGCCGGACGAGCCAGAACCGTCGGGCGGACACGGGTCACCCTCATCTCAGCGGTCGATCTCGCCCATTACCACGTCCACGCTCCCGATGATGGCCGGCACGTCGGCGATGAGGCAGCCGCGGCAGAGCTCGCCGGCCACGCTCAGGTTGCAGAAGCTGCTCGACCGCGCCCGGACCCGGAGCGGGACGTTCTCTTTCGTCGCCCGGCCGATCACGTGGAACCCCATCTGCCCCCGCGGGCACTCCGTCTCGACGTAGCACTCGCCGGCCGGCAGGTGCCGCGGCGGTTCCACCCGGTGCGAATACTTCGTCTTCATCAGCTCGGCCAGCTTCGCGTCGTCCTTCTTCACCTCGTCGGCCGGCAGCGTCGGCCTGCGGGCGGCGAACTCGGCCTTCACCCGCTCGCCCTCGGCGTGGAGCGTCTCGTACTTCGCCATCGCCTGCTCCACGATCCGCACGCTCTCGACCACCTCCCGCATCCGGACGTAGAACCGGTGCCAGCAGTCGCCGATCACCGCCCCCGCCGGGGCGGTGTCGTACGGCGGGAGGGGGACGTCGAACTCGTACTGCTCGTACCCGGAGTACGGCTCGGTCTTGCGGAGGTCCCAGGCCGGGTCGCCCCTGGTCCGGTCGAGCGACCCGCGGAGCATCGGCCCGGTACACCCGTAGCTCAGGGCCGTCTCCTTCGAGAGCACCCCGATCCCGGCCGTCCGCTTCACGAAGATGTGGTTGTTGGTCAGGAGGGTGTGGTACTCGGGGATGCGGGGCTTGAAGTACTCGAGGAAGTTGCGGCACCGGTCGGTCCACCCGGCCGGCAGGTCGTCGTGGGCCCCGCCGATCGTGAGGTAGCTGTACGTCAGCCGGGCCCCGCACACGTCCTCGAACATGTCGAGGATGTGTTCCCGCTCGCGGAACGCGTACAGGAACGGGCTGATCGACCCGAGGTCGAGCCCGTACGCCCCCATCCCCACGAGGTGGGAGGCGATCCGGTTCATCTCGCACACCAGCACCCGGATGACCTTCGCCTTCTCGGGGACCGCCAGCCCGCACAGCCTCTCGACGGCGAGCGAATACCCGAGGTTCATGTTCATCCCGGCGAGGTAGTCCATCCGGTCCGTGTACGGGATGTACTGGATCGGGGTGACGTTCTCGCCGATCTTCTCGGCGCACCGGTGGAGATACCCGAGATGAGACGTGACCTCGGAGATGACCTCGCCGTCGGTCCGCAGGACGAGCCGGAGCACCCCGTGGGTGCTCGGGTGCTGCGGGCCCATGTTGACGAGCATCTCGTCGGTCCGGACGTCGAACTCGACGACGGTCGGGTCGGGCTGTTCAGGAGGCATGGCGGTGTTAAAGTGAGAGGTTAGGCCGCGAACCGGCGGCGGAGGTCTTCTTCCCGGCGGAGGTAGTCGAACGCCTTGTCCGGTTCCCCGAGGCCCGCGTGCGTCTGGGCGGCGACGTGGTAGCAGTCGGCGACCCCGGCCGGGGTGCCGGCCTGCTGATAGAGCTGCTCGGCTTCCGCCAGCTTGGGGACGGCCTCGGCGTACCGCCGCAGCCCCACGAGCACCCGTGCCTGTTCCAGAAGGCAGTCGGCCAGTGCGATCGGGTTGAGCAGCTTCGGATCCGCTCGCCCCCTCCGCTCCGCCGCTTCACGGAGCCAGACGGGAAGATGACGGAGAACGGTGTCGCGGATCGGGCGCGGGGTGAAGTCGATATCCGTATCGGAGAACTCGACCAGGACGGAATCGAGACTCTCGGTCTCGGACTGAGGGACGTTGTCGTCGTCCGGGGCCGGGGCGGCGGTCATGGGGCCTCCTCACGGCGGTAGACACGGAGGGCTCTTTGGGCCGCCCACTCCTCGTCGAGGAGGAGGGTGAACAGATAGGCCCCCGGTCCGGGGAACGGGAACTGACGGAACCGGAATACACATTCTACCAGATGGAGGGGGTCGGAGAACCGGACCCGCCCACGGATCCGAGCGTACTCCACGATTTCCTCGTCCCCGAACCAGGTGACGACCAGTTCCGCGTTGGATTCGCCCGCCCCGTCGGTCAGGACGGCGAACACACAGAACGGCTCCCCGGTGCCGGGGAACGAATCGACGGGATGCCCGGTGAACGACCGGATGACGGAGTAGTTCCCCGAGGCACTTCGCGGACGACGACCGGCACGGGCGACGCCATTGGACACTCGGGGTGATGGTGTCGGAAACCGTGACGCCCGATGCCATATTACTACCTAACCCACCAGGCTCTTATCCAAGAATATCGTATTCGGGTGCGTCATCCCCCGGACCACGTACCCCTTCGACCCCAGGAACTCGGTCGTCTCGGTGGTGTGCTTCAGGGTGCCCGTGATCACCGTCTCCGCGCAGATGATCTTCGGCCGGAACCGGGCGTAGTCGAGCGTCTTGAGGATCGCCAGGTCGAGCCCCTCGACGTCGATCGACAGGTAGTCCGGGGCGGCCCCGCCGAAGTGCTCGGCGATCACCCGGTTGACGTTCAACAGCGGCATCTTCACCACCCGCTCCAGCTTGATCGTCGTCTCGCCGATCAGCCGGTCGGCCTGTTCCTTGTCGAAGGTGTTCAGCTGTTCGTCGCTGAGCATGTAATAGTCGGCCTCGGTCGCGTCATCGACCCCGATCCCGGCCTCGATCACCACGTCCCCCGGCCGCTTCCGCCGGAGCTTCGGGGTGAGCGCGAGGTTCGGCTCGACCAGCACCCCCCGCCCGCCCTTCCGGTAGAAGAGGTACGTGTTGTTCGACCGGATCGGCTCGTACGCCCCGATGTCCAGGTACGAGGGCTTCCCGACCTTCAGCGCCCCGAAAAGACTGTCGACCACGAGATCTTCGCCCTGCTGGGCGAACGACAGCCGGGTTCCGTTCGGCAGTTCCTCCTGCGTCCACTCGAGCGGCTGGACCCACCCGCTCACCTTGCCGGCGATGAGCCCGGCGAGCCCGCCGACGAAGAAATCCCGACGGGGCAGGCGGAAGAACCTCGACGCCGGTGGAGTGGCGGCCGCGGGGGCCGGGGCAGCGGGAGTGGGGATCGGGGCGACGGGAGTGGGGGTCGTGTGGATGAGGATCTCCGGGTCGGGGCCGCGGGGCGGTGTTAACGATCCGCAACAACCGTAGAACAAGTTCCGGTCATCGGCCCCGTTACCCTCTTCCCGAGCCAGTTTATGTTCCTGACGCTCACCCTGATCGCCCTCGGGCCGCCCGCCGCGGAGGACGCCGACCGGTTCGCCAGATGGGAGAAGGAGATCGCCGCCATCGAGAAGCGGCTGAAGGACGCACCGCCGAAGGAAGGGGGCGTGGTCTTCGCGGGCAGCTCCAGCATTCGGCTGTGGGACCTGAAGACGTCGTTCCCCGACCGGGGTTACGTCAACGTCGGGTTCGGTGGGGCCGAGGTCCGCGACGTCGCGCACTTCGCGGCCCGGATCGTCGCCCCGCACAAGCCGGGGGCGGTCGTCTTCTACGCCGGGGACAACGACGTCGCCAGCGGCCGCAAGCCGGGGCAGGTGCTGGCCGACTTTCGGGCGTTCTGCGCGGCCGTTCACAAGGACGTGCCGAAGTGCCGCGTCCTGTTCCTCTCCATCAAGCCGAGCGTCGCGCGGTGGAAGCGGTTCGACGACCAGAAGAAGACGAACTCGCTGGTGAAGGAGTTCTGCGCGACCGACCCCCGCCTCGCGTTCGTCGACGTCGTCCCGGCCATGCTCGGCCCGGACGGGACGCCGGCCCCGGAGCTGTTCGCGAAGGACGGGCTGCACCTCAGCCCGGCGGGGTACGAGAAATGGACCGCGGCAGTGGCCGCCGCGCTGGGAAAGTGACCCGCGAACCTGCGGAGAACCCCGGTTTCATTCGAGACACCGGGGGTCCGACCTGGGTCATCACCGCCGCCAGTACCTTGGCTGAGAGACCGGCCCAATCAGCGGGTACTTCGACGGCCCGGAGGAGTACGAGGATACGGTCCGGGGGTAGGGCGAGAGCGCGGCGTACCCCGGGTACGGGTATCCGGGGACGAACCCGGTGTACGGGTACTCGGTCGGGGAGACGGACGGGCCGTACACCGCCCGGGGCGGGAGGGTGCCGCCGCCGACGGGGTAGCCGGGGACGGAGCCGTAGGGGTACTCGGTCGGGGAGACGGACGGGCCGTACACCGCCCGGGGCGGGAGCGTTACGTACCCGTAGCCGTATCCATACCCGGGGTAATAAAAGGCCGGCATCCCGGGGTAGGCGACGAACGCCGCGCCGGGGGAGGGGTACGCCGACCAGCCCATCGGGACCGGTTCCGGCGGTTTGGCCGAGGGCACCGTTGTCGGTGCCGGCAGCACGGTGCCGGGCGAAGCGGGGCGCGGCGGCGGGGCGGTCGGGTCGGGTTGGGCGAACGTTGTGCCGGCCGAAGCAACGACGGACAGAGTGGCCAGCACCGCCCGGACTACCGGGCTGACGAGCCGGGACATGATGCGGTCCTCGGTGGGCGAAGGTGTTCGGGTGAAACTGCCGACGCAGCCCGGTCCCGACTCCGCCAAGGGAGCCGGCAAACTGGGCAAGATAGGAAAGATAATACCAGGCCGCCCGTGCGACCGCCAGATGAAACGGACAGTGTCGAGCGGGCGGTCACCGGCAGCGGATGCCGTGGTATTCGAGCGGGTATTCGTAATCCTTGCGGAGGGGGTGCCCAATCCAGTCCTCGGCGAGCAGGATACGCCGGAGGTCCGGGTGGCCGATGAAGAACACCCCGACGAGGTCGTACACCTCGCGCTCGTGCCAGTCCGCGGTCCGCCAGATGCCGGCGACGGAGGGCATCTCGGGCAGCTCACCCGGCCGGTCGCCCTTCCACCGCGGGAGCATGACCTTCAGGGTGAACCGCCGGCCCGGGAACGTGAAACTGGAGAGGTGGTAAACGACTTCGAGGTGCGGGTCGAACCCGGCCTTCGGGGCCTTCTTCGGGTCCGGCTCCAGGTAGTCGACTCCGGAGACGTCGTTGAGCATCTCGAACCGCAGCCGGGGGTCGTCGCGGAGGAACGTCCCGACCTCGACCAGCCTCGCCGGGTCGACGGTGACGAACGGGTCGAGCGCGGTGAGGTTCTTCCCGGTGACCGCCGGACCGAACTGCTGTTCGAGGAGGGCGGCGATGTCTGTAGCGGTCATTGTGGATGAGGTGATCGGGTAGTAGGTTGTGGGGTAGTGAGGTTGTGAGGTAGTGAGGTTGTGGGGTAGTGAGGTTGTGAGGTTGTGAGGCACGATCCTGTCATTCCCGCGACTTCACCACCCCACCACCCCACCCTCACTTCACCACCCCACCACCCCACCCTCACTTCGCCGCCTTGGCCCGCTCCTTGGTCTCCTTGACGAACTCCAGCGCCTTCTCGGGGGTGGCGAGCTCGTCCGGGAGCAGGACCGAGCCGGTCCGGGTGGGGATCGGGAGGTCGACCGGCCGGCCCTTGTGGTACTCCTTCATCTTGCGGACCTTGTCCTGGATCCGCATCAGCCCTTCGAGCAGCGCCTCCGGCCGCGGCGGGCACCCGGGCACGTACACGTCTACCGGGACGACCAGGTCGACGCCCTTGGCCACGTTGTACCCGTACTTGTAGTAGGGCCCGCCGCCGCACGTGCAGGCGCCCATCGCGATCACGAACTTCGGGTCGGGCATCTGGTTGTACAGCCGCCGGACCCGGTCGGCCATCTTCAGGTTCACGGTCCCGGCGACGATCATCAGGTCGGCCTGCCGGGGGGTGGCCCGGAACGCCCCGGCCCCGAACCGGTCGATGTCGTACCGGCTGGCCCCGGTGGCCATCATCTCGATCGCGCAGCAGGCCAGCCCGAACGTCATCGGCCACAGGCTCGACTCACGCGCCCAGTTAATTGCCCACTCCAGGTTCGTCGCCACGAACCCGTCTTCGAAGTGCCCTTCGAGCATTCCCATTGTCCCCTCCGGGGGAAATCCGAATTTCGAAGCACGAAACCCGAAAAAAGCAAACGAGCCCGCCGTCAAACCGAGACGGGCGACGGGGTTTCGTTCGGGATTCGGGTCTCGGGTGTTGTGCTGATAGTAGCCCGCCGCTCCGCGGCGGATTCAGCGCTTTCTGCCTGGGCGGCCGTGCTCCGGACCCACGCCAGGTCGCCCCGCCGCCACAGGTACGCGAACCCGACGAGCAGGACCCCGAAGAACACCAGGATGTCCCCGAACGCGACCCAGGCGAGCGCTTTCGCCGCGGCCGCGTCCTTCTCTGGGGCCGGGGTCGTGCCACCAGCCCGGGTGACGGACCCGGCCGGGTCGCCGCGCTCCGGGGACGCGGCCGGGCCGGGCGGCGGGGCAAGGGTCTGTACCAGGGCCTGGCGATCGGCCGGCGGGAGGTCCGGGTCTGCCAGTTTGTTCGCCGTGCCGAACACCACCGCCCACGGGAAGAAGAAGGCGAGTTCCACGTCGAAGATCACGAACAACAGGGCGACGACGTAGAACCGGAGGTCGAACTGCACCCACGCCGACCCGATGGTCGGCTCCCCGCACTCGTACACGGCTCCCTTCTCGGGGCTCGGCCGGTGCGGGCGGATGAGACGGCCGAGGAGGAGGTTCGAGGCCAGCACCCCGCCCCCGGCGGCGAGGAAGATCAGGACGAACAGGACGAGGTCAGGCATATCAGGGGTCAGGGGTCAGGGGTCAGGGGTCAGGGGTCAGAAACCAGCATCAGACCAAGGGGTCAGAGGCAAGAAGTCAGGACTTTTCTGACCCCTGACCCCTGACCCCTGGCCCCTGTTCCGCCGCCTTCGTCCAGACCGGCAGGCTGACCCGCTTCGACTCCTGGACGGCCGTCGGGTTCAGGGTGTCCTGGCCCCAGGCGACCTCCAGGGGGAGCTTGGCGTAGTCCACCACGCACCCGTCGCGGGAGTACGTGCTGATGTCGTAGTTCGACCCCATGAAGATGCAGTCCACCGGGCACGGGTCCACGCAGAGCGCGCAGAACATGCACTTCGTGTAGTCGATCTTGAACCCGGTGACCACGAACCCCTTGGCCGGGGGCGCCGCCTTCTCCTTGTCGATGTAGATGCAGTCGACCGGGCAGGCCCGGGCGCACTTGTCGCACCCGATGCAGGTGGTCAGGTCGAACCGGTGGAACCCGCGGTACCGCGGCCGGATCGGGACCGGCTTCTCCGGGTATTCGAAGTGCTGGGTGAACGCCTTCCGGCGGAACGACTGGACGAAGTACCAGAGGGTGATGTACATGCCCCGGGCGATGGTCGAGGTCGCCAGGGCCACGTTCCGGAACCAGGTCCGCATGGGAGTCGTCGGGGGCGGGTGGCGGTGAGCGGGATCGGGCGGCCGTATAGGAATTCTACTCGCCCGGCCCGGCCGGAACCACCACCCCCGAAACCGAACCGCCCGGCCGGGTCGCCGGCGACCCGGCCGGGCGGTCGATCGTCTCCCCCATCCGCCCCCGGCTCAGTCGCCGGCCGCGATCTCGGCACTCTGCTTGTAATCGAGGTGCTTCCGGACCAGGTCCCGCGCCAGGTGCTCGACGAACTGCTGCTTGAACAGGGACACGGGCTGGTTCTCGACCGGGTTGATTTCCGTCTTCGGGTAGGCGAACGGGTGGACGTACTGGCCCTTCGACGTCCCGGACGTGTCCGTCGTGTCGTACACGGACACGTCCACGTTGGCCCGGCCCTGGTAGAACTGGTTCCCGCTGCCAGGCTGATAGATGTTGATGTTCCCGAGGCTCACGTCGAGCACGACGTCCGCCCCGAGCCGCTTCCCGATCGCGGCCGGCCGCATGGACTTCCAGTTCGGGTTCGCCGCCTTGAAACTCTCGAGCTTGGCCGCCGCGACGACCGTGAGTTTCTCCTTGTTCTCCTTCGCCTCTTCGGCCAGTTTCTTGGCAATGATCTGGGCCAGCTCGCGGTCCATCCCGGCGAACTCGACCGGCACCCGGGAGTTATTCACTCCGCAGATCACCAGGACGACGATCTCCTGATCCTTCTCGCGCTTCGGCCCTTCCTTCGGCCGGAGCGGGTACTCGGCCGGGACCTTCTCGTCCTTGCGGAACAGAAAGGCGATCGTGGTGAGCGGGCTGCACCCGATGGTCAGCACGGCCACGAGCGTCGCCCACACGGCCCGCCGGGCCCATCGTCCAGTCGCGTTCATCCGTGAACCCCCCCCGCGAAAGTGTGAGTGCGAGTGGCTAGAGCGAGTGAACCCCGGGCGCCGATCCGGCCGCCGGTCTTCACCCACACTCACACGAGCCACCCACACCTTCTGACCCGACCCCTATCCCCCGAGCAATATCCCGACCCACCGCCCGAGCATGAGGACCAGGAATGCACCGACGACGACGGTCAGCACCAGCTCGCCCCGCCGGTGCGGGATGAACAGGAGCCGGCCGGTCAGCCCGCTCGCGACCGCCCACACCAGCAGCCCGGCCCAGAACACGGCCAGTGCCGTCCCGACCCAGTTGGCCCGGGCCGACGCCCCCACGTCCCCCCGGACGAGCAGGGCGAAGCTGGTAGTCATCCCGCACGACGGGCACGGCTTCCCGGTCATCACCACGAAGTTACACGGCGGGAGTCCGAGCTGGGTGTGCGTGGCCATCGACCGCGGGGCCCCGTCGGGGCCGTACGGGTTCAGGTAGCACGCCAGCCCGAAGACCACCGCGAGCGCGGCCGCGATGCCGAGCAAGGCGGTTCGGACGAACCACCGGGCTCGGGGCGGCCGCGCCAGCCGGGCGACGGGGAGTTCGCGTTCGACCGGCTTCGTCTCCATGTCGGGATTCTCGGGCGGCACGGATAGCCTCCGGGAAAAGATGAATCAAGCCGAACTCGCCGCCCCGGGGCAAAGGCCGGGCCGGCGTGCGGTATACACTGGTGAAGCCGCGGGCGGGCGGCGGGTATGGGGAATTGTACCAGGGGCGGGGGATGCGAACGCCGCGGGTGGTTCAGGTGATCCGGCGGTTCATGGCCGCCCGCCCGGGCGGGCAAGACCCCGGGGTGGTGGCGGTGTCCGGCGGGGCGGACAGCGTCGCGCTCCTGCGGGCACTGGCCGCGGTACCCGCCGGTCCGCTCACGGTCGCGCACGTCAACCACCTGCTCCGCGGGGCGGAGTCCGACGCGGACGAGGCGTTCGTGCGGGACCTGGCCGGGGTGCTCGGGGTCGGGTTCCGGGCGGTCCGCGTGGACGTGGGGAGGGAAGCGGCCGGCGCCAACCTCGAAGGGACGGCCCGGCGGGTACGGTACGCCCGGCTGGCGGAGGTCGCGGGAGAGGTCGGGGCGAGGTGGGTCGCGACCGGACACACGGCCGACGACCAGGCGGAGACGGTGCTGCACCGGCTGATCCGCGGCACCGGGTTGCAAGGGCTGCGGGGGATCGGAAGCTCGCACGAGTGGCGAGCGGGGGGCATGAGCCCCCCGGGTTCAAGTTTAACTGACCGAGCCGGCGAGGGCTCACACGGGGGGCTCATGCCCCCCGCTCGCCTGTTCCGCCCCTTCCTTACCGTCACCCGCGCCGAGATCGTCGAGTACCTCACCTCCCTGGGCCAGCCATTCCGGGAGGACGCCTCGAACGCCGACCCGCGGTTCACCCGCAACCGCATCCGGGCCGATCTGCTACCGCTCTTGAAGACCTTCAACCCGGAAGTCATGACCGTCCTCGGCCGTCTCGCGGAGCAAGCCGCCGAGGCCCACGCCGTCATCGCCGAACAGGCCCGCGCCCTCCTGGACCGGGCCGAGCTGCCCCGGGCGGGGAAGAGCGTGATCCTCGACGCCGGCATCCTGACCGCGGCCCCCCAGCTCGTGCTCCGCGCGGCCCTCCGGCTGATCTGGGAGCGGGAAGGGTGGCCGATGGGTGAGATGGGGTATTTTCAGTGGGAGCGCGCGGTCGACGTGGCGCAGCATCTCTCGGGCGGGTGGGACTTTCCGGGCGGCGTCTCGGCCCGTTACCGCGGCCGGGTGGTTCAGATCGGGCGAGCGTTGTAAAACAGCAAAAAGACAGGATGGCCACAAAGAGGCACAAAAAGCCACAAAAAAGAAAACGGCTGGAGACAAGAACTCGGTTCTGTGTCTTCCCTTTTTGTGTCTCTTCGTGCCTTTTTGTGGCCATTGATTTCCGGTTCTGTGAGGCTCCGATGCTCCGTCCGATCCGCCGTGCCCTGCTGAGTGTGTCCGACAAGACCGGGCTCGTGGATTTCGCCCGCGAGCTCGTCACGAAATACGGCGTGGAGCTGATCGCCACCGGCGGGACGAAGAAGGCACTCGCCGACGCCGGGCTGCCGGTCAAGGACGTCAGCGAACTCACCGGCTTCCCCGAGATCCTCGACGGCCGGGTGAAGACGCTCCACCCCGCGATCTACGCCGGGCTGCTCGCGAAGCGCGACAAACCCGAGCACCTGTCGACGCTCGGCGAGCACAACCTGCCGGAAATCGACCTGGTGGTGTGCAACCTGTACCCGTTCGAGCAGACGGTCGCGAAGCCGGGCGTGACCGAAGCGGAAGCGATCGAGAACATCGACATCGGCGGTCCGTGCATGGTCCGCGCGGCGGCCAAGAACTTCGACGCGGTGGCGGTGATTGTCGACCCGATCTCGTACCCGAGCATCCTCGCGGAGCTGGCCCGGACCGGGGGCCAGCTGACCCGCGAGTCCCGGCGGGAGCTGGCCAGCGGGGCGTTCTCCCTCATCGCCCGGTACGACCACGCGATCGCGAACTACTTCCTGACCGGCGGCCCGGTCGGAGACGTCGATTTCGACAAGCCCGGTGTGCTGCCGCTGCTTCTTTTCCCGAACCAGAAGCTCCGCTACGGGGAGAACCCCCACCAGCGAGCGGCTTTCTTCTCGGACGGCTCGGCCGACCATCCGTCCGTGGCGACCGCCGAGCAGCTGCACGGCAAGGAACTGAGCTACAACAACATTCTCGACCTCGACTCGGCCCTGAACCTCGCCCGCGAGTTCGCCGGGCCGGCGGCGGTCGTGGTCAAACACAACAACCCGTGCGGGGCCGCCTGCGCGGCCACCCTCGCCGACGCCTTCCGTCTCGCCTGGGACGGCGACCCGCAGTCCGCGTTCGGCGGCATCCTCGCGTTCAACCGGCCCGTCGACCCCGACACCGCCTCCGCCCTCATGGACCCCAAGGCGAAGCGGTTCATCGAGTGCGTCATCGCCCCGGACTACGACCCGCACGCGCTCGACGCCCTGAAGAAATGGAAGGAGAACGTCCGGCTGCTGAAGACCGGCCCGCTCACAAGCGGCCCACAGGGGCTCGACTACCGCCGGGTCGACGGCGGGCTACTCGTCCAGACCCGCGACACCGGGGCCGACGACCCCGACAAGTGGAAGGTCGCGACGAAGAAGAAGCCGACCGAGGCCGAGTTCATGGCCCTGCACTTCGCCTGGCTCGTGTGCAAGCACGTGAAGTCGAACGCCATCGTTTTGGCGAGCGGGGGGGGTCAGCCTCCCGAGTCTTCGTGGGTCGTCGGCGTCGGGGCCGGGCAGATGAGCCGGGTCGACTCGGTCCAGATCGCGGTCCGGAAGGCGGGCGACCGGGTCAAGGGGAGCGTGCTCGCGTCCGACGCCTTCTTCCCGTTCCGGGATAACGTGGACGCCGCCGCCTCCGGGGTGACGGCGATCGTCCAGCCGGGCGGGTCGCAGCGGGACGCCGACAGCATCGCCGCCTGCGACGAACACGGCCTCGCGATGGTCTTCACCGGGGTGCGGCACTTTCGGCATTGAACAAGAGAGGATTCACCACAGAGTCACAGAGAGCACAGAGAAGAAGAGAGAGATCGTTCTTATCAGGAATAATGATTCTCTCTGTGTCCTCTGTGTCCTCTGTGTCCTCTGTGTCCTCTGTGTCCTCTGTGTCCTCTGTGTCCTCTGTGACTCTGTGGGGAATGCTTTATTTTCGAGGGAAAGATGGAGCATACGGCGCACGAGTTCCTCCGGCAGCTGTTGGAGACCCCCAGCCCGTCCGGGTACGAGCAGCCGATCCAGCAGGTCGTTCGCGACTGGGCCACGGGGTTCGCCGACGAGGTGACCACCGACCGGCACGGGAACGTGTTCGCCGCCCGGTTCCCGGAAGGCCGGCCGGCCGACGCCGTCCGCGTCCTGCTCGCCGGGCACTGCGACCAGATCGGGCTGATGGTCCAGCACGTCGACGGCGAGGGCTACCTGTACGTCCAGCCGATCGGCGGGTGGGACATGCAGATCCTCCTCGGCCAGTACCTCACCGTCTGGACGAAGACCGGGCCGGTCACCGGGGTCGTCGCCCGCCGGGCGATCCACCTGCTCCAGCCGGAGGAGCGGACCAAGGTCCCTCAGTTCCACGACGTGTGGGTGGACATCGGGGCGAAGGACAAGGCCGAGGCCGAGGGGCTCGTCCGGTGCGGCGACCCGGTCACGTTCGCCCTCGGGTATCGCCCGCTGCGGAACGGGCTGGCCGCGAGCCCGGCGATGGACGACAAGGTCGGGCTGTGGGTGTGCATGGAGGCGGTCCGGCTCCTGAAGGGCCGGCCGATCCGGGCGGCGGTGTACGGCGTGTCCACGGTCGCCGAGGAGATCGGCCTCCGCGGGGCGACCACCGCGACCTACGCGGTGAACCCGACGGTCGGGCTCGCCGTGGACGTGTGCCACGCCACCGACACACCCGGGAACGACAAGAAGACGCAGGGCGACATCCGGTGCGGGGCCGGGCCGGTCCTCTTCCGCGGGCCGAACATCAACCCGCGGGTGTTCGACCTGCTCGAAGAAACCGCGACGGCCCACGGCATCCCGGTCCAGGTCCGGGGCACCCCGCGGGCGACCGGGACGGACGCGAACGCCATCCAGATCAGCCGGGAGGGGGTGGCCTGCGGGCTGATCGGCATTCCGAACCGGTACATGCACAGCCCGGTCGAGGTGGTCCACCTGGACGACCTGACGAATGCCGCGAAGCTACTCGTCGAGTTCTGTGCCGCCGTTACCCCGGAGACGAACTGGATTCCGTAGCAAAGCCGGATGGGGAATGAAGAACACGAGAAATCCGGCGCCGGCAAATTCGGCAAATGTCGGCCATGACCTCAATCCTTTGGCTCCCCCCCGAATTATCTGCCCATCAGCTTTTAGCCAGCCTGAATATTCTACCCGACCGTCGGGAAAGTCGTCACCCGTGTGACCGGCTTTCCGGCATTAATCAGGCTTTCCCTGCAGGTCAACCGATGTGAGCTAGGTTACCAGTCACGCTATGGTTATCCCACGGTTACAGCGAGGCCCACCTTGGCAACCAGCACGCGCCTCCAGCTGCGATCCCCGTTCCTTCAAGCCGTCATCAAGAGCGGACTTCTGCCCGCGGATGATCTGGTCGCCGTCCTCTCGCATTATGACCCCGATCAGGTCGCCGCGGCCGAGCCGATCCAGCTCGCCACCTTCTTCGTCCGGAAGAAGCTGCTCACCAAGTTCCAGGCGATGCAACTCCTGAACGGCCGGACCCAGGGGTTCCTCCTGGGCAAATACAAGATCGTCGAGGGCATCCGCCAGGACCGGGTCGGGATGGTGTTCCTGGCCGAAGATACGGAATTACGACAGACGGTGATGGTCAAGGTGCTCCCGACCGACCGGGTGGCCGACGACACCGTGTACCGGCCGTTCCTCCGGGAGGCCCGGTTGGCTTCCCGGGTGAACAACCCGAGCGTCGCCCGGGTCCTCGACATCGGGGTGTGGAACGGCACCCACTACGTGGCGTGTGAATACGTCCCGGCCCCGACCCTGGACAAGGTGCTGGCCGAGAAGGGCCCGCTCCCGCCGAACACCGCCGCCCAGGTGATCGCCCAGGCGGCGGTCGGGCTGATGCACGCCCACGCCGAGGGGCTGCTCCACCGGGACGTGAAGCCGGCGAACATCGCCCTGTTCCCGGACCGGCGGGTGAAGCTGCTCGACCTCGGGCTGACGCACATGCTCGACAACCCGTGGGCGAAGGTGACCAAGCGGATCAACCTGAAGGAGTACGCGGAGGAAATCGCCCACATCCCGCCGGAGCAGGCGTGGGGGTGCGAGCTGGACGCCCGGAGCGACATCTACAGCCTCGGGTCGACCGCGTACACCCTGTTGACGGGCGAGCACCCGTTCCCGGGCCCGGCGGCCCAGATGATGACCGACCGCCAGGTCAAGGACATCCCGAAGCCGTCGGCGATCCGCCCGGGAGTGCCGCCGGAGCTGGACAAGCTGGTGCAGAAGATGGGGGCGAAGGACCCGCACGTGCGGTTCCAGTCGGCGGCGGATTTGGTCGCCGCCCTGCACCCGTGGCTGCCGGTGGCCGACTGGGCCGCGCTCGGCCTGAAAGTCGGCCCGACGCCGGGGAGCCCTCGGGACAAACCTGACCAGGTCGCAAAAGCCAAACACGGCTTCTTCGCCACCATCCGCCGCCTCTTAGGCCGCTGACCGACCCCGCCAAGCGCCGCCCCTCTCCACACCGTCCCGTCCCGGGTTCCGGATTGGCTTCCGGGGCCCGGGGTGCGACAATGGCGGTGTCGCCGGAGGGCTGTTCATGTCCGCGAAGCCGCAACCCATCACCGGTCCACCGCCTGGTCCGACCGGGCAGCAGTTCATGACCGCGGAGGACGCCGAAGCCCAGTTCGCATCCGTCCTCTGGTACGAGGCGCAAAACGCGGCCGGAAAGTTGCCGGACTACCACGAGCACTTCGTCGCGATCCTCGGCGAGCGGATCATAGACACCGACCCGGATGAGAGCGAACTCAACCGGCGGCTCGACGCCCTTGGCGACACCATCCCGCAATTCCAGGTGGTGGTGCGGTACAGGGGCAGCGTCGAACACCCGCACTGACGCCGAGGACGGACGTGGCCCGCGTCCAGCTTCACCTCAAGCCGACCGATCCGCCGCACGAGTACCGGGTCCGCCGTCCGGGTGGTCCGATGGCCGCCATCCCCGGGCTTCGGCTCGGCGTGTACGTCCGGCTGGTGGGGCAGGTGAATCCCGGTCGAGATGCCGCTCGCGTCGCATTTCCCGACTGCGTGTTCGACACCGGTTCGTTCTTGAGCATCGTCCCGTTCCGTATTCGGCGGCACCTCCGGCCGGGGGTCGTTACTTTTCTCCCCTTCGACCAGAGCATACCGCCTCCCCTCCGGGTCGTGACGATCGCGGGCGGAACATTCCCTTATGATCTCGGGGAGATTACCCTCTCCCTTCACGACCCGTTCGGCGGGCAACTGGACGCAACGGTGGTGGCCAAGTTCACCCGGGACGGCGGCGCGCTGACCGTCCCGCTGACCCTCGGGCTCCGCGGCGGGGCGATCGACGGCCGTATCCTGCGGGCCGAGGCCGACCCGACCGCCCCGTTCGGGCAGGCGTGGGTTCTCGAAGACACGCCCGGGAGTCCGTAGTGCTCGTTCCTTCGTATTTCAGGACAGCACCGTAACTTCGGAAACACGGCTCCCGAGGTTGCACCTCCGACCGCCCTCGGGTTTGATATCAAAGGACGGAGGTCGGAGGACGATGGATTTCTCCCAGGAAGACCTGTTCGACGCCTGCGACCGGCTGATCGCCGGGCTGCTGGAGCGGGCCGGGGCGACCGAGCCGCCGGTCGATGCCCTGCGCGTCGCCGAGGACCATCTCGGTATCCCGGTCGAGGTCGCCGAGCCGGACGAGGACGAACGCGGCCGGCCCAGGCCCCGCACCCGCCGGCCGACCTCCGGGATCGTCCTGTCCCCACACATGACCGACGAGCAACAGCAGGCCGCCGCCGCCCACGGGATCGCCCGCACCCTCCTTCCCGACCTGCTCCGCAAACTCGACGTCCCGCCCGGGAGCGAGAGTAAGCAGGCCGCAGCTCACTTCCGCGGGCTGCTCGCCGCCCGGTTGCTCGTCCCGACGCGGATGCTGCGGTCGGCCATGCGCAACTGCAAGTATGAAGTGCCGGCGCTGAAGGCGGTGTTCGCGACCGCCACGTTCGAGATGATCGCCCTCCGGCTGCTCGACCTCGACGACCCGTGCGTCATCGCGATCGTGGACGACGGGGTGGTCGCGTCCCGGCGGGGAAACACGGCCCCGGCGGTGCGGAAGCTTACCCCGCCGGAACAGCGGTGTCTGACCCTCATTATGGAACAGGATTTGCCACATAAACTTCGGGGCGAAGGGTGGACGGTTCAGGGGTGGCCGGTCCCGAACCGTCCTTTTCGGCGCGTCCTCTTACGTGCCGTCCCGGACGACGTATAATATTCCCACGACCTGCGGACCCGGCGGCTGCGACAGTGCGGCCGCCGGGCGTTTTTCGTGGCGCCGGGCAGAGCAGCGGAACTGAATCACCGTCCGGGCTTTACAACCGCCTTCGCGCCCGGCAAGATACGTTCTTGCCCTTTCGCCCGCGCCCACGACGGCCTGACTGAGGAGCGTTCGGCCATGGCAGAGAACCGCATCCCGATGACCCGGGAAGGTTATGACAAACTCAAGGCCGAACTCGACCGTTTCCGGAACGTTGAGATGATCGAGGTGACGAAGCGGGTGGCGACCGCCCGCGAAATGGGCGATCTCAGCGAGAACGCCGAGTACCATGCCGCCCGCGAGGATCAGGGCATCCTCCAGGCCCGGATCAACGACATGTCCGACCGGCTCGCCCGGGCGGTCATCGTGGATACCAGCGCCCTCCCGAAAGATACGATCGTGTTCGGGAGTAAAGTCATGGTAATGGACCTAGACATCGACGAGGAAGAAACGTATGAGCTTGTCGGGCCCGGACAGGAGAATCCGGATAAGGGCCGCATTCTGTCCTCCAGTCCCATCGGACAAGGGTTGATCGGCCGGAAAAAAGGCGAGACCGTGGAGATCCAGGTCCCGCGGGGCACGATCCGGTTTAAAATCCTGGACATTTCGGCGGCCAGCGGCATCTGACAGCCAAGACAAGTTTAGAAGATGGCCCGCGGTAGGAGGTCGAGTCGGGAGGGCGGCGCGGGTCCAAACCGATCGAGAGTTCGGGGTGAGAGTATTGACGACTGAGTAAAATTGACCAATGGTATTGGTAGGAGAGGCGGTTACATCGCCCTCACTCAGGTCCACCGCCGAGGGAGGCGGGCATGTCGGACCCCCGGTTACAGAGTTTGCACCTCGAAGGACAACCCAGACGGGATCAGTTCCGCGCTGCGCGTCAGGCGATTCAGGCCGCGTGCGGCTCGCAAACGATCGCCGGTGATCTGCGGTTGCTCTCCCCGGAGGTGCCCCTGAACGCCCCGACCGTGGACCCGACGGCGGGGGGCCCTCAGGGCGGCCGGTTCACGTTCTATCTCAAGGACGGGCCTGATGTTTACCCTCTCCGCCTCGGCCTGAACAGCGTCGGTCGGCTCCCCGACAACGACGTGGTGATCCGCGACGAGTGCGTTTCCCGGCGGCATTGTGCGATTCTCGTTCACTCCGACCTGCGGTGCGAGCTGCACGACGTGGCCTCGAAGAACGGCACCCTGCTGAACGGGAAGAAGATCGGCGGCCCGACCCGTCTCCAGTCCGGCGATCAGATCCTCCTGTGCAACCGCAAACTGACCTTCCACGTCACCGACGCTAATCCCGACCCGGCTGTCACCTGATCCCGCTCCGAGGCGACAGGCGACGAGCCTCCCGCCCGCTTCCGCCGTCACCAGACTCGCTGTCCTCTGGACACCCGTTCCCGGGTGCGGGATAATCCTTCGGGACCCCGTCTCCCTGCCGAGTTTCTCCCATGCCCATCCCCGGACAGCCCCCCGCTTCACCCGCCCTCGGCCAGGCGCTCGCCCTTCTCGCCCAGGGCCAGGCCGACGAGGCCGACGAGGTGGTGACGAAGGCCGCGAAGAAGGCGAAGGCCCAGTCCGGGTCGGGGTCCCACCCGCTCGCCTGTGCCTACGCCGACATGGCCCGGCTGCATTACCGGGCAGGCGACTTCAAGAAAGCCGCGACGGAGTTCCGGCACGCGAGCGACGCGCCGATGCCGACAGACCCGCCCGGCCGGCGCGACCGGCTGGCGTTCATGTTCGGGTTCGCCGCCTGCCTCGAAGCCCTCGACAAGCCCGGCGAGGCCGAGAAGGTCTTCCGCCAGTGCGTCGCGTTCGCCCGGAACCTGTACGGCCCGTCGACGCCCGGGTACGCGACCAGTCTGGAGCCGCTGGCGGCCTTCCTGCTCCGGACCGGGCAACCGGCCGAGGCCGCCAGGCTGATGGACGAGGCGTACGACATCCTCTGGCGGCACGGGGACCGGACGATCCTCGCCGCGGTCCCGACGCGGGCCGAGGCCCTGAAGGCGGTCGGCCGGCCGGACGACCCGTTCGCCGACCTGGTCCAGATCCCCGACGAGCTCGCGACCGAGGCCGTCGCCACCGTCATCGACCGGTCCGGGAAGGGGGACGGGGCGCGGGTCCGGCAGGTGCTCGCCGACCTGTTGAAATTCGTGGACCGGCGGTTCGGCGACACCCACCCGACGACCGCCGACACGCTGGCCGCCATCGCCCACCACGAGGCCGGGCTGGGCGAGAAGGGCGACCCGAAGGTCCGCTCGATCGCGGCCCGCCGGGCGGTCTGGTCGTACGCCAAGACCCGCGCCCCGACCGGGCTGCTCTCGAGCCTGGAGGTCGGGTTCGAGACCGGCGGGACGATCCATCTCGTCCCGCACCTGGCCCGCGACCCGAGCCCGAACGAGGCCGTCCACCTGGAGACGGTCCTCACGCAGGCGGTCGACGACCTGTACGCCCGTCCGGCGAAGAAGCCGGGGGCGTGACCCCGGCCCGGTCCGAAGACCGCCCCGGTGTCGCAAATTGGAGGACGTGATCGAGCAGCTGGCGTCGGTCGGGGCTGCACGGTCTGTTACAATCGGGGTATGGACCTCGACGCCACCCTGTCGGCGCTGGCCGCCGACCCGCACCACCCCATCGACCTCGCGGAACTCGCCTTCCATCTCGCCCGAGACGAGTACCCCGATCTCGACCTTCCAGGCCAACTCGCCCGGCTCGACGCCCTCGCCGCCGCCCTCCGCCCCCAGCTCACCGGCTCGCTCGCCCGGGACGCGGTCGAGCTCACCCACTTCCTGTTCCGGGAGCACGGGTTCGCCGGGAACGGCGACGACTACTACGACCCCCGGAATAGCTACCTGAACGACGTCCTCGACCGGAAGCTCGGCATCCCGATCACCCTCTCGGTGCTGGCCGCGGCCGTGGGCGAACGGGCCGGGCTGACCGTCGCCGGGGTCGGACTGCCGGGGCACTTCGTGGCGAAGGTCGTGGGCGACGACGGGGGCGAAGTGCTGTTCGACCCGTTCAACGGCGGACAGTTCCTCGACCCGCCGGCGTGTGAGGAACTCGTCTCCGCGGTCACCGGCCAGCCCTTCACCCTGACCCCGGAGGCCGTCGCCGCCACCCCACCGGGCCTGATCGTCGTCCGGATGCTGAACAACCTGAAGGCGGTGTACCTGAAGGAGGGCGATTTCCCGCGGGCCGCCCGGGTGATGGAACGGCTGGTCCAGCTCGGCCCGGACGACCCGGTCCAGCGGCGGGACCTGGGGGTGAGTCTCGTTCACGCCGGCCGACCCGGTCGGGCGATCGACCACCTCCAGATGTACCTCGACCGCGTTCCCGAAGCCGACGACGCCGACACCGTCCGCGGATTCCTCGACTCGGCCGTGCGCGACGTGGCGAGGTGGAATTAGCGTAGGGGGAAGGGGATAGGGGGTAGGGGATAGACAAGAGAACACAACAAACGATGGCAGGTTGGTGTTCGTGTGGCCTGTCAGCTTCAACCTCTATCCCCTTCCCCCTACGCTGCGACGCGCCGACCCCCGACCGGCCACTATTCGGGTGACCCGCGTTCGTCGGAGGTCCGGCCGATGCCCCGCACCCGTTCCGCCACCCTCTGCCGGCTCGCGACCGCCGCGGCCCCCCAGGATCCGCCCGGCAGCGACCCGCAACTCCTCCGGGCGTTCCTCGCCTCCCGCTGCGAGGACGCGTTCGCCGAACTCGTCCGCCGCCACGGGCCGATGGTGTTCGCCACCTGCCGCCGGGTACTCGGCCACGCCCAGGACGCCGAAGACGCCTTCCAGGCCGCGTTCATCGTCCTGGCGAGAAAGGCCGGTACGGTCCGCGGCGCGAACCTGGCCGGGTGGCTGTACGGGGTCGCGGTCCGGACCGCCCGGGGGGTGCGAATCATGCGGGACCGCCGGCGGAAGCACGAAACGACTGTGGCTACAACCCCTGGGCCGGCGCACGGGATCGACGTGCCCGGCCCCTCCGACCCCGGCCGCTCGCCCGAAGACCAGGAGCTCGCCGCACTCGTCGACGAGGAGCTGG
Source organism: Gemmataceae bacterium (assembly GCA_028288765.1). Classification (GTDB taxonomy): domain Bacteria; phylum Planctomycetota; class Planctomycetia; order Gemmatales; family Gemmataceae; genus Urbifossiella. Next base: position 6,767 of record JAQGHQ010000010.1, on the reverse strand, counting down.
CCCGACTGCCGGAATACTACCGGCTCCCGGTCGTCCTGTGCGAGTTGCAGGGCCGGTCGCGGAAGGAAGCGGCTTCGGAGCTGAACATCCCGGAAGGGACGCTTTCCAGCCGGCTCGCGGCGGCCCGGCGCAAGCTCGCCGACCGGCTGATCCGCCGGGGTGTCACGGCCACCGCGACCGCCGTGACCGCGGCGTTCGCCCATCACGTCTCGGCACGGGTGCCGAGCGAACTGGCCCGGGCGGCGGTCCGCCCGGCCCCGCTGTCGGCCGTGGCGATGGGGGCGGCGGACGGGGTGGTGAAGGCCCTGTTCGTTGCCCGGTTGAAGGGGCTCGTGGTCGCGGTCGGTCTGACCGCCGGCCTGATCGGCGGCGGACTCCTCGTGCCCGCCGGAAGCGGTGGACCGGCGGCCGCGGCCGACCCGCGGCCGGTCACGCCCGGCGACCCGGCCGCGGCCCTCGTCCGACAGCTCGGCGATCCCGATTTCGCCACCCGGGAGGCCGCGGCAAAGGCGCTCCGTACCCTCGGGGCGTCGGCCCGGCCCGCTCTGGAGGCCGGCACCCGCGACCCGAACCCGGAGGTGGCAAAACGGGCCCGCGAAGTGCTGACCGGGATCAGGGCCGACGCCCGCGCGGACCTCGCGAAGCGGTTCGACGCGGACGGGACCGCCGACTTCGACCACCCCGTCTGGCAGCGGTTCAAGACGGTCGCCGGGGACGACAAGCCTGCCCGCCAGCTGTTCGCCCGGATCATTGCCGACCCGGAGCGGTTGCTCCAGCTGGACAAGGCCGAGGCCGACCCGGCCGGGGCGGGGAGCGTCTATGCCGCCGAAGTCGAGCGGATCCACGTCCGGGTCCAGAATCTCCTCGACCGCCCGACCACGGGTATCCCCCACCCGTCCGAACTGCCGTGGCCGGAGGCGGCTGCGGCCTTCTACCTCGGCACCTACCCGTCGAGTACGGGGAAGGTCAAGGACGGCTGGAAGCACGAGGGCCACCTGTTCACCGTCTCGTTCGAGGATGGGGTAAAGGCCGAGTCCGGCCCGGCCCTGAAGCGGGTGTTCGCCAGCTGGCTCGCCCGCCGCGATTCCGCCGACACCCTCGAACACAGCTTCCACATCGCCGCGTTTTGCGACGCCAAGGAGACCCTCCCGTTCGCCCGTCTCGTCGCGGCGGACAGGGTCCCCCGCTCCCGGGAGCTCCCCGCGAGTGTGTACGCGGCCGCCCTCGCGGCGATCGCCCAGCTCGGCGCCCCGGCCGACCTCCCGCTGTTCGAACGGTACTTCGCCGACCCGGCCGTCCTGGCCCCGTTCGAGCTCACCGGCATCAACCCGGTCGGCTCGAAGACGGACGGGACGGGGGTCGTCCAGGTCCGGGACCATGCCCTCGGGACGGCCGTCCTGCTGTTCGGTGGGGACCCTGCCGAGGTCGGGTTCCTGATGGCCGCAAAACGCTTCGCGGTCAGTAGTGGGCGGCCGGTCGTGGCCCGGTACGAGCCGTTTCACTTCGGCTTCCTGAAGGGAGACGAAGGCTCCCGGGAAATGGCCCACCTGAAAGCAAAAGCGTGGCTGGCCGAACGGGCCGAGGGCGACAAGAAGCCGCCGGCCAAGGGGGCGAAGGTGTGGCCGCACTTCACGAAGGTCGCCGGGAGCGACAAGGCCGCCCGGGAGCTGTTCGACCAGATTGTGAGCAATCCGAAAAACCTGGAACTGCTGGAGACGGCCGCGAGCGGAGGCCCGGACCTGCCCAAACTGTACCTCGCCCGCCGGGATGAGCTGAACGCGGCGGCCGAGAAGAAGGACCCAGCCCAGCCCGGCGTCTCGCACATCGTCTCCCTCCCACTGGACGACGTCGCCGGGTGGCTCTTGCTCGGCACATATCCCGGCACGCGGGTGGACGACGGCAACGGGCCGTCGGTCTACTTCCTGGACATCGATCTTGGGCAACGAGGGCTCGCCGACGCGCTCGGGAAGGACAGCCCGATGGCGAAGCCGATGCGACAGCTGGTCGCGGCCTGGCTGGCAAACCGCGGGGACGAATATTCCGCGCTCAAGGCCGGGTTGACTCTCGCCCTCCGGCACGACATCCCCGGGGCGGCCGGGACCGCGCGCCGGGTCGTGCAAGGCCCCGCCCCAAAGGGCCTCCTCGGCCCCGATTTCGCAGCCGTCCCCCGGGCCCTCGGGGTGCTCGTGATCGGGAAATACGGGACGAAGGACGATCTCCCGCTCCTGAAGACACAATTCAACGACGGCGCACAGGTCGTCGCGGTGATCCGCGAAAAGCCCGGCCAGCGGCGGCCCGGCTACGCCGTCCCCATAGAGGGCCAGGACGTCACCACCCAGGTCGGGGACGTGGCGGTCGTCATGGCTGTCCGCCTCCGGGGTGGGAATCTGAAGGAGTTCGGGTTCCTCTGGCCGGTCACGCTCGACGGCGCGAAGGACGTCGACCCGTTCGCCCTCGGTGTGATCGGGTTCCGATCCGAGAAAGACCGTGCGGCCGTACACCAGAAGGCCCGGGAGTGGCTGGATAATCCGAAGAAATAGCACAACCGTCCCAGCTCCACCCGCCGCGGCGGGTGGAGCTGGTCGTTCCCTCCCCCACGCCCGACCCGTCACAGCCCGATTCTCTTCTCACTCACACTCTCATAACTAGATATACCTCTGGGCGACGGCTAAAATCGGTAGTCTGGATAAAATGTTCACCAGGCACCGGCTGTCGCGCCTTCTCCCGTTCCGGGGAGAGGACCGGTTGTTGTCGATGCCACCTGAGAGCTGCACCGTGAACCACACCCTCCGCCGGGCCTGTTGGCCGTTCCCCGGCCTGCTCGCCGTCATCCTCATCGCCGTTCCCGCATCACCTGCCCGGTCGGCCGACCCGCCGCCCATCCCGCCCGCGGCGGAGTACGCTCCGGCCCCGGACAAAACCCAGGAAGAGATCGCCGACCTCGAGAAGCAGATCGCCGATCTCAAGCGGAAAATCGAGGAGCTGAGGAAGGGCCCGGCCGCGACGACCGGCGCCGAGCCGGCCGGGGCGATCCCCGAGTCGTTCGTCAAGAAGATGACCTGGCGGGCGATCGGCCCGGCGAGCATGGGCGGGCGGATCACCGGGCTCGCCGTCGTCGAGTCCGACCCGGGCACCTACTACGTCGCCACCGCCTCCGGCGGGCTGCTCAAGACGACCAACAACGGCACCACCTTCACCCACACCTTTGATAAAGAGACGACGGTCTCCATTGGGGACGTGGCGGTCGCCCCGTCGGACCCGAACGTCGTCTGGGTCGGGACCGGCGAGAGCAACCCGCGGAACTCCGTGTCCTACGGCGACGGCGTTTACAAGAGCTCCGACGCCGGGAAGACCTGGACGAACGTGGGGCTCAAGAAGACCTACCAGATCGGGAAAATCGTCGTCCACCCGAAGGACCCGAACACGGTGTACGTCGGGGCCCTCGGCCGGCTGTACGGGCCGAACGAGGAGCGCGGCCTGTTCAAGACCGCCGACGGCGGGAAGACCTGGGCCAAGGTGCTTTACGTCGACGACAAGACCGGGGTGATCGACTTCCGGATGGACCCGTTCGACCCGGAAACGCTCCTCGTCGGGATGTGGGAGCGGAAGCGGGACGAGTTCGACGGGCACTTCGGTTCGGCCGAGAAGTGGCCGAGCCCGGACCAGTACGGGCCGGAGGTGACCTACGGCCCCGGGGGCGGGCTGTTCAAGACCGCCGACGGCGGGAAGACGTGGAAGAAGCTGACCGACGAGAAGCTCAAGACCGGGCTGCCGACCGTGAAGCTCGGCCGGATCGGGCTCGACTACTCCCGCAAGACCAAGGGGCTCGTGTACGCGATCGTCGACACCGAGCGGGTCGGGATGGGCCGGCCGGTGTTGACCGTATTCGTCGGGGTCTCGACCGAGGATGAGAAGGGCGGGGGGATCAAGGTCACCGTCGCCCCGGAGGACGCGCCGGCCGGGAAGGCGGGGATCAAGGAAGGCGACGTGATCACCGCGATCGACGGCCGGAAGATCGAGAACTACGACGCATTCAATGCGTTCCTGGCCACCAAGAAGCCGGGCGAGGTGATCAAGGTGACGGTCGTCCGCGGCGGGAAAGAGGTGGTGATCGAGGTGAAGCTCGCCCCACGGGAGACCAAGGACCAGCCGGCCGCGAAGTCTCCACCCGACCAGCCGGCCGCGAAGACCCCGCCCGACCAGCCAGCCGCAAAGACCCCGCCCGACCAGCCGGGGCCGAAGACCCCGGCCGCCCCGCCGCCGGTCCTGGGCGTCCAGCTCGCCCCGGCCGAGGGGGGCGTCGGGATCGGGGCGGTGGCCGACGAGGGCCCGGCGGCCAAGGCCGGTCTCAAGCCCGGGGACCTGATCACCGCGGTGAACGGGAAGAAGGTGACCGACCCGAACGCCGTCCGGGCCGCCCTCGCCGATATGAAGGCCGACGACAAGGTGAAATTGACGATCACCCGCGACATGAAGGACCGGGAGGTCGAGGTGACCCTGGCCCCCGGGCAGGCGCGGGGGCCGGGCCGCCGCGGTCCGGCCAATCCGACCCGCCCGTTCCTGCTCAGCGGCGTCGTCGGCGGCCAGCAGCCGAACGTGCAGGACCAGCAGGGGAAGGACGGCTTCCAGACCGGCGGGGTGTTCGTGAGCAAGGACAACGGCGAGACCTGGGCCCGGGTGAACAGCCTCAACCCGCGGCCGTTCTACTTCAGCCAGGTCCGGGTCGACCCGTCCGACGACCATCTCGTCTACGTCCTCGGCGACGTGCTCCCCCCGGCCGGCGCGACCGCCCTGTGGAAAAGCAGCGACGGCGGAAAGAAGTTCGCCGGCGCCCCGGCCCGGGGGGTCCACCCGGACCTGCACGCCCTCTGGATCGACCCGAAGGACGGGCGGCACATGATCGTCGGGTGCGACGGCGGGTTCTACGTCACGTACGACCGGGGCACGACCTGGGACTACCTGAACATCCTCGACCTCGGCCAGTTCTACCACGTCGCGGTGGACAACCGGAAGCCGTACCGGGTGTACGGCGGGCTCCAGGACAACGGCAGCTGGGGCGGGCCGGCGCACGTCCTCCGCGGGACCGGGCCGGTGAACGAGGACTGGGCGTTCGTCAACGGCGGGGACGGGTTCGTCTGCCGGGTCGACCCGATCGACCCGGACCTGGTGTACGCCGAGAGCCAGAACGGGATGATGGCCCGGCGGAACTTCCGGACCGGGGAGCGGGGGTTCATCCGCCCGGGGAAGGTGAAGCCGGACGAGGACCTGCGGTTCAACTGGAACACCCCGTTCATCCTGTCGGCCCAGAACCCGAGCATCTTCTACTGCTCCGCGCAGTACGTGTTCCGGTCGGCGAACAAGGGCGACCACCTGAAGCCGATCTCGCCGGTCATCACCCGGACGGACAAGGGGTCCGGGTCCGCCCTGGCCGAGAGCCCTCGGAACCCGGACGTCCTCTGGGCCGGGACGGACGACGGGTACGTGTGGGTGACGCGGGACGGCGGGCAGAAGTGGGAGAACGTGTACGAGAAGCTGAAGGCGGCGGGGCTGCCCGGCCCGCGGTGGGTGGCGAGCATCGAGGCGAGCCGGGTCAAGGACGGGCGGTGCTACGTCGTCCTCGATGCGCACCGGTCGGACGACGACCGGCCGTACGTGTTCGCGACCGAGGATTTCGGCCAGACGTGGGCCCCGATCACGGCGAACCTTCCGGCGGTGGGGTCGACGCGGGTGTTGCGTGAGGACATCGTGACCCCGGACCTGCTGTACGTCGGGACGGAGTTCGGGATCTGGGCGTCGGTGAACCGGGGCGGCAGCTGGTCGCGGCTGAACAACAACCTGCCGACGGTGGCGGTCCACGAGGTGGCCCAGCCGACGACGGCGGGCGAGATCGTGGTGGCGACGCACGGCCGGAGCATCTGGGTGGTGGACGTGGCCAGTCTGCGGCAGATGAGCCCGCGGACCGAGAAGGGGGCCGAGGGCGCGGACGTGACCGTCGACCCGCTGAAGGACCCGGTGACGCTGTTCACCCCGGCCCCGGGCGTGCGGTGGAAGCTGTCCGGCGGGCAGGAGTCGCCGTACTCGCTGAACGTCCGGAAGTTCTACGGGACGAACCCGGACCGGCGGGCGAGCCTCGACTACGTCCTGACCAGGCCGGCGAAGGAGCTGGCCCTGAAGGTGACGGACGTGACCGGGAAGGTGATCCGCGACTTCCGGAACGCGTCGAAGGAGCCCGGGTTCCACCGGCAGGCGTGGGACCTGACCCGGACCGGCGGCCCGGCCCTGGTCCCGGCCGGCTCGTACCGGGTGGTCCTGACCGTGGACGGGAAGGACTACGTCCAGCCGGTGACGGTCGAGAACGACCCGAACGCCGACCCCAAGGCGGTGATCACCCTGGAAGGCCAGCGGCGGGAAGGGGAGGACGAAGACGACGAGGAGCGGGAGGGCCGCCCGCGGATCGATGATTGATCGGTCGGCCCTCACCGGGCGCTGCCGCCGTCGGGTGCGGGGTCTTTCAGGGTAGTCCCCTTGCTTCCGCGAGCGGTCGTTTCTTGGCCCCCAGTCGCTCAGAAACGACCGCTCGCGGAGAGTGTGTGAAGAAATCGGAACGACCGGAGAATGTACTCCGCTTGCACTATCGAAATCCGCGACGGGGTGTGGTTTTCACCCCAACGGGGTGGGAGCGTATAGCCCCGGGCAACGCCCTGGGCGGGGGAACGCCACTCGATCGGGTCGGACGTCGGGCGCAGCTGCGTTCCCCCGCCCAGGGC
>JAQGHQ010000603.1 GCA_028288765.1 Gemmataceae bacterium | reverse complement strand
TTCTTCCTGGCGATGGCCCAGTGGGAACTGGGCAATAAAGATGAATCGCGCAAGCGGTACGACCAGGCGGTGAAGTGGATGGACGAGCACCAGCCAAAGAATGACGAACTCCGCCGGATCCGCACTGAAGCCGCCATCCTGTTGAAACAATAAACGGGAGTCAGAAATCAAACTCACGAGACCAGACGCACGCCGAAGGCAATCAATAACGACTGACTTCTGAGTCCCGATTCCAGACCCCAAGAAAAAAGCGGCCGGTGAGTTCTCCCCGGCCCGGCCCTGCCCCAGCGCTCGGTTTGCGCGCCGGGAACGATCGCTATTTGTTTGAACCGCAGACCACCTCCGAAAGGGAGATTCACCATGTCGTTCCATTCCTGGCTGCGCAACCTGAGGTCTACCTATGGCCTCGGCTCGGGGGGTCGTACCCTCAGGCGGATCCAGCGGCGCAAACTCGCTGCCGGCCACCGCCTCACGCTCGAGTCACTGGAAGCTCGCGTCGTGCCCTCGACGTTCACGGTCCTCAACACCAGCGACAGCGGCCGCCGTGGTGCGTCCGCCGGGACAATTCTCGGATTTCTCGTCACACCGGCCGAGGCCCTGCGATTAGCAGGGTGTGTCGCTCACCGCCGCCCGGCCCACCGGGCCACAACCCCCCCAACTGGTGTGCCCATGTCGCTATTCGCAACGGTCCTCGGCAAGCTAATCCCCCCCGCCGCCCGGTCCCGTCGCCTCGCCGTCCCCGCTCATCCGGGGCCGGCCCGGTTGCCGCTCCACCTGGGCAAGACGGTCCGGGCGGCGGCCAAGGTCCGACTATCGGTGGACGCGCTGGAGGCACGGGACACCCCGGCCGGCGGCGGCGTACTCGACCCGACGTTCGGGGCCGGCGGGCTGGTGATGACCCAGTCTACCCCGGGAACCTTCGCCCACGCGGTCGCGATCGACCCCCAGGGGCGGAGCGTGGTCGTCGGGGAAACCTTCGGGGCACCCGGGCAGGGCATCGACGACTTCCTGATCATCCGGCTCAACCCCAACGGAACACCGGACACCTCGTTCGGGACCGGCGGGCGGCAGGTCCTGGACCTCGGCCCCGGGTCCAGGGCCATCGCCCACGGGGTGGCGATCGATCCGAGCGGGAACATCACCGTGGTCGGCACCGCGACCATCGGCGGGGTGACCCAGGCGGAGGTCGCCCGGCTGGACCCGGCCGGTCAATTCGAACCGGGGTTCGGGAATAACGGGCAGGAAACCTTACCCTCGCCGACCACGACGACCAGTCTGAGCGCGGTCGCCCTGGACGCGAACGGGAACATCGTCGTGGTCGGGAGCGGGGGTAACCCCGGTAGTACGGACTTCTTCATCGTCGGCCGGTTGATCGCGGCGACCGGGATGGCCGATCCGACATTTAACGGGGGAGTGGGGAGCCTGCGAAACTTCCACGTCGGGGGGACCAACAGCGACGTCGCGAACGGGGTCGCCATCGACGCGGCGGGGAACATCGTCGTGGCAGGATCCTCTCAGAACACCGTCTCCCTACGGAACATGACCGGGGTCGCCCGGTTGCTCGGGGCGACCGGGAATTTTGACCCGACCTTCGGCACCGGCGGGTCCACGACGTTCAACCTCCCCGGGAGCACCGACGACCTGGCGGAGGCGGTCGCGATTGACCCGGCCGGCCGGGTCGTCCTGGCGGGGTCGTTCAACCCCTCCGCCACGCAGACCCGAATCGCACTCGCCCGGCTCGCCGCGGGGACCGGGGCGCTGGACCCCACGTTCGGGGTCGACGGGGCCTTCACGACAGCCAACTTCGGTGGCACCAATGAGTTCGCGAACGATGTCGCGGTCCGCCCGGACGGCCGGATCGTGGCCGCCGGGGCCACGAATACCGGGCCCGGCGGGGAGGATTTCGCCGTTCTCCAGCTGAGCCCGAACGGGGCCCTGGACCCGTCGTTCAACCCGGCCGGCCCGACGCCCGGCCAGTCGTCGGGCGACTTCGGCGTCGGCGCGGCCGATCAAGCCAACGCCCTGGCCCTGCAGCCGGACGGGCGGATCGTGGTCGCCGGGTACAACAACAGTACGGGCGGGTTCGAGGTGGCACGACTAACCGGGACGCCCGGTCCGGGGCTGGCGGTCGGCGGAACGCCGGGCGGGCGGGCGGCCGTGTACGTCCCGGCCGGGGGGGCGTTCGGCACCACCCAGACCGCCGTCCTCCAGCCGTTCGGGAACCTCGGGACGGACGTCCGGGTGGCGGTCGGGGACGTGAACGGGGACGGGTTCCCGGACACGATCCTCGTCACCGGCCCCGGCGTCCCGATCCGGGTCGCGGTCGTCAGCGGGGCGGACAACACCACCCTCCTGGTCGCCCCGTTCGACCCGTTCGGCGGGAACTTCACCGGGGGCGGGTTCGTGGCCGCCGGGGACTTCGAGCACACCGGGCGGGCGGAGTTCGTGGTCACCCCGGACCAGGGCGGGGGGCCGCGGGTCGGCATCTTCGCCCTCGGGGCCGGCGGGACGGTCACCACCCGGGCGAACTTCTTCGGGATCGACGACCCGAACTTCCGCGGCGGGGCCCGGGCGGCGGTCGGGGACGTGAACGGCGATGGGACCCCGGACCTGATCGTGGCCGCCGGGTTCGGGGGCGGCCCGCGGGTCGCCCTATTCGACGGGAGGACGGTGATCGGGGGGACCCCGACCCGACTCGTGGGCGACTTCTTCGCCTTCCCGGGGACCGACGCGACGACCCTCCGGAACGGGGTGTTCGTGGCCGCCGGGGACGTGAACGGCGACGGCAAGACCGACCTGATCTTCGGGGGCGGGCCGGGCGGCGCCCCCCGCGTCTTCATCCTGAGCGGGGCGCTGGTCGCCGCCGGCAACATCGGCGGGGCGCAGGCGAGCCCCATCGCCAACTTCTTCGTGGCCGGGAACACGGCCGACCGGGGCGGGGTCCGGGTGGCCACCACCGAGCTGGACGGGGACAAGAGGACGGACGTGGTGGCCGGCAGCGGGAGCGGCTCGCCGAACCGGGTGACGGTGTACCTCGGGAAGAGCTTCACCGCCGCCGCCGACGAACCCGCCCCGTTCGAGCAGCTCTCCCCGTTCGGGTCCGGTACCCCCCTCGCGGACGGCGTCTATGTCGGCTGACCGCGCCGGCGGCACACCCGACTGGAACCTGCTGACTCCGGGTCGGGGGTCCGTGGCGGTCCCGCGGGCTCGCGCCGGGTCTCGGAGGGTGCTGAGGCCCCGTTTCTGGTTGTGAAATCGTGACCTTGTTTGGACGAACAAGAGATGCGAGTTTCCCAACCCGAAACCGCGTTTCCAACGACCGTCACCCGCCCCCCGACACCGGAGGCCGGACCATGGCTCGGTATTCACGCGGTCGACGGGCCCTCGGGGCGCGGCCGCGGCTCGAACGCCTGGAAGACCGCGCCACCCCGGCGACTCTCCTCGTTACGAACTTGGCCGACTCCGGCGGCGGCAGCCTCCGCGACGCGATCGACCAAGCGAATCTCATACAGCCGACCAGTTCCACGTCGTCCAGTCTCATTTTGACCACCATCCGATTCGCCCCGTCGCTGGCCGGACAGACGATCGATCTGTCGACCGTTGGGGACCAGAGTATCGGCCCATCCGCCTTCCTCGTCAGGTCGGGACTCATTATCGAGGGGAGTGGTCAGACAATTACCCGGTCACCGACTGCCGGGGACTTCCGGCTCTTCGCGGTGACCGGGGTCCTGGCGATCGAGAACCTGACCCTGTCCAACGGGTCCGCCGTGGGCGGGGCCGGCGGGATGGGTGGGGGCGGGGCGGCGGGCCTGGGCGGCGCCGTCTACAACCGGGGAACCTTCTTCGCGATCAATTCCACGCTGACCGGGAATCGGGCGGTCGGCGGCGTCAACTTCAACCCGGCCAATGGCGGCGGGGGCGGGCTGGGCGGCCCGGGGGATGGCTCCGGCGACGACGGGCCACCGAATGGTGATACCGGCCCGGGGGCCGGATTCGGCGGGGGCGGCCGCGGGAACACCGGCCTGGCCGGCGACCCGGGCGGGTTCGGGGGCGGCGGCGGTCGAGGAGCCTTCGGGGGCGGCGGCGGGGGCGGCGGCCGGAGCAATCCGGCGGCCGTTCCCGCCCCTGGGTTCTCCGGCAGCGCCTTCGGCGGGGGCCAGGGGACCTACATGTCCGGGGGATCCGGGGCCGGGATGGGCGGGGCGATCTTCAACGAAGGAAGGACGGTCTCCCTCTTCGACTCGACCATTACGGGCAATACCGCCGAGGGCGGGTACGCCCCGGGGGCCGGGGCCGGCGACGCCTTCGGAGGAGGTATCTTCAACCTGGACGGAACCGTCAACATCCTCAGCTCCACCGTCGCCGCGAATACGGTCGTCGCGGGGCCCGGGACCGTGAGCGGAGAGGCGCGAGGCGGGGAACTCTACAACTTGTCGCTCAACGTCCCGCCGACCGTCTCCGGCGATTCGAACGTCACCATCTCGAACAGCATCCTGGGGGATACGGCCGGTTCGTCCGTTGACGTCGTGAACGATCAGGAGAACAACCGGGCGACGATAAGCGCACTCGGCCCGAACCTCATCACGTCGGCGGTCGACAATCTCGGCGGCACCCTGTCCGGCACCCCGTTCACGGTCGGGAACCCGCTCCTCGGGCCACTGCAGAACAACGGCGGATTCACCCCGACGATGCTCCCGCAGATGGGAAGTCCGGCGATCGACGCCGGGAGCAACGCGGATCTCAATCCACTCGGGTCGATCGGGGGCACCGACCAGCGCGGGGGCCACTTCGTCCGGGTGGCGAACCGGACGGTGGACCTCGGGGCGGTCGAGGTTCAGCCCCCGCCGACTGCCACCGGAGAAGAGGTGGTGGTCTCCGGCCGGGCGAACGGGTCCGCCCAGGGTTACACCCCGGACCTGTCCGGGCTGCTCCAGCCCCAGGGCGGCCCCTGGTCCCGGTGGTCGGCTTCGGCGGGGTCGTCCGCGGGGTGGTGGCGGACGTGAACGGCGACGGCATCCCCGACACCATCCTGGTGACTGGCCCGGGCACGCCGGTCCGATTCGAGGTCATCGACGGGAAGGACGGGACCTTGCTGGTGCCCCCGACCGATCCGTTCGGGGGGAATTTCACCGGCGGGGCGTTCGTGGCGGCCGGGGACATCGGGGGCGTAAGAATAATCACTGGGCCGGCCAACTGGGTCATCACCCCCGACCAGGGGGGCGGGCCGCGGGTGGTCGTGTACGGGCTGGTGAACGGGACCGCCACCGTGCAGGCGAACTTCTTCGGGATCGACGACCCGAACTTCCGCGGCGGGGTCCGGGTCGCCGTCGGGGACGTGAACGGGGACGGGTTCGCGGACGTGATCGTGGCCGCCGGGTTTCTGGGCGGCCCGCGGGTCGCCATCTTCGACGGGCGGACGGTGCTCGGCGGGTCTCCGACCCGGCTGGTGAACGACTTCTTCGCGTTCCCGGGGGCGGACGCGACGACCCTCCGGAACGGGGTTTTCGTGGCCGCCGGGGACTTCGAGGGGGACGGGCTGGCGGACCTGGCGTTCGGGGGCGGGCCGGGGGGCGGGCCGCGGGTGGTGGTGCTGTCCGGATCGCTGGTCGGCCGGGGGATGGTGGCCCAGGCCCAGGCCGCCCCGGTCGCCAACTTTTTTCGCCTTCGGGCCGGCGCAGCGGGGCGGGGTGCGGGTGACGGCGAAGCGGGTGGACGGGGGCGGGGCGGCGAGCCTGGTGGTGGGGAGCGGGGATGAGCAAGCCCCGTCGGTGGTGGTCTTCCCGGGGGTGACGCTCACCGGGGCAAGCCCCCCGGGGGCCGCGATCACGCCGTTTACGGACCCGACCGAGACGAGCGGGGTGTTCGTCGGCTAACGACAGGTGCACAAGGACCGGTCCCGGATCTTGTCCCCCTTAAATCCATTGTGAGAAGGTGTTTCACCATGGGGGCAAGGATGTGGCTGGGAGAGGCCGCGGCAACTTGAGCGACCGGGCAACCCCGGAGTGGGTCCAGGCGACCGGCCGCCGGGTCGACCTGACCGCGCTCCCGTGGCCGGCTGGCCCGGTCGGGTCCATCCGCGGGAGCGGGGTCGACTATTTCGATTTAGTGGGCGGCGGTGGGGTTATGGGTGACGCGGCACCGCTGCGGCCAGGGCCTCTCCCCTCATTCGCGGCCCTGGCCGGGGCCGGCTTCGACCCGGCCGCGGTCGATCCCGCGGTCGGCGAGTTCTGTCGCTCTCATCAGGAGCCGTGTCATGCGCCAAAAGCACCAACCCCGTTTCCCGGACACTCAATTCCGGCTGGGGGTGGAACCGCTCGAAGACCGCACCGTCCCGGCGTTCGTCCTGCCGCCCACGTATGCGGTAGGCGAGGACACGGCCAGTGTCGGCACACGGATCTACGACGACCCGAGCGGCATCCGGGCGCGCTCCGGCGACCCCACCCTCGGTGCGCCGTTCGTCACCGCATTCGCCGCGTCCGGCGCGACCCAGTTCTCGGTCGCGCTGGGGTTCCCGTTCAACGGCGGGGTGCGGGTCGCACGGGCCGACGTGACCGGGGACGGCATCGACGACCTCATCGTCGGCACCGGGCCGGGCACCCCGACCCTGGTCCGGGTGTACGACGGCTCGACCCACACCCAGGTATTCCAGATACAACCGTTCGAGGCCGCGTTCACCGGCGGGGTGTACGTCACCGCCGGGGACCTCACCGGGAACGGCATCGCCGACCTGATCGTCACCCCGGACGAGGGCGGCGGCCCGCGGGTCCAGGTGTACCGCGGGCCGGACTTCGCCAAGGCCGCCGACTTCTTCGGGATCGACGACCCGAACTTCCGCGGCGGCGCCCGGACGGCGGTCGGGGACTTCAACGGGAACGGCCGTGGCGACCTGGTGGTCGCGGCCGGGTTCGGCGGCGGCCCACGGGTGGTGGTGTACAACGGGACGACCGTCACCGGCACCCCACAGAAGCTGTTCAACGACATCTTCGTGTTTGAGAACACATTGCGGAACGGGGCGTTCGTGGCGGCCGGGGACCTGGACGGGGACGGGAAGGCGGACCTGTTCGCGGCCGGGGGGCCGGGCGGCGGGCCGCGGGTGCTGGTCCTGTCCGGATCGGAGTTGCTGGCCGGCCGGGCGACCCCGCTGGCGAACTTCTTCGCCGGCGATCCGTCCACCCGGACCGGGGTGCGGATCGCGGTCAAGAACCTGGACGGGGACGCCCGGGCCGACCTGGTCGCCGGGGCCGGGCCGGGCGGCAAGAGTCGGGTCGTGGTGTACGCCGGGTCGGACATGATCGCCGGCCCGACCCCGAGTCCGGTCCGGCAGTCGAACGCGTTCCCCGATTACTCCTTCGCCGACGGAGTCTGCGTCGGGTAACTTTGGTTTCGCACCACTCCCACACATTTCCGAGCATCTCGCACAGTATGGGGACGGACGGCCCCAGATCGTCGTCACCCGCCCCGTGCGGAAATGCAGTCCGTGTCAAGGTGCGGGGTAGTCAGCGGTTGGGCTGCGGCGTAGGTCCTCGGGTTGCCATCAAGCAGGCGTGAGAAGATCGGCCCAAAAAGACCAGTCTGGCGCGGCCGGTCAGCGCCGGAGCGGTTCCCGCTCATGCGGCGACGGATGGCCGATCGGTCACGACGGCAGGTTGGGATAGGTGGGCGTGCCGGTGATCAGGCGACCCGGCGGGTGGTCGCGGTAGGGACTGGGATTGTTCCCAGCCCCTGTACGGAGCCGGACTGGCAGATTTCCGCACCCGGCTCCCGGAGGGAACTTCACGCCCTCGTCCGCCATGTGCGGACATGTTGTCCGCGGCAAGCACCGGGGCGGCCAGCGGTTCGGGCGGGTTGTCGGTCATCGGGTTGTCATCAAGTCGGTGCGAGAAGATCGGCCGGGAATGGTCGGTCGGACGCGGTCGGTCAGAACCCGAATGGCCTCCGGGCGTGGGGCGTCGGATGAC
>JAQGHQ010000581.1 GCA_028288765.1 Gemmataceae bacterium | reverse complement strand
CCCTCCGTGGCGGCCCGCCAGAGCGAGTCCTACAAACACCCGATCTCGACGGGACCGCTGGGGGGAGCCAACAACAAGCACAGGACGATGAAGAGAATGGCCGACGGCTTCCGGGACCAAGAGTTCTCCGAGCTCAAAATCTACGGCCCCGCGAGACGAAGGCGGCTCGGGTCGGGTGAACCGAAAATCGCTGTACCCCACTGCGACGGCAACACCGCCTTCTGGAGTTCACCGCTTGTCCGGCCGCCGCGGCCGGCCGCATTGACGGACCGCCGGCCCCGGGCCGGCTCACGCGAACTGATGTAAGGCCCGGAGTTGCCCGGCGGTCAGGGGGCCGGCGAACGTACACCCGTGAATCCAGTGGCCGGCCCGCTCCGCGTCGACCCGGACGACCCGGACCGGGAGCCGCACGGGCTGGCCGCCCGCCTCGCCCGCCAGTTCGATGGCGAGCGCTGTGCCGGGCTCGAACCGCCGGGCGAGCAGGACCCCGATCCCGCCGGCCGACACGTCCCGGACCACGAGCGGCCACGCCTCCTCCACCCCACCGGGGTGGACGCCGGGGTCGGCGACCGCGCAGCTGCCGACCTCGACCGCGAACCGGGGCGAGGTCCGGCGTTCGCCGCCGGGGGGGACAGGGACCTCTTTCGGGGTCGACCCGTCCTTGACCCGGCGGCGGCCGGCCAGCCGTTTGAAGAACTCCAGGCAGGAGGCCGGGCGGCGGTCCGGGTTCGGGTCCAGGGCCGCCCGGATGGCCGCGTCCGCCCGCTCGCTCAACTCGGGGGCCAGTGACCGGGCCGGGGGCAACCGGAACAGCTCCTTGTTGGTCAGGATCGCGAGCGGGGACTTGGCGTCGAACGGCAGCCGGCCGGTGACCGCGTTGTAGAGGGTCGCCGCCAGGGAGTAGACGTCGCACCGGGCGTCGGCGGTCTTGGCGTTGGCGAATTGCTCGGGGGCCATAAAGTTCGGGGTCCCGAGCCCGCTCGCGTGGCGGGTCAGATCCTGCGAGGCGTCCGTGTAGTCCTTGGCCAGCCCGAAGTCGGTCAACTTGGCCTTGCCGTCCGGCAGGAGCAGAATGTTGTCCGGCTTCACGTCCCGGTGGACGACCTGCCGCTCGTGGGCGTAGTGCAGGGCCTGCGCGATCTGGGTGATGATGCGGATCGCCACGTCCGCGGGGAGCCGGCCGTGCTTCTCGATCCGGGCCCCGAGGCTCCCCGCCTCGACCAGCTCGTAGACCAGATAACTGGTCTCGCCGTCGGTGTCGGCGGCGAGGGCGCGGACGATGTTCGGGTGTTCGAGCCCGCTCGCGGCCCGGAACTCCAGGGCGAGCCGCCGGTGCAGGACCGGGTTCTCGGACAGCCGGACGTGGAGAACCTTGACGGCGACCAGCTGCCCGGTCTGCCGGTCGCAGGCGCGGTACACCGTCCCCGCCCCGCCGGTGCCGACCGGCTCGTAGAACTCGTACCGGGTCGAGGACGGCAACCGGCGCGATCGCCCGGCGTTCGAGATCATGGGTGGGTACTTCCCAAGGGGTGGGCGGTTGGTCCGACCCGGCCGTGGGGTCGTCAACGGCGGAACGTCCGTCCGCCATCGCTGGACTATAGATCAACAAGACCGGGGTGAGGGCCGGGCGCCGGTCCTTTGCCCGCCCCGGATCGCCGTTTTCCGGTTCATCCGCCATCCGCCCCGACCGGTCCCACCCCCGTCCCGGGAAGCCCGTCCCGCTTGGGGAAAGCACCTGTGGGTTCGGGGGGGACGGCCCGGTTCTTGACCAGGGGGGTGGCCGGCACCCAGAAAAGGACATCCGGCCCGGCGAGGACTCGCTTCCGGGCGGCGGGGCGACCGCCGATCCGACGAACGAGAAGGTCCCGTTGGGGTTCGACCCGCGCGGGGTGACGGCGCCGCCGACCACACCGATAAAGGCCGGCACGCCGGCTACGCGACGGCGGCCGGCACCTCATCGGCCTTCAGTGAAGTACAACATGCGGAAGGCGGCAGGGTATGATACATGTAATATTTGCACTAACTAGGTTATTATTTGCATGTAATACAGTAGTATGCATAAAAACGAAGTAATTATATACTTATTGTAAGTATGAAGGCATTGTTTCGGGTTCGTGGGTCGTATGACATCCCGGCCCCCGGCCCGAGTGGTCGGCCGAGATCTGGCCGCCCCGGCCGAATCCCGGAACGGGGACGTCACGGCCGGTGCGCGTCAGGTTAGACAGAGGTATCGGCCCCCGCGTCGGCTGTCGCCTGGGTGGGGGCGGGGGCCCACGGCGAATAATAGTCCGCCCAGCTGTCGCACACCCGGTAGAGCGGGACGGGAAGGAACCCGGCCTCCCACAAATCCTCCGGGGAAGAGAACTCCCGGAAGCGGTTGCGGGAGTCCCGGGCCTGCCCGAGGAACGGTCGGCCGAGGCTCGGCCGGCCCGGCCGCCCGAAACGGTGGGCAGGGGGGACCACTTCCAGGTGAACGGGCTCCCCCCGCGGCCCCCCGTGGACCGCCGGGTCCTCCCCCAGGAATACGAGGATCGGCCGGTCACATACCGCGTCGATGACGAGGTAGAACAAGGTCGTCAAGGCGGTATCGGACATGGGCGAATCTCCGGGTACGGGTCGGGGTCGAGATCAGTCCAGATGCGGCGGCTTCTGCCACGGGAACCCGGGGGAGACGATCCGGGTCCTGTTCCCCCCTCTCCTTCAAGGGGGGATAGGCCGCACGCCGGGCGGCGGCTTTCCCTCACCCCCGGCCTACTCCGCCGGGTTGGTAAGGGGGAAAACCGGACGCCCAGACCGGGTACGTGGCTGAGGCGTCTGTGGTGTTCACGCCGGCCCGGCCGGCCCGCGGCGGTCGGGGCCATCACCCGAGCCGTTCCACGACGGTCGTCAGGGGTGAGTCCACGGACGACAAGGGTGAGGCCGGATCGCGGCCCGGGTGGGGGACCGCCTCCGGGGCCGGGAGGGGCGTGACCCCTGTCATGCTCCGGCGCAGTTCCCGCGCGGTGACCGTGTCGGTCGCCGTCTCGGCCCGCTGGCGGAACACCGACTCCTGGTCGAGCAACGCCTCGATCTGCGGTCGGACCCGGACGAACCCCGCCACGCACTGCGGGTCGAACTGCTTCCCGGACCCGGCCTGGAGCTCGGCGAACGCCGCCACGACCGACATCCCGGGGCGGTACGGGCGGTCCGACGTCATCGCGTCGAACGCGTCGGCCACCGCCACCACCCGGGCCGGCAGGGGGATGTCCTCCCCGCCCAGCCGGTCCGGGTACCCGGTCCCGTCCCACCGCTCGTGGTGTCCTCGCACGACCGGCAACGCCCAGGCCAGCCCGGGCACCATCTGGATGATCTCCGCCCCCCGGGTCACGTGCGTCTTCATCTGGGCGAACTCCGCCTCGGACAGCCGCCCGGGCTTCCGCAAGATCTGGTCGTCGATCGCGATCTTCCCGACGTCGTGCAGGGCGGCCGCCGCCCGGAGGAGTTGCCGCTGGTCGGCCGGAATCCCGAGCTCCTCGGCCAGTAACATCGAGTAGGTGGTCACCCGGTGGGTGTGGTCCCCGGTGTACAGGTCCCGCATCTCCACCGCCTGGGCCAGGGCGGTCACGGTGTGCAGGAACAACTCCTGCTGCCGGTCGACCATTTGGATCCGCTCGACCCCGAGGGCGAGGGCGGCGGCGAGCGAGTCCGCCAGGTACAGGTCGGCCTCGGTGAACGGGGCCTGAAAGGGCCCGCGGTCGAGGTGGATGACCCCGAACGCCCGGTCCGGGGACCGGAGGACGGCGCAGACGATGGACGCCATGCTCCCCAGGGCGACGCTCTCCGCGGCGTTCAGCTCGGGCGCCCCCTGGCAGTCCTTGAACAGTAACGACTGGCGGCCCGCGAACGCCCGGACGGCCGGGGTCTTGCTCAGCACCCGGCCCACCCCGGACGCGCCCGGGGCGATGGCCACGCACCGAACCGCCAGCTGCGCGGACGGGTGATCGGCCAGGAAGATCCCGCCCCGCTGGGCCCCGAAGAAGACGACCGCCTCGTCCAGCACCCGCTGGAGGTGTTCGTCCGGAGACATCGAGTGGGCGAGCCGATAGCCGGCCCGCATCAGCCGGAGGAACCCCTTCCCGTCCCGCTGCCAGCGGTCGTCGGACGGGGCGAACCCGTCGACCGCCTCGTCCCACGTCCGCCCGGCCGCGGCCTCGACCTGCACGGCCTGTCCGTTCCCGATCCGCACGACCGACGGGCGGCCGCGGAGGTGGGCGACCCGGAGCTCGATGTTGCCGACCCGGACGAGGTCCCCCTGGCGGACCCGTTGCGGCGTCCGCCCGATCCGGACCCCGTTCAGGTGGGTCCCGTTCGTACTCCCGAAGTCCCGGACGACCCACTCCTCCTCGGCCAGGACGACCTCCGCGTGCCGACGGCTGATCGACCAGTCGTCGATCACGACCTCGAGGTCGGGAAGTCTGCCGATCCGGAGCTGGGTGGCGGACGCCCACGTCCGGGAGATCGGCGCGGGGGCGGCCAGGACGAGATTGGGCGAGTCCACGGGTAGTCCTCGGGGCGCGTACAAGTTCGTGTGTGCCTAGCCTTGGGTTGGGAACAGCCCTGCGGTCACAGACCCCTGGTCGCAGGCGTCCGGCCAGGTCCGGGCCACCCCCAGTAGGATCGCCTGCCCGGTGACCGCAGGGATCTCCCGAAACTCGATGAAGACCCGTTCGGTCCGGATCGGGGCCGGGGTCCCGAATCGGACCCCGCCGGCCGAGACGTCCCGACACCGCCCGCCGATCGAGTCGCCCACCACCCCGTCCGAGTAAAGGGGGTAAACGAGGATCGGGAAATTGGCCGGGAAGCGTCTGTGATTCCGCCGCTCCTTGAGGTTCTGCAACTGGCCCCGGACCTCGTCCAGGATCGCCGGCACGTCCTCCCGCACCCGCCGGTCCATCTCGTCGTCGGGCTGGCCGAACACGGACCCGACCACGGTGAATTCCGCGGACGGCGGGGTGGGGCGGAAGACGACCACCTCGTACCCGGTCCGCGGCCGGGGGACGGAATTCCGCGGCTCGCCCCTGGCCGGCTTCCGGGGTTCGACGTACGCCTCCCACCTTAGCACGACCCGGGACGGGTCGCGCTGGTCCACCGACAGCCCCCGCTGTTCGGCCACGGTCACCAGTTTCAGGGGGACCAGGGCGGCCGGCAGGGTCGACAGGAAGCGGCACACCGGGGCCTCCTCCGGTGGGCTATCGGCTGCGGCCGTCCAGTCCGCGCGGCGGGCCGCCGCCTCGACCACTGCCGAGACGAAGGCGGCCCTCGACAGCCCGGCCGGGCGGTCCGATCGCCCCGGCGTCCCTCGTAATTGATCCACCGAGAGGACGAGCTGAGGGCCGCGGTCCACCCGGGGGGGCGGTACCCGCTCGTCCCGGCCGGCCCCGCGCCGCACGGGCGTGCGGGTGGCAACCCCGGGCGTGGGCGTTCGGGCGGTGTGCAGGTCCCCTTCGGCCGGGTGCCGGATCCGGTTCAACATCGTGGGGTCGTCCGGCGGGGTCAGCGAGTGCCCCCCGTCCGGCACCGCATTCCCCTGCCAACCCTCGACCCCAAGGCCCCAGCGGCTGTGGCCATCGGCCCCCGGCCGATCGGCTTTGTCCGAGGTCAAGGCCCGGATAAAGGAAGAACAGGACTGGAACCTGTTGGCCGGATCCTTGGACAGGGCTCGGCCGACGACCGGCCGGTCGGAAGGGGGAAGCGCCGAGAGGTCCGGGGCGGCACCGACGTGTTGGCACATCAGTTGTTGGGCGGTCCGCCCCGGGTACGGGAACGAGCCCGTGAGCAGTTCGGTGTAGACGAGGGCCAGGCTGTACTGGTCGGAGCGCGTATCCAACTTCCCCTGGAGCACTTCCGGGGCGACGTACCGGGGGGTGAACCCGTGGTTGCGGGTGTCCGGCACCCCCGCCGCTTCCTTCCGCCGAACCAGCCCGTAGTCCCCGACCTTCACATGCCCGGCGACCAGGAACAGGTTTTCCGGCTTCACGTCCAGGTGCTGGAGCCCGTACCGGTCGCTCATCATGTCGAGGGCTTCGGCCGCCTCGTCCAGGTACCCGAGGAGTTCCTCCCGGGGAATGCCCGGGAGGCCCTCGGCCCGGCACAGACGAACCCGGTCGTGGATCTGGCAGTCGGCCAGCTCCATGACCATGACGAGTTCCCCGCCGGTGAGCTCGACCCGCTCCAGGGTGAGCAGGTACGGGTGCCGGATCGCCTTGACCTGCTCGAACGCGGCGAGTTCCTGGCGGAACTGTTCGCCGCCGGCGGACACGAACTTGACCGCCTTGTGCAGCCCCCCCGGGGCCTCGCATTTCCACACCTCTCCGAACCCTCCCCGGCCGAGCGGCTCGAGGAGGCGATAGCCGGGAAGAGGTTCCGCTCCGGGGTACTTGTCGGACGGGCCCGTCCGCTGTGCGATGGGCGTCATGTTGGGCGGGAACCTCACGCCGGCTCGGTGGAGCCGGCGGAAAGTGACACCGTAGCAAACAACGGGAGGGTTACTTGCATCTTCTCCCCCGACTCAACTTGGCGTTCCGGTGGCTTCGGGAGCACAGAGTCGAGTACCACCGCTGGTCTGCCGACTCCGACACCCTGGGTCACCCTCGGCTGCCGCAGCCTCGGTGAAGATCGCAGTTCGTTGCCCCGTCGAGGGGAGGACGATTCCCCTTCCATGCCACCGAGTCCGGAAAGTCGAACCCGGCGGCGCGAACATACCCGATGAGGTATGCGGAATAATCCACCCCTATGTCCAAGCCTAGCACAAAAACATGACACACCAGGCATGGGCTATAACTGAAAAATCATATTTATAACCTAGCGACGTCTCGGGCGCACCGGTGCCGCGCCACGACTTGCCACTCCTCGGCCGGGACGACGTCGGCGTGTTGGTGGCTGTCCGACCGGTCGTCGGGCACGACCTCCAGGTCAGGCAGCCGGCCAATCCGGAGTCGGGCGGCGGACGCCCACGTCAGGCGGATCGGTGCGGGGCCGGTCATGACAAAAGTGTACAACTATACGGATATGCGCTCGGGGCCGAGCGCCCTGCACGGCAAAATCGCCAGGCCGGAGAGAGAGGACTCCCGGGGCGGAAGGTAATGACCAACTTTAGCACAGTTCTTGGCGAAGATCCCTGAATACTCTTGACACGTATCGCGGCATCGGAGTTTGTGAGAAAATCCTGAAGGAGTTACGCAATTGCCCTACCAAGGTCGATTTTGCCGGAAGCTGGATAGGTTCGAGCAAGATGGGCAAGGATCAGCCTTACCCAAACCTCCAGAAAACGGTCGCCTGCGTAACTCCTGGAAGGATCGGACATGGTGAGGAGGCGTGAGCTCGTGCATTACCCTTGCCGGATTACATGCTCGGGCCGCAAGGTGTCTTTCCATCGGCCGCCCGACCTCAGTCATCCGGTTCGACTTCTTTTTCCGCTGCAAATCGAGGTCTGATTGCTGGTCCGAATGCCTCGTCCGTCATCGGGTTGTCGTCAATCAGCCCCGCGGAACGTCGATCGGGACGATGCTCATGCCGGTGTTTTCGCGCCGGCGGGTGGAGCTGAAGGTCCGCGACATCAACCAGACGCTCGCGACGGACGTCCTGCGGGGTCAGACGTCGGAGTGCTCGGTTGAACCCCTGGGTCGCTGGCTGGCCGCCCCGGAGGGTGGCCCGAGGCACAAAAGCCTGTCAACAAAGCACCCCCCGCTGATGAGTCGACCGCGGACGACGGGCCGTGCGGCGTTGGTGGCGAGGGGGCAGAACCGGAGAGCCGACGCAAAGCCAACGGAGGTAGGACCTCGCGGCGCGGAAGTGGCATTTCTCACCGGCTTCGTGTCGGAGGGCAACACCATCACCGCAAAGCGATGAACGATCCGTTCCCCACGCAGCGGGTGGAAACGACAGAAAAGCACCCGTCCGCGGAGCGAGCGGACCACACTCCGCCCGGGGCGTCACGCGACCCGGGCGTCAGGAAAAAAATGAGTCGTGGTCTCCCCGGTCGGGGGGCCGAGTTGTGGAAGCCCGAGTTCTTTCAACGCCATCTCGGCGATCGTCCGCCCGATGCTGATCGACGCCGTGGCGGCCGGGGACGGGGCGTTCAGGACGTGGACCATCCGGTCGGCCTGGCGGATGAAAAAGTCGTCCACCAGCTTCCCGCTCGGCTCGACCGCCTGGGCGCGAACCCCGGCCCCGGCGGGGACAAGGTCACCGAACTTCACCTCAGGGATCAGCTGTTGGAGGGCGTGCCAGAAGGCCCGCTTGCTGAACGAGCGGTACATCTCGCCCATGCCTGTCCACCAGAACTTACGGGCCATCTTCCAGAACCCGCCGTAGCGGGCGAGCTCCCACAGGTCGCGGAGGTTAACGTCCTGCAGCCGGTAGCCCTCGCGGCGGAACGCGAGCACGGCGTTCGGCCCGCACTCGACCCCGCCGCCGATCATCCGCGTGAAGTGGACGCCGAGGAACGGCAGGCGGGCGTCCGGCACCGGGTAGATGAGGTGCTTGCACAGGTGCCCGGCGGCCGGCGTCAGTTCGTAGTATTCGCCGCGGAAGGGGACGATCTGGACCCCGGGCTCGACCCCGCACAGCCGGGCCACCCGGTCGGAGTACAACCCCGCGCAGTTCACGAGCAGTTTCGCCCGGAGCGGCCCGGCGGTCGTCTCGACCGTCAACCCGTCCTGCGCCCGCCCGCACCCCACGAACTTCGTCGCCGTCCGGACCCGTCCGCCCGCCGCCTCGATCTTCGCCGCGTAGACCTGCGCCACGGCCTTGTAGTCGACGATCCCCGTCTCCGGCACCCGCAGCCCGGCGACCCCGTTGACGTGCGGCTCGATCGCCCGCATTTCGGCGGCGGTGAGCCGGTGGAGCCTTTGCAGCCCGTTCGCGGCGCCGCGGCGTTCGAGTTCGGCGAGGGCGGGGATCTCGCTCTCTTTCGTGGCGACGACCAGCTTCCCGCAGCGGTCGTGGGGGATGCCGTTGTCGGCGCAGAACCGGTACATCAGCTCGCGGCCGGCAGCACAGTTGCGGGCCTTCGCCGACCCGGGCTTGTAGTACAGCCCGGAGTGGATCACCCCGCTGTTGTGCCCAGTCTGGTGGCGGGCGAGGTCGCGCTCGGTCTCGATCACGGTCACGGCGAGCCGGCGGGTTTCGGCCAGTGCCATCCCCGTCCCCAGCCCGACGATCCCGCCGCCCACGATCACCACATCTGCGGTCTCCACCGCGCTCCTCCACAGCAAAAAAGACGGACGAACCACGGAGTCACAGAGGGCACAGAGCCCGGACACACCGAGATAACAGGGATAATCATGAGCTAAAAACAAATAAGATTAATTAGCTATTAAATATTATATGTTTTCCCTCTGTGCGTCCGGGCTCTGTGCCCTCTGTGACTCCGTGGTTCGTTCTATTTTTGTCTTTCAGGCTACCTGTCTTGTCCGGAGGGTCAGCCCGCATTTCGCCACCGCGTCCGCGAGGTCGGACGCCACGACTTCCAGGTTCAGCCGGGTCCGGTCGAGGGTGGTCGCGTCGGCGGCCGCCCCGTACCCGGTGCGGACGAGGATCGTGCGGGTCCCGGCCGCGGCCCCGGCTTCGAGGTCGCTCGCCCGGTCGCCGACCATCCACGACCGCCCGAGGTCAAGCCCGAGGTCGGCCGCGGCCCGGAGCAGCATTCCGGGTTTCGGCTTCCGGCAGGCGCAGTCGGACCGGTACGCCTCAACATCGGCCGTGGGGTAGTGCGGGCAGAAGTAGAACGCCTCGATGCGGGCCCCGTAGCCGGCAAGGAGTTCGGACAGGTGGGCGTGAACCGCGTCGACCGCCCCGGCCGTGAACAGGCCCCGGGCCACCCCGGACTGGTTCGTGACCACGACGACCGGCCACCCGGCCTGGTTGAGTGACGCGATCGCGTCGGCCGACCCGGGGACGAGCTGGACCTGCTCCGGGGAGCCGAGATAGTGCGTGTCCTCGACAACGACGCCGTCGCGGTCGAGGAAGATGGCGGGTCTGGGGTTCATAAGCCAGGATGATGACACATCCCGTCCACCCGGGGCAAGGGGAACCTGATCGACCTCGATTACTCGATTAATCAGGACGGATCGGGGTCGTTGGGTGCCGGAAGATGGCTGGTTACTTCGCGACACCATCATCGGGCTCGGCATTAACGGAGTGTTGCTCCCATTCGTACGGTTGCCCGTCATCGAACGCGCCCGGCTGGGTCAACCCTATCCCGGTGATGCACCCCTCCAGGCTGCTCGGATAACGCCGGGGTTCGGTGGTCGTCTTCCACCAAAACCCCCGGCCGCCGGGACGCGGCACCCGCCGGATCACCCAGCCGAATTCACGCTCCAGCGCTCCCTTCGTCGCGGCGCCAACCCGCAAGTTGGGAATCCCGCGTAGGGCGGTTCCTCAACGCCGATGTCATCCCCGAGTTCGTTGAACCGGTCGGTGAGTGCTGCAAAGTCCAGGCCCGCGGCAAATGAGATCGTGAAGTCCGCGAGCGGTTCGCCGCGCTCGACCGCCAGTTCCAACCCCTGATTAACTCGCATGGCGGCCACCTCTGCCTCCAGCAGCACCGACCCCACTGCCTGTGCCTCTCTAAGAATCTTCTCGACGTATTGGCTCCATATCTCCTCGGCGGTCGCCATGCAACCATTTAATGATCTTCCTGACGGGTTGGCTCCAGATGTTCTCGGTGATTGCCAGCACCGGCGGAGTCACAACCAGAATGATCCCCAAGACGGCTACCCACCGACCACGAAGGCGACCGCCTGATGCTTGGACGGTTACGATCCCAATGGCCCCACACACTACCCCAGGCAGGCAGGTGCAGAGCCAGAGAAACAGCGGCAAAAGGATAATCCCACCAGCGACCGGTCCCGCTGCGATGTCCAAGACACACCACGCCATGCACACCAGCCACGGCAGCTGCAGCACGATGGACGAAATGGCCCACAACGAAAAGCGGGGCTTTCCCACCACGAACCTCCCCAGGTAGGTGCGCTGCCCGAGGTGTTGGAACGTGGGAGAAGCATCGGCGTCCTACTTCTCCACCTTCAGCAACACCGACTTGGCTGCGTGCTCGGTCCCCTTCCGCTCGGACCGGGCCAGGACCGCGAACGGGTGCTCGGTCGGCTTCACCCAGGGTTCGGCGTAGATCACGATCTCACGGCTCGTGTCCCGCTCCGTCACCAGGATGCCGTTCAGCCCGATGTTCAGCACCCGGACCCCGTGCGGCAGACCGCGGACGTCCAGCGGGACCCGCCCGGCGAACCCGTTTCGCCGGTCAATGTCCACCACCAGCTTGGCCTCCTGACCCGGTCTGATGGTCACCGCGTCCTGCCGCGTCGTGGTCACGATGTCGCCCCCGTCGGTCACCTTCGGTAGTCCGCCCGCCGCCTCGCGGGCCACTTCCTTCCCGCCGATCATTGCCTTCGCCCCCAGCTTGAGCTGCGTGCCCGCCGGGACCGCCGCGTCGGCCGCCGCGAACAGCGCGAACGCGGTCGAATTCTGGCCCGCCTCGATCGCCGCCGCCGGGGCGTGGAACCCGGGCGGGAGCCCCTCCAGCTGCACCCGGATCGGCCCGTCGAACCCGTCCAGCCGGGTCGCCGTCACGCTCACCGGGATCGCACCCCCCTTCCACACACCCGGGGCCGTCGGGTTGAAGCTGACACTGAAATCCGGCCGCGGCGGGCGGACGGTCAGGCGGTAGGCGTGGGCCGGGCCGCCGGCCCCGCGGGCGTCGGTCACCCGGGCCTGATACACCCCGTCGGCCGGGGCGTCGAAGAACACCCGCGAATCCTTCCCGTACCCCGGGCCGCCGTCGTCGTTCCGGTAGTACAGGGGGAACACCGGCAGGCCGTTCGGCGGGAACGCGCGGCCTGGCGGGTGGAACTCGACCTTGTACAGTGGGCTGCCCTGGCTGTGGTGCGACGGAGTGGTGTCGAGGAACCCGACCCGCTGGCCGTTCACCTGGTAGAACTGGCAGTCGTCGTCCGGGTTCTTCGGCAGGGCGAGGATCTTCATCACCTCGCCGTCCGCGTACAGGTGGTCGTCGGTGGCGAGTTCGGCCCACGATTCGAGCCGGATGCCGGAGCTGGCGGAGTCGTGGTCCCGGAACGCGACGAAGACCCGGGCGGTACAGCGGAGGGTGGCCCGGGGGACCGGCTTGCCGGCCGAATCGAGGATCTCCAGCACCGGGTCGACCGGCGACCCGGCCCGGCGGGCGTTGACCTCGACCACCAGCTGTTGGCCCTTCTTCGCCGCGAACCGGACGACCTGGGCGTCGCCTGCCTTGAGCAGGATGCCGTCGCCCGTGCCCGGCACCCGTACCTCGGCCCCGGCCGCCGGGTCGACCACGACCGCCGGGAACTCGTCGACCACCACCGTTGCCTCGCCCAGAGGCTTCTCGCCGGTCGCGGTGGGCGGGACCGCGAGCGGGACCTTCGACCCGGGAACGGCCGTGGCCGCCGGGCTCACCGCGACCAACATGCCGCCGGGCGGGCCGAGGTTGACCCCGTTCACGTGGACCTGCGACTGCTTGCCACGCTGCACCCCGAGCGGGAACACGCTGGTGACGACCGGCATGTCGCCGGCCTGGAGGCGGTACGGCATGTCCGGCCCGCCGCGGTACTCGCGGTCGCGGACTCCGATGGCATAGGCGCCGGCCCTCGGGACCGTGTACCCGAGCACCGCCCCACCCTCGGCGAGGACCTGCCCGCCCGCGTCGGTGAGCACCAGCACCGGGTCGAGCTTCGAGCCGACCTCCGCGGCCACGACCTGCACGCCGATCGGCTCGCCGGCCTTCGCCTCGAACCGGAAGTAATCGACGTCCCCGGCCCGGTCGATCGAGCCGGCCACGGTCACGGGGAGGGTCACGGCCATCGCCGCCCGGGCGGAGTCGGTCACGCCGGCCTCGGGGATCGCGGGGTAGCGGTCGATCGCCAGCGGGAGTGGGGCCGACTTCCCGGCCGGCCCCTCGAAGACGAGCTGGGCGGCACCGGCCGGGGCGGTCGGCGGGACCGTGACCTCGACTTCTATCCGGTCGGCCGTCCGTCCAGTCGGGATCAGCTTCACCTCGACACCCGGAGCCGTCACCTTGGTGGCGTGATCAAGGTCCTTCCCGGTGACGACGACCTTCGTCGTCTTTCCCCGTGTCGCGCCGAGCGGGTTGATTTTCTCGGGTTTCGGCGGGACGGGCTTCGCGGGCAAGGGTTGAGCGGTCGGCTTGCCGGTGGCGGGGTCGAACAGGAGCCCGGACCCGTCGAACAGGCCGACCGCGATCTGCTTGCCGTCCGGCCGCACGGCGAGATCGAGGATGGTGTCGGGCTGCGCGGGGAAGACCTTCACCTCGGCCATCCTGGCGGCGTCCCACGCCTTGATCACCCGGTCTTCGCCGCAGGAGAAAAGGGTCGACCCGTCGGCCGTGTACCCGAGCCGCCACACAGCCTTCTCGTGCGCGAACACCGAGTGGACGAGCTTCCCGCCGCTTCGGTCGGCCGCCCACACGCGGATGCTCTTGTCTACGCCGGCCGCTGCGAGGTGCTTCCCGTCCGGGCTCCACGCGACGGCGTACACCCAGTCGGCCGGGTCGCCGAGGGTGTAGAGACGGGTGCCTGTGTCCGTGTCCCACACCTTCACGGCCCGGTCGGCGGCGGCCGACGCGAGCAGCTTACCGTCCGGGTGGAAGGCGAGCCCGTACACCGTGTCGCTGTGGTCCTTCAGGGTTTGCTTGAGGGTGGCGGTTCCGGCGCCGATGTCCCAGCACTTGATGAGCCGATCGTACCCGGCGGTCGCGAGTCGCTTCCCGTCGGGCGAGAAGGCGACGGCGTAGACCGCGTCGGCGTGGGCGGGGATGACGACTTCGGGCTTTCCGGCCGGGCGGCCGGTCGGGTCGAGTGAGGTGAGCTGGACGATTCCTGTCTTGCCCGGTTCGCCGCCCGCCACCGCGGCCCAGTTCCCCGTGGGGTCGAACGCCACGGCGGTCACCCGGCCGGCCGGCCCGGGGAGCCGGCCGGCCGGTTCGCCTGTAGCCGGGACGACCAGCTGCGCGCCGTCGTGGGTGCCGAACGCGACCACTTTGGCTTGCGGGTGGTACGCGACGGCCGACACCGCGGGCGGCCCGGCGACGGCGGGCGCGGCGACGAGGATCACGGCGGCGACGGAGAGGGGAAGGTATCGCATCGGCCTGGGGAGGTAGGAGGAAGGTTAGACCAGATTGTTCACCGCAGAGACCGCAAAGACCGCAGAGGAAAGACCGAAATCTTGCAGTGGAAAACAAGATGTCACGATCGGCAACTCGCCATTCCGGATGACGGTTCCCTGCACGGGTCGTTCTTCAAATCTCGGTTCTCGCTCGTCTCTGCGGTCTTTGCGGTGAAATCTTTGGGTTAGCGGACGATCGCCATCGCAGTGCCGGCGGCTAGGAACAGCATCACGAGGACGGCCAGCGAACAGCTCCCGCACCCGTCCGCGACGGCCCCCACCCCCTCGAGGGCCCCGCCGACGGCATCCGCCGCCCCACTCACGACGTCCGCCGTACCGGACGCGATGCTGCCGACGACGTCCGCCGCGCCGGACGCCACGTCCGAGACACCGGATACGACGTTCCCAATAATTCCGACCCCGTCGACGGCCGCCCCGAGCGCGTCGCCAGCTCCGCTGGTCGAGTCTCCCACCCCGCCGGTGTTCGCGGGTAGGGGCTGGGGGTTCGGAGAAGGATGATGCGGGGGAGGGTCCATCGGCGGCCCGTCGAGGCGGTAAACGTCGGGGCCCAAGGCGTCGGGATCGAGTGCGTTGGGGTCGAACGGGTCCACGGGCGATTCTCCTGGGGTCGGACCTGGGATCGCGGCCGTCTCGGCCTCTTCGTAGGCGCCTACGAAGAGCGGCCGAGACGGCCGCGATCCAGGGGGAAGCACAGTCTCAATGGTTGAACAGGAACTCGCGGCCGGTCAGCACGGCCCAGACGAAGTCCTCGACGGCCTCCCTCCGGGCCTGCGGGCCGGCTTTCGCGGCGTCCGCGAGGATCTCCACAAACTTACCACGCTCCTCGGCCGTCGGCTCCCGGCTCAAGGCCAGGAGGAACAGCCGGTCCACCACCTCGGCGTCGGTCGTCTTCGCCGCCAGCCACCCCGCCACCACCGAGGTCACGTTCCGGAGCTTGTCGTTCAACGTCTGCCCGTTGTTGAGGTGAAGCGCCTGGCCCACGCTCGCGTCGGCGGTCCGCTCGCACGCGCACGTCTGCACCCGGTCGGCCCGGCCGAACGCCTCCAGGAACCGCGACGCCGTCAACGAGTCGGGCAGCTGGACCGCCCGGGTGCCGGCCGGGTAGCTGCCGGTCGGCGTCTCGGCGTCCCCCGCGGCCGACTTCATCTGGTTGAACAGCGTGGGCACCCCGGTCACGTCGGAATACGCATCGAGGATCACCTCGGCGGGCAGCCGGCGGATCAGGTACCGCGAGTGGAACCGGTCGTCCGCCGCGTTCGCCGGCAGCGGCTTCGACGACCGCTGGTACGCGGCCGAGTTCAGGATCGTCCGCATCAGGTGCCTGACGTCGAACTTGTTCTTCACGAAGTCCGCGGCGAGGGCGTCGAAGAGCTCCCGGTTCGTCGGCGGGTTCGTTTCGCGGAGATCGTCCTCCGCCTCGACCAGCCCGCGGCCCATGTAGTTCTTCCAGATTCGGTTCACCACGGCCTTTGCGAAGTACGGGTTGTCGGGGGCCGTGAGCCAGTCGGCGAAGTACCGCCGGCGGTCGAGCGGGCTGTCGGCCGGGAGCGGCCGGAAGTCGAGCGGGGTCGGGGGCATCGGCTGGCCGCGGCGGGGGTGGAGGGCGTCGCCGTCGGCCCGGTTCTGGACCAGTACCTCACCCCCGCGGTCGCCATTCTTCAAACCGACCCGGGCGAACAGGTTGGCGTAGCCCCAGTACTGGTCCTGGGTCCACTTCTCGAGCGGGTGGTTGTGGCACCGGCAACAGGTGATCGACATCCCGAGGAACGTGACCGCGGTGGACTCGGCCAGGTCGCTCACGTCCTTGTGCAGAACGAAGAAGTTCCCGGCGCCGTTCGTCAGCGTGCTGCCCGACGCGGTGAGCACTTCGCGCGCGAACGCGTCCCACGGCTGGTTGTCCGCGACGCTCCGCTTGATCGACCGGTAAAAGGCCCACATTGCCGGTTGCGGGAGCTTCCGGCTCGACACGAGTAAGAGGTCGGACCACTTCAGGGCCCAGTAGTCGACGAACTCAGGCCGGTCGAGCAGCTGGTCGACCAGCTTCGCGCGCTTCTTCGGGTCCGGGTCGGCGAGGAACGCCTTCACCTCGGCCGGCTTCGGGAGAACGCCACAAGTGTCGAGGAACGCGCGGCGGATGAACTCGGCGTCGGTACACGGGCCGGACGGCGGGAGCCGGAGAAGTTCGAGCTTCTTGAGGACCAGTTCGTCGACGAAGTTGTTTCGCGGGGCGGCGGCGAACGCGGCCGCGTCGACCTTGTCCGGGTACGGGGAGGTAACCGTGAGCGTCGTCACCCGCGTCCCGAAGTTCACCGAGACCGCGGCCTCGCCGTACCCCGTGACGGTGACCAGCCCGTCCTCGGTCACCCCGGCGACGAGATCCTCGCTCGACCCGAACCGCGCCCACCGCGTCACGTCTTCGAGCGTGCCGTCGGAGTAGACGGCCCGGACGGTCACACGAAGGGTATCCTTCGGCTTGAGGAGAGCGGCTTTCGGGAAGACCTCGATGCGGGTGATGCCGGGGTCGGCGTCCGTCGCTCCGGCCGCCCCGGCTTTGATCCAGTCGACCAGGACGGCGTGGTGGTCGGACCCGTCTTCGATCCGCTTACCGCCGCCGTGCGGGACTGCCCGGGTCACCTTCTTGAGCATGAGGCTGTCGGCGGGGTTGGTCAGGTCCACGCGGCGGGCGCGGGCCTGCCGGGTGAGGACGAAGTAGTCGGCGTCCGGGTCGTACCCGCGGAGCGAGAGCTTGAGCCCGCCCTTCCCGGCGAGGGCGCCGTGGCACGCCCCGGAGTTGCACCCGGTCTTGGTGAGGGTCGGGAGGACGTGGTTGCGGAAGGTCCAGCCGGGGTCTCCGGCGGAGGCGGCCTTGACCTTCACGGTGGCCGTTCGGTCGAGCGCGGTCGCGGTGACGGTGGCCTCGCCGGGGCCGGTCGCGGTGACCAGCCCGGCGGGGGTCACGGTCGCCACCTTCGGGTCGGACGGGGTGAACTTCGCGGTCGCGGTCAGGTCCGAGACCACCCGGCCGTTTTCCTCCAAAACCAGGAGGAGCTGTTGGACCCGGTTCGGCCCGGAGACCACGACCTCGGGCGGGTAGACGCGCAGGTCACCGGCGAACGCCGGGGTCGCGCCGAGCAGGAGCAACAGCGGGGAGAGCGTTCGCAACCGCATGTCGGGCATCCCGGTGTGGGTCAGGGGGTGGGAGGGGGTTGGCGGAGGGCTTCGAGTTCGCGCTTGAGGCGTTCGATCTCGGCTTCGGAGGCATTCGCCTTGGCTTCAGCGGCGGCCCGGGCGGCGGCCTCGGCGTTCGCCTTGGCTTCAGCGGCGGCCCGGGCGGCGGCCTCGGCCTCCTGCCCCGTTGGAATCAAGTTACCGTGAACGTCAAAGAAACGCAGCCATCTGTTGAAGTGCCCCTGGTAGACGCCGTCCCAGGGGCCGACGTAGAGTTCGAGTTCCTTGCTCCAGACCCGGTCTCCGGGCTCGATCTCCAGTGGGGCATCGTACCCGCCGTTTGATCGCCGCCATCCGATGAGGGAGGAATCGAACGGGTCGTAGATGATGTACTCCGGCACGGACATGATCCGCCCGCCGTAGAGCGCTTTCTTCTCGACGCGGTCGGTCTTTCGGGTGGAGTCCGAGCCGAGCTCGATGATGATGTTGGGGAGCAGCCCGCCCTCCTGCCACGACACCCACGAAAGCCTTGGCTTGTCGTGATCGACTCCCTTCACGAGGAAGAAATCCGGTCCGCGAAAGTCCTTGTTGAATACCCTCTCCGTGCTGAAGTACATGAACATGTCGCCGCCGACGAAGAAATCCTTCCGTCCGGCCCAGTGGTGCTCGATGCTCTCGACGAGCAGGTTGATGGCCGGGCGGTGCCATGAGGTTTCCAAGGGGACTCCGTCTGAACAGGGCAGATCCTTGTCCGTCGGCATCCGGTCGAGAGCGCTGAAATCCAGGACGGCTTCGGGCCACATGGCTTCCTCCCTGTTCCCGTTCAGAACAGCTCGTTGATCGGCTTCACCCCGTAATCGACCATCGGGATCGGCCGGTTCTGCGGGCCCGGCAGCTCCTTGTGCGGGTCGAGCCCGAGACCCTTGTAGATCGTCGCGGCCACCTCACCCGGGGTCACCGGCCGGGTCTTCGGGGTGTACCCGAGCTCGTCCGACTCGCCCACCACCATCCCGCCCTTGAGCGGCCCGCCGCCCATCAGGATCGACCACACCCCGGGGTGGTGGTCCCGCCCGCCCGCCGGGTTCACCTTCGGCGTCCGCCCGAACTCGCCCAGCGCCACCACCATCGTGGTCGAGAGCAGGCCCCGCTCGGCGAGGTCCTGGATCAGTGCCGTGTACGCGGTGTCGAAGTTCGGGGCCACCTCCTTCGACATCTGCACGATGTCCGTGAACGGCTTCGACCCGTGGATGTCCCACGTCACCTCGTCGAACACCGTCTCGAACATGTTAACCGTGACGAACCGGACCCCGGCCTCGATCAGCCGACGGGCCATCAGGCAGCTCTGGCCGAACCGCGTCCGCCCGTACCGGTCCTTCACCTTGTCGGGCTCTTTTTCCAGGGCGAACGCATCCCGGGCCCTGGCGGACGACATTAGCTTGTAAGCGAGGTTGAAGTTGTCGTCGAGCTGCTTGGCCGCGGCGTTCTTCTCGAACGCGTCGGTCGCCCCGTCCACCGCGTCGCGCAGCCTCTGCCGCCGCTCGGCCCGGACGCCGGTGATGTAGTCCGGCGGAAGCAGGTCCGGGACCTTGAAGTTCGGCGTGTTCGGGTCGGCGTTCAGGATGAACGGGTCGTAAGGCTTGCCGAGGTAGCCGGCGGTATGCCCGTGCGGGAGGTTCCCGCCGGTCCGGCCGATCGGCTTGGGCAACAGCACGTGAGCCGGGAGCTCGCCCCGCCCGCCCTTCAGGTAGCCGAGCGCGCAGCCGACGTGCGGGTGCTCCACCCCGCCGCTGAACAGCCGGCCGGTCTGCATCTGCTGGTGACCGGTGTCGTGGACCGCCGCCGCCGTGTGGTACACCGACCGAATCAGGGAGAATTTGTCGGCGTGCGTCGCCAGCTTCGGGAAGATCTCGCTGATCTCGATCCCCGGGACGTTCGTCCGGATCGGGCTGAACGGCCCGCGAATTTCCGCCGGGGCCTTCGGCTTCGGGTCGAACGTGTCGATCTGGCTCGGCCCGCCGACGAGGAACAGCATGATGCAGTTCACGTCGCCGTCTTTCACGGCCGCGGCGGCCTTCGCCCGCTCGAAGGCGGATAGCGTCAAGCCCAGCGGGGAAATCGCCCCGGCGTGCAGGAAGTCCCGGCGGGAAAGGCCGTCGCAGAACGTCACGGGGCGGTTGGCGTCCAACCGGATCATGAGGAACCTCCGGAAGGCCCGATAGGATCAGAGCCTGGGGCAAACACGGCGCTACCGTTGTTCCTAGCCGATTTATCCTGCCCGATCAACGAGAAACATCGGTTCAAAGGGTGTCCTGACGTCCGGCCGGGCCTCAACTCGGGTTCGACCGGGCCGTCCGGACCGACGCGGTGTTCTACAATATTGGTGCCTTCCCCGAGCCTTCCACACCGCTCCCGCCGGCCTCCCCGACGAGGGATTCGATGACGCGATGGGTTTTCACTCTGGGCCTCCTGTCCGGAATCGCCGCGCCTGCCTCCGCCGTCGAGCCCGCCAAGACGCCCGGCGGGCCGACCCCGGCCGGCACGCCGGAGCAGGTGGAGTTCTTCGAGAAGAAGGTCCGCCCGGTCCTGGCCGAGCAGTGCTACTCCTGCCACGGGGCGAAGAAGCAGAGCGCGGGGCTGCGGCTCGACACCGCCGACGGGATGAAGAAGGGTGCGGACAACGGACCGGTGGTCGTCCCGGGCGACCCGGCCAGGAGCCGACTCGTCGCGTCGGTGAAGCGGGCCGGCGATTTCCCCATGCCCCCCAAGGCCGCGCTCCCGGCCGATACCGTCGCCGCCCTGACGGAATGGGTGAAGATGGGCGCGCCCTTCCCGGAAGCGGCCGGCACCCAGGCCGTCGCCGACCCCCGCAAGCACTGGGCGTTCCAGCCGATCAAGGACCCGCCTCTGCCGCAGCTGCGCGACCCCAGGGGCGAGGTCCGTAACGAGATCGACCGGTTCGTCCTCGCGAAGCTGGAGGAGAAGGGGCTGGCCGCTGCCCCCCGGGCCGACAAGCGGACCCTCATCCGCCGGGCGCACTTCGACCTGCTCGGCCTCCCGCCCACCGCCGACGAGGTCGATGCGTTCGAGAAGGACGACTCCCCGCAGGCGTTCGAGAAGCTCGTCGACAAGCTGCTCGCCAGCCCGCACTACGGGGAGCGGTGGGGCCGATACTGGCTCGACGTCGCCCGGTACGCCGACACCAAGGGGTACGTCTTCCAGGAAGACCGCAATTTCCCGTATGCGTACACGTACCGCGACTACGTCATCCGCTCGTTCAACGAGGACAAACCATTCGACCGGTTCGTCGTCGACCAGCTCGCCGCCGACAAGCTTCCCCTCGGGGACGACAAACGGCCGCTCGCCGCGATGGGCTTTCTCACCCTCGGCCGGCGGTTCCTGAACAACACCCCGGACATCATTGATGACCGGATCGATGTAGTCTCCCGCGGGCTGATGGGCCTGACCGTGGCGTGCGCCCGCTGCCACGACCACAAGTTCGACCCCGTCCCGATCAAGGACTACTACTCGCTTTACGGCGTCTTCGCGAGCTCGGTCGAACCGAAGGAACCCCCGCTCATCGGCGGGGCGCCGCGGACCCCGGAGGTCGAGGCGTTCGAGAAGGAGCTGGCGAAGCGGGAAGTTAATTACACCGCGGAAGTCGCGAAACGGCACGGCCTTGCGGTGGCGAAGCTCCGGTCGGCCGATTCGGTCGCGGAGTACGTCCGGGCCGTTCTGGACGCCCGCGGCAAGCCCGGGGATCAGATCCAGGGGTTCGTCCGCGATCGCGACCTGACCGGGTTCGTGTTCGCCAGGTGGCGGGCGTACCTCACCGAGCAGCTCAAGCAACACTCACCGGTGTTCTCGCCGCTCGCGCAGCTGCGCGACATCCCCGAGACGGACTTCGCCGCAAAGGCCCCGGCGGTCATCGCCGGGCTCGGCGCAGACCCGGCGGTCCTGAAGGCCCTGGCCGATGCCAAGCCGAAGACGTTCCGTGAGGCGGCGGCCGCGGTGGGGAAAGTGATCGCCGGGGCCACGAAGGACCAGCCCGCGCTCCTGGCCGTCCTGGGGCCGGGCGGGCCGACCGACATCCCGGTTGCCGACGCCGAGAAGATTTTCAACCGCCTCGATCGCGACCAGCTTGCCGCCGTCCGGCAGAAGATCGACGCATTCAAGGCGTCGAGCCCGGCCGCCCCGCCGCGGGCGCACGTCCTGAACGACACCCCGTCGCCGGTCGAACCGGTGGTGTTCCTCCGGGGGAACCCGGGGAACCGCGGCCCGGCCGTGCCGCGGCAGATGCCCGAGGTGGTCGCCGGCGCGGCCCGCAAGCCGTTCACCGATGGGAGCGGCCGGCTCGAACTGGCGCGGTCGATCGTCAGCCCGGACAATCCGCTCACCGCCCGGGTGTTCGTGAACCGGGTCTGGATCGGGCACTTCGGGCAGGGGTTGGTCCGCACCCCGAGCGACTTCGGCGTCCGGTCCGACCCGCCGACCCACCCCGAACTGCTCGACTGGCTCGCGAAACGGTTTATGCAGGACGGCTGGAGCGTGAAACAGTTGCACCGGCGGATCATGCTGTCGGCAACGTACCAGCAGGCGTCAAGCGCGGAACGCGGAGCGCGGAACGCGGAACAAAAGGCAACGAATTCGGGTTCTTCGGTTCCGCATTCCGCACTCCGCGATTCGCGCTCGGACGATCCGGATAACCGTCTGCTGGCTCACCAGAACCGCCGCCGGCTCGACTTCGAGGCTCTGCGGGACTCGTTTTTGGCCGCGGCCGGCCGGCTCGACCCGGCGGTCGGGGGGCGGCCGGTGGATCTCTTCAATGTCCCGTTCCCGGCCCGCCGGACCGTGTATGGGCTGATCGACCGGTCGAACTTCCCGGGCACGTTCCGGTCGTTCGACGTGGCGAGTCCGGACCAGCACAGCCCGCAGCGGTTCCTGACCACGGTGCCGACGCAGGCGTTGTTCCTGCTGAACAGCCCGTTCGTGGCCGAGCAGGCGAAGGCGCTGGCGAACCGCCCGGAGGTCGTGGCCGCGAAGTCGGCCGACGAGAAGCTGACCAAGCTGTACCGGGCCGCCCTGGGCCGCAACACCACCCGCGACGAACTCGCGCTCGGCCGCGAGTTCGTCGGGGCGGGAGCGCAGGGCGGGGCGGCGTTCGGGAAGTGGGAGCAGTTCGCCCAGGTGCTGCTCCTGAGCAACGAGTTCGCCTTCGTGGATTGAGGGAGAGAGTATGTCCACGACCACGAAACTGTTGACCGCCGAGGAGTTCGCCAAACTCCCGGAACCGCCTGACGGCTCGAAACAGGAATTGGTCCGCGGAGAGGTAGTCACAATGCCGCCGCCGGGGTTCTTGCACGGCCTCGTTCAGACCGCGGTGGCGTTCCTCCTGACGACCTACGCCCGACAGACAATGCGCGGTCGGGTCACCGTGGAAAGCGGCGTCATCACCGAGGAGGGGCCATCGACCGTGCGGGGCCCGGATGTGGCGTTCTGGAGTTTCGACCGCCTCCCGGCCGACCACGTCCCGGTCGTGTACGCGAACGTCGCGGCCGACCTGTGTGTCGAGGTCCGCTCTCCCGGAAATACTGAGGAGAAGATGACCGAGAAGGTACGGGAGTACCTCCACAGCGGGGTGAAAATGGTCTGGGTGGTGGACCCGGACGACCGGACGGTGACCGTCTACCGCCGGCCGGGCGACGGCCGCGTCGTGTGGGACGACGCGACGATCACCGGCGAAGACGTGCTCCCGGAGTTCTCCAGCCTCGTGGCCGAGTTCTTCCGCTAACCACCCGGAGGGCATCGACGGTGACCGTCCCATCCGCCGGCCGAGTCACCCGCGGCCCGAACCGGGCCGCGGCCGACGCGATGTTCCTGCTGGAAAACGGCGCGCGGATGGACCAGAAGACGTTCCACTCGCTCTACAAACGAACCCCCGAAGGGTTCCGCGCCCAGCTCATCGGGGGGATCGTCTACGTCTCCTGCTCGCGCACCACGACCCGACACGGAAGTGCGCCCGCCCGAGCGGTGTACTGGCTATGCCTCTTCGCGGCCGATACTCCCGGGTTGGTTGTCATGGACCGGATCACCAACCTGCTCGGTGAGGAATGCGAACCCGAACCGGACGCCAGTTTGTTCGTACTCCCTCAATTCGGCGGACAGGTCAGGACCAGTCGGGACGGGTTCCTGTCCGGTCCGGCGGAACTCGTTGTCGAGGTGGCGAACACCAGCCGATCGATTGAGCTGGGGGCGAAAAAACGGGCCTACGACCATGCCGGAGTCCGCGAGTATGTGGTCGTGCTGGCCCGCGAACGGTCGGTCGTCTGGTTCGCCCGGAGCGAGGCCGGGTTCGCGGAGATGGCCGCCGGGGCCGATGGTCTGTTCCGGTCGGCGGTCTTTCCCGGCCTCTGGCTCGATCCGCGGGGCCTGTTCTCCCCGACGACCCGGCCGCTGACGACCGCCGTCAAGCAAGGACTCGCCTCCCCCGAACACACCGCCTTCGTGGCCGACCTCCAGGCCCGCCGGGCGGCCCGGCGCGGCAAGAAAACCAAACCCGGCGGCATGAAGCCGCCGCGGAAATCGAAATAACGCACGACCCGGAGGACTGCCGATGTTCGCACACCCCCGCCCGCCGATTTCCCGCCGCGAGATGCTCGCCCGGTGCGGGATGGGCATGGGCCTCCTCGGACTCGCCCCGCTGCTCGCCGACACCGCCCGGGCCGCGGCCGACCCGATCAACCCGCTCGCCCCCCGCCCGCCGCACTTCCCGGGCAAGGCCAAGCGGGTGATCCACATCTTCGCCAACGGCGGGCCGAGCCAGGTCGACACGTTCGACCCGAAGCCCGCCCTCGCGAAGTACGCCGGCAAACCGCTCCCGGCCGCCAACCTCCGGACCGAGCGGCGGACCGGGGCCGCGTTCCCGTCGCCGTTCAAGTTCCAGAAGTACGGGAAGTCCGGGCTGGAGGTGAGCGAGCTCTTCTCCAACACCGCCAAGCACATTGATGACATCTGCGTGATCCGGTCGATGCACGCCGACGTCCCGAACCACGAGCCGTCGTTCCTGCTGATGAACACCGGCGAGGCCAGGCTGATCCGCCCGAGTGTGGGGAGCTGGGTCGCCTACGGGCTGGGGACGGAGAACCAGAACCTGCCCGGGTTCATCACCATGTGCCCGGCCGGGATGCCGCTCCTGGAATCGCAGAACTGGCAGGCCGGGTTCCTCCCGGGCGTGTTCCAGGGCACGTACATCGACACCAAGCACACGGACGTGGAGAAGCTGGTCGAGCACGTCCGGAGCAAGACCACCCCGCCCGCCGACCAGCGCCGCCAGCTCGACCTGCTCGCCAGGCTGAACGCCGCCCACCAGGCGGCCCGGCCGGACGACCCGCAGCTCGAGGCCCGCATCCGGTCGTTCGAACTGGCGTATCGCATGCAGACCGAGGCGGCCGAGGCGTTCGACGTGACCCGGGAGCCGAAGCACGTCCTGGAGGCTTACGGTCCCGGAGAGCAGGCGCGGTCGCTGCTGTTGGCCCGCCGACTGGTGGAGCGGGGGGTGCGGTTCGTGCAGGTGTCGCACGGCCCGGTCCAGCCGTGGGACAGCCACGACGATCTGGAAGTGGAACACCGCCGGCTGGCCGGCCAGGTGGACCGGGCGATCGGGGCGCTGATCAGCGACCTGAAACGGCTGGGTTTATTCGAGTCGACGCTGATCGTGTGGGGCGGGGAGTTCGGCCGGACGCCGGTGGTGGAGCTGCCGACGCCGGGGTCGAACGCGGGGAAGGTGAACGGGCGGGACCACAACCACTGGGGGTTCACGGTCTGGATGGCCGGGGGCGGGGTGAAAGGCGGGCAGGCGGTCGGGGCGACGGACGAGTTCGGGTTCAAGGCGGTGGAGAACCCGGTCCACGTCCACGACCTACACGCGACGATGCTCCACCTGCTCGGGTTCGACCACGAGAAGTTCACGTTCCGCTACGCCGGCCGCGACTTCCGGCTGACCGACGTGCATGGTCGGGTGGTGAAGGAAGTACTGGCTTAGACACAGAAGCCGCACGATGAACGCAGAGAGAACACGATAAATCCCAGATGATTGACCGGGCTCCGTCATCGGCGACCGAGCGCCGCCTTCGCCTCGCGGGTCAGCTTGGCGTCCGGGGCGCCCGCGGCGAGGGTGGTCAGCACCCGCCGGGCCGCCGGGGTCCCGATGAGTTCCAGCGCCCACACCCCGCGCAGCTCCAGTCGCCGCCCAGGAGATGGGGAAAGGGGCAACGAGGTCAGGAGCCGGTCGAGCCGCACGGCCTGTTCGGGTGACGGCTTCCCGGCCCGGGCCGCCCGCAACTCCGGTTCGATCTCCTCTCCCAACCCGGCCAGCTCTTCGGATGCGGCTTCTCGCACGGCGAAGTCTTCGTTCCCCAGTTCCGCGATCCGCCGGCGGACCTTCGCCCCGTCGATCTTCTCGGGTGGGCGGATGATCTCGGCCAGGAACGGCACCGCCTGATCCGGCGATGCAGCCAGGGCCCACACCGCGGCGTAGGCTTTGGCGGCGTCGTCCGCGGCCAGGTCCGCCTTGAGGGCCGCGAGGTCTTTCGGGCTCAGCTTGCGACCCGCCGGGGCGGGCGGCTTCGCCGGCGCGGGGGTCTCCCAGATCAGCGCGGTGCCGTCCTCAAGCCCGGCGACGAACCGGCGACCGTCCGGGCTAAAGGCCACTGTATTGATGTCGGATTCGTGTCCGACGAGTCGGGTGATCTCCCGCCCCGTGGCGACGTCCCAGAACCGAATCGAGTGCCTACCTGGGGGTGGGGTGATCCAGCGAGTGCCGCCGTCTGCGGTCGCGAGGACCCGCCCCCCAAGTTGGAAGGCCACCGCGGTCACCGGCCGTTGGTGCTCGGTGAAGATCACGGTCTCCTTCGCGGTCGCCACCTCCCACAGTCGGACACGGCCGCTGGTGCCCCCGGTCGCAAGGAGCCGGTCGTCCGGGGAGAATGCCGCCACCAGTGTCATCTCTTTCAAATGGATTTGCCTCTCTCGGACCCGATCGAGGTCACAGAGCCGCAGTTGGGCCGCTTTAGAGGCGCCGCCGGCTACCCACCGTCCATTTCGGGACACTGTCGGCGAGGACAGATCGACGTCAGCTATCCCGAGTTTTCGGAGAGGCTTCTCCGCCGAAACATCCCATGTCTGAAGGGACGTCGCCCCTTCCTCCGGTTGCCACGACGCCGTCACGATCGTCTTGTCACGTTCGTTGAACGCGATCAATCGTACGCTCCCGTCGTGGACGAACTCGCGGACCTGTTCGCCCCGGGTGACGTCCCAGACCCGGGCCCGGTTGTTCGACTCCCACGCGGGCGCCAGCAGTTGCCCGTCCGGCGAGAACGAGACCTGGGAGGCGCTGTGCCCCTTGAGCAGCCGGACCTGTCGCCCGGTTGCGGAGTCCCAGACGCGGATTTGCTGGTTCTGCCCTCCGGTGACGAGCAGCCGGCCGTCCGGGGAGTACGCGACCGACCGAATCGGGGCGTCGTGACCGTCGGTAAGGTCCGACCGCTCCCGACCGGTGGCCAGATCCCACACCCGGACGACGTTGTACACGCTCCCCATCGCGACCGTTTTCCCGTCCGCCGAGAGGGCCATCGACCGGCCGAGCCAGCCCCGGCTATCGAGGACGACCGGTTCCCGCTTGTTCGCGATGTCCCACACCCGGACTTTCGCGTCCTCGCTCCCCGAAATCAGGGACCGGCCGTCGGGTGTGAACGCCAGGTTCAGCACCCCGTTCATCCCCTTCGCCTCGAACCGAACGATCTCTTTTCCGGTCGCAACATCGGACACGATGATCCGATCGTGACGCGCGTCGCTCCCGGTTGCGATCATCTTCCCGTCGGGAGAGATGGCCAGGGAAAGGCCGGACTGCTCAGGGTCGAACCCGCGGAGGAACGTCCCGGTCTGAGTGTCCCAGAGCTGGACGGCCGGCTTGGACGCAGTCAGGAAGAGGGTTTTGCCATCGGGGGAAAAGGCCAGCGGCGGGTTGACGTGTTTGTGCCCCCGGATCGCAGCCACCCGCCGGCCCGTCGCGACCTCCCACACGCTGACGACCGCCTCCTCTGTACTCGCCGCGAACAACTTCCCGTCCGGGGAGAAACAAATTGGGTCTCGGCTACCCGCGCTCGGTCCCTGGGCGGAGGGGGTCAGCGCGCGGACCAACGTCTTTGTTTGCGGGCTCCAGAGTTGGACCGTCCCGCCGTGAAATCGGCAGGCGAGAACCGTGCCGTCGGGCGAAAAGGCGATCGTGCTTGGTGCCTGTACGCCATGCCGCAGGTTTGGGAACCGGTGGTGTACCTGCCCGGTGGTGGTCTCGAAGAGCGTGATGGTCCCGTCGTTGTGGCTGAGTAGGGCCAGGGTCTTGCCGTCGGGGGAGAAGCTGATCGATTGGGCCTCGCCCGCATGCCGCCAGCGGGCCGACCCGAGCCGGGCGACGGCCCCCGCCGGGAGTGCGTCACCCCCGGCGTCGACCACCGGCCGCGGTTCCTCGGTCGGGGCCTCCGCAGTGGGCGGGGGCGGGGCAACCGATCGGCTCGGCTCGCCGGCCACAAGCCCAACCGCCACCGCCACGCACGCCAACAACCCGGCCACCGCATACAGGCCCGCCGGCC
>JAQGHQ010000576.1 GCA_028288765.1 Gemmataceae bacterium | reverse complement strand
CCGCCGAACCCACCACCACCGCCGAGATAACCACCTGAAATGGTTGGGAACTGGATGATTCCCCCGCCGATCTGGCCGCCGATCTGGCCGCCTCCACCTCCGCCGAATCCGCCGCCGCCGAATCCGCCCTGGATGCCGCCACCGCCGAATCCGCCCTGGATGCCGCCGCCGCCGAATCCGACCTGGAAGCCGCCACCGCCGAACCCGCCGCCGATTCCTCCACCCTGGATGCCGCCACCGCCGAATCCGCCCTGGATGCCGCCACCGCCGAATCCGCCCTGGATGCCGCCAAACCCGCCTTGGATGCCGCCTCCGCCGAACCCGCCTTGGATGCCGCCGAATCCGCCCTGGAAGCCACCGCCGAATCCGCCTTGGAAGCCGCCACCGAACCCGCCCTGGATGCCGCCGCCCTGGATGTTGTTGAATTGGATGTTGTTGAACTGATTCCCCAGGTTAGGGCGGATGACCCCATTGGGCTGGAACGGGAGAAGGTTGGTGCGGGCCAGCGGAAGCTGAGCTTTGACAGCCCCGCTCAGAGAGATTGTCAAAGCACACGCCGCAAGCCCAAGCGTCAGGTAACCGAGCGGTCGGTGAAGAGATCGAAACATGGGAAGATCCGGGCGTAAATGGTGAAGCAGACTTGTGATCCCGCTCCTGTCGGGAGATCATCTATGGCAGTGGGCGTGGGTAATCAACGTACCAACCAGATTACCCACCTGGGGGTCGAATGCAACCGTCCACCCTAACTTGCGCGAATTCTCCAAACTTTTTCCCAACTCTCGGAGGGCGGGTAGCGATTATGCGGGCGGCTGAAATAGCCGACCCGCCAGAACGTCTCTGACTGAAACGGGAATACCGGCGTGGGGTTGGCACCAGCAGCGCGGAATTACGCCGATTTCCTCCCGGCATGACCGGTCTTCCAAACCGAGTACAACTCTTCACATCGGGGGCTTGTATGCTTCGCCGAGTAAAAGACCCAATCATCCGGGCCGGCCTACTATTCGGGCTGCTCAGCGGGGGCCTTCTTACCGTCATTCTCATCCCGTCCGACCGCGCCGCAGCTGCCCGGCCGCCGGCACCTCTCCCGCTGGAACTCCAGTACGTCCCCGCCGATGCCGCCGTGTTCCTACACGCCGACGCGGCGCAGCTGTGGGACGGGTCGATCGGGAAGGCGATCCGGGCGGCCGATCAGAAGTTTTTCGAAGAGCTCGCAGCTCAGGCGAACAGCATGTTCGGGGCCACCCCCGACGCGGTCAAGTCGGTCACGCTGTTCTGGCCGAAGCTCAAGAGGCCGCAGGACGGTGAGTCGTTCGGGGTTGTGGTCGCGTTCAACGCGCCTTTCGACAAGCAGAAGCTCAAGGCCGGGATCGAGAGGCTGTCGCCCGTGCGGGGTCGGTCGTCCTTCCACACTCCGACCGACCGGGTGGCCGTCTGGCTGGCCGGGCTCGACGAAGAATACGCCAAGCCCCGCCCCGCGGAAAAGACCGGTCCGCTCACCGGGGCGATCCGCGAGGCCGCCTCCGGCAAGCACCTGCTCGTCGCCGCGTCCGCCCTGGCCAACCTCCCCGACGAGATCCGGGGCGACA
This sequence comes from Gemmataceae bacterium, assembly GCA_028288765.1. Lineage (GTDB taxonomy): Bacteria > Planctomycetota > Planctomycetia > Gemmatales > Gemmataceae > Urbifossiella. Next base: position 22,673 of record JAQGHQ010000576.1, on the reverse strand, counting down.
ATCTCCCGGACCAAATCCGGGCGTTCCAGCCGCTCCTCCGCGCGGAGTCGCTCACCGGGATCGTGGACCTGGACGACGACCTGTCGGTCCAGGTCCGGGTGAAGACCTCCACCCCGGCCGGGGCGGTCGAGGCCGAGAAGGCGCTGGGGGCACTCACCAGTCTCCTCCGGGAGGGGCTGGCCCAGGGGACGAAGGAGCTCGGGAAGGATGCCGAGAAGGAGCCGGGGCTGAAGGACGTCTTCGCGATCTTGAAGGCCGTCGAGGGGGGACTGAAGGGGGCCAAATACGAGACCGACGGGACGGAAACGCGGGCGACGGTGAAGGTCCCGGCCGCCCTCCCGTTCGGCAGCGCGGTTAAAGCGGCCGTGGTCAAGGTCCGCGGCGCCGCGGCCCGGTCCCAGTCGACAAATAACCTCAAGCAGATCGTCCTCGCGATGCACAACTACGCGAGCGCGAACAACGACACATTCCCGCCGGCCGCGGTCGTGGACAAGAAGGCCAAGCCGCTCCTGAGCTGGCGGGTGCTGATCCTCCCGTACATCGAGCAGGACGCGCTCTACAAGCAGTTCAAACTCGACGAGCCGTGGGACAGCGAGCACAACAAGAAGCTCCTTGACAAGATGCCGAAGACGTACGCGGTGCCGGGCGAGACCGGGGCAAAGGCGAACGAGACGCACTACCGGGTGTTCGTCGGGAACGGGGCCGCGTTCGACAAGATTACCGGCCCCAGGATCCCGGCCGATTTCCCCGACGGCACGTCGAACACCATGCTCGTGGCGACCGCGGCCGAGGCGGTCCCCTGGACGAAGCCCGACGAACTGACGTTTGACCCGGACAAGGACATGAAAAAGCTCCTCGGGTTCTTCCCCGGGGACGTGTGCCCCGTCGGGCTGGCCGACGGCTCGGTCCGGGCGTTGAGCAAAAGGATCAGCAAGGAGACGTTGAACGCCGCGATCACCCGAAACGGCGGCGAGGTCCTCGGAGAAGACTTCTGACGGGGCCTGACCGGGTGGTCCGTGATTCGCAGCATTTCCCACGTGGGCCCCGGGAGCGCCGGGGCCCGCTTCCATCTCCCGACGGGCGAGGATGTCATGATCCAGATGAAGAGAGGGCGGGACCGGTGGTCCGCGGCCGGGGCGGTCACGGCCGCGGGGCTGGTCGCGGTGGTGGTGCTGTTCCGGCCGGGCGGCGGGGCCGGGGCGGCGGAGAAGCCGGCCGCCGGCGGGCCGGCGGCCGACCTGGCGATGGTCCCGGCGGACGCGGCCGGGTTCGTCCACGTCCGGCTGGCCGACGTGTGGAAGAACGACCTGTTCGCGGGGCTCCGCAAGACGTGGGAGAAGGCCGGGGAGAAGGCCATCGCGGCGCTCGACAAACAGTTCGTCCCGGCCCCGTCGTCCGTCGACCGGGCGACGGCGTTCGTCGTCCTCGACCCGGAGACGAAGGAGCCCCGGCCGTTCGGCGTCCTCCGCTTCTCCGCCCCGTTCGACGCGGCGGAGGTGGCCATGCTCTACCTGCCGGAGGGGAAGGTGCGGAAGGTGGGCGGGAAGGCGGTGTACACGTCCCGGAAGCTCCCGGGCGTGGCGGTCCACTTCCCGGACGACCGGCACATCCTGGTCGGGCCGGACAAGGGGATGGACGCATACCTGTCGACCCCGGTGGCGAAGACCGGCCCGCTGAGCGAGGCGCTGAAACTGGCCGCGTCGGGCCGGCCGGTGGTGGCCGCGGTGAACATCGCCGCCCTCCCGATCCCGCCGAACGCCCTCGACGGGCTGCCGGCGGAGATCCGCCCGCTCCTGAAGGCGGACCTGGTGGTGCTCTCCCTCGACCTCGGGGCGGACGCGAAGCTCGACCTGAAGGCGGGGTACCGGGACGCCGCCGCCGCGGCGGACGCCGAAACGGCGGTGAAGGCGCTGATCGCCCTCGGCCGCAAGGAGATCGCGAAGACGAAGAAGGAGCTGGAAGACAAGCTGTACGACCCGAAGATCCAGACCCCGCGCTCCCCGGAGGACCTGCCCGAGGCCGTCGCGACGGTGTTCGGGATCGGCGCGCTCGCCCAGGCGGACGAGCTGTTGGGCAACCCGGACCTGATCCGCCGCCAGGGGAAGGATCTCGCGTTCTCGGCGGCGATTCCGAAGGAGATCATCGCGGTGGTCGGGGGGTACGGAGCGGTGGGGGTGGGGCTCCTCCTCCCGGCGGTCCAGAAGGTCCGCCTGGCGGCCGCCCGGACCCAGAGCATGAACAACCTGAAACAGATCGGTCTTGCGATCCACAACTACCACGACGCCAATGGTGTTTTCCCGAGCGACATCACCGACAAAAACGGCAAGCCGATCCTGAGCTGGCGGGTGGCGATCCTCCCGTACATCGAGCAGGATAACGTGTACCGTCTGTTCAAGATGGACGAACCGTGGGACGGGCCGAACAACAAGTCGCTCTCCCAGCTGCGGATCAAGACCTACATCTCGCCGAACGCCCCGGAGATGGTTTCCAAGGACGGGTACGGGCTGACCAGCTACAAGGGGGTGTCCGGCCCCGGGGCCGCCTTCGAGCCCGGGAAGAAGCTGCGAATTGCCGACTTCACCGACGGGCTGTCGAACACGATCATGGTGGTCGAGGCCGGCGACCCGATCCCGTGGGCGAAGCCGGGCGATCTCCCGTTCGACCCGAAGAAACCACTCCCGAAGCTGACCGCGCCGGGGTTGGGGGACCTGTTCCTGGCCCTGATGGCCGACGGATCGGTCCGGGCGGTCGACACGAAGAAGGTGTCGGAAAAGACGCTCAAGGCGGCGTTCACCCGAAACGGCGGGGAAGTCCTCGGGGAGGACTGGTAAGTCGGGCGGATGCTTTGTTGTAAGGCTCGCCTGGCTCGGGCTGCCCTCCGTGGCGGCTCGCCAGCGACCCAGGGTTTCAACACAGCAACAGGATAGCCCAGGGCACCGCCCTGAGTTCCGGAGACATCGACCTTCCTCTTCCGGCCCGCCCGGCCACCCAGGGCGGTGCCCTGGGCTATCCTGTCCCACCCCTTCGGGGTGAAGACGGTGGCCAACCGCCGAGGCCGGACCGAGGATCTCGACAAAGCAGTACGGCAACAGTTCGATCCCTTCCACCAGCCCGCACGTTCTCGACCCGAATCAGACGCTCGTCTTCTTCCTGACCGGCAGTGTGTACACGACCTACGAAGGGTTCTCGACCCGCAAACAGGTCCCGTTTGCGCCGCCCGTGGCCGGTGAGCCGCGAATCGGGCCATTCCTGGACGTCGGCCCCGGTCGGCTCGACGCCGAGACTCCTCCGCGTTACCTCGATCCGTGGGGCATGCCGTACGCCTACTTCGCGTTCGATCAGTCGATCAACGCCTACCCGGCACACAGCTGGAAAGGCGTGACCGCGTACCGGCAGAATGGAAAGCCGCTCCACTCCCAGGGCTTCCAGATCATCTCCTCCGGCCCGAACAAGGTGTTCGGGCCTGGTGGCGAGTGGTCGCCGGGGCAGGGGGTGTGGGCTCCGGGTGGATCGGGCGGGGATGACCTGAGCAACTTCAACCACGGCAGACTCGCGCAGCAGAGCGAGTGAACCGTTTGTCTATCAATCGCCGGGTCGGGAGCTGACCGCTCCTCCCGGGTCGGGTACACTCTGACTCGGGCCCGATGCCGGGTCTTCAGCTCCTCGAACAGACCCATCTCGGGAGGCGTGCGATGCGAGCGACGAAGCGGCGGGGTGCGCGGGCGGTCGCCGTCCTGCTCGTCGGGCTTCTGGTCGGCGGGTGGGCCGGGGGCGGGCTCGTCTGGCTGCTGAACCGGAACAAGTTCCGCGAGCCCGGGACCGTGGGCGACGTCAACCTCGTCAAGGCGGACGAGATGGAAATGGTCCCGGCCGACGCGACGGGGTTCGCCCACGCCAGGCTCGCCGACCTCTGGAAGACGGAGGCGATGGCCGAATTCCGCAAGGTGGTCGCGAAGGCCGGGCCCGACGCCCTCAAGGCGCTCGACGAGGGGTTCGTCCCCGCCCCGTCGACGGCGGACCGTGTCACCGTGGTCGTCATGAAGGCCGATGCACCCGCCTCCCCGCCGAAAGGGGCGCGGCCCCCGGCCCCGGTCGACCCGTTCGCGTTCACGCCGGGGGGCGGGTCGCACGTCTTCGCCATCCTCGCGTTTTCCGCCTCGTTCGACGCCGCGAAGGTCCGCCAGGCGAACCTGCCGGCCGCGTTCATGAAGTCGGTCAACGGGAAAGATTACTGGCAGGACACCCGGGCCGGGGTGGCCGTCCACTTCCCGAGCGACAAACTCATCCTGATCGGGACGATCCCGGCGGTCGAGACGTACCTGAGCAAGCCCGTCGCGAAGGAGGGCCCGCTCGCCCCCGCGATCCAGCTCGCAACGAGTGGGAACCGGCATCTCGTGGCGGCCGTCAATATGGCCCAACTCCCCAGGGACTTGCTCCCGGACCTGCCTCCCGAGGTCGGGCCCATCCTCCGGGCCGACTCCATGACGTTCGGCATGGTGATCGCGGGCGGGACGAAGATCGACCTGCGGGCGGTGTACAAGGACGAGCCTGCCGCTGGTGAGGCCGAGAAGGCAGTCCGGGCTGCCGCGGAGGTCGGACGGAAGAAGCTCGGCGAGGTGAAAACGAAGATGGAAGAGGCTGTAAACGGGAAGCCTGGCGGGCCGAAACCGCGGCCTGTGCAGGACCTGCCGGAGGCGGCCGGCGGGCTGTTCGCCCTCGGGGCGGTGAACATGCTCGACGAGTGGCTCAAGGAGCCGCCGCTGAAGCACGAGGGTAAGGAACTGACCGCGGAAATCACCCTGTCGTCGTTCGGGAGCGCCTACATGAGCATGACCGCGGCGAGCGTCGGCCTGATGCTCCCGGCGGTGCAGAAGGTCCGCGAGGCCGCCGCCCGGACCACCGACGCGAACAACCTGAAGCAGCTGGCGCTCGGGATGCTGAACTACGATGGTGCGTACGGGCGTCTGCCCCCAGTCGCGTGGGGGACCAAGGTCGAAAACGGGCGACAGACCGGGAACCTCAGCTGGCGGGTCGCGATCCTCCCGTTCATCGAGCAGGCGGCCCTGTACCAGCAGTTCCACCACGACGAGCCGTGGGATAGCCCGCACAACAGGAGACTGATCCCGCAGATGCCCAAGACCTATGCCAGCCCGCGCGCGGCGGCGGAGCCGGGCAAAACCTATTACAAAGTGTTTGTCGGTGGGGGCGCGATCTTCGACCGCGGGCCCCAGGGGTCGCTCCCCCTCGTGCTGATTCCCGACGGATCGTCGAACACGATCATGATTGCCGAGGGCGGGGACCCGGTTGTCTGGACGAAGCCGGACGACTTCGAGTTCGACCCGAAGAAGGATCTCCCGAAACTTGCCCTGCCAGGGACGAACGGGATCAACGTCGCGATGGCGGACGGGTCGGTGCGGTATGTGGACCTCGGGCGGGTGTCCGAGAAGACGCTCAAGCACGCGATCCAGGCGCACGACGGGGAACCGCTCGGGCCCGACTGGTGAGGATTCGTCCGGATACTGGCGGTGGGTCCGAACCCCGGTTTCTCTCGTTCCCCCTCCCCTGGGCCCGCGTGATCTGCGATGATAACGGGGCCGCGGGGGGCTTTCCGCGGCCCCGCCGCTCACCCCCACCGACCAGCCATGCATTTCAACTATCCCTGCCAGCGCTCCGCCCGGCCGCTCACCCGGCGGGAAATGCTTCTCCGGTCCGCCAACGGCTTCGGGGCCGCCGCCCTGGCCGCCCTGCTCGCCGAGGACGCCCGCGGGGGTGACCCCCGCGGCCCGGCGGGAGTTTCCCCCTTCGCGCCGAAGAAGCCGCATTTCGCCCCGAAGGCGACGGGCGTGATCTTCCTGTTCATGGACGGCGGCCCGAGCCAGGTCGATACGTTCGACCCGAAGCCGCTCCTGGAGAAGTACCACGGCAAGCCGTTCCCGGCGAAGGTCGAGCCGACCCAGTTCAACAACGTCGGAGCCACCCTCGCGAGCCCCTGGAAGTTCAACAAGTCCGGCCGGAGCGGACTGCCGGTGAGCGACCTGTTCCCGCACGTGGGCAGCTGCGCCGACGACCTCGCCGTGGTCCGGTCGATGGTGTCGAACTTCTCGGAGCACACGAACGCGAACTACTTCATGCACAGCGGCCTCGGCCAGCAAGGGCGGCCGAGCATGGGTGCCTGGGCGACCTACGGGCTCGGCAGCGAGTGCCGGGACCTGCCGGGATTCGTGGTGGTCGGTAGCGGGATGATCCCGCCCGGCGGGGTGGACTGTTTCGGCAGCGGGTTCCTCCCCGCGGCGTACCAGGGGTCGCTCTTCCGGCACGGGCCGCACCCGGTCGCCGACCTCACCCCGCCGGACGGGGAAGGGCCGAAGACGCAGGCGGCCAAGCGGGACCTGATTCGCCGGCTCGACGCCCGGGCGAAAGAGAAGTTCGGCGAGAGCGACGCGATCGACGCCGCGATCGCCAACTACGAACTCGCGTTCCGGATGCAGACGGCCGTGCCCGAACTGTCCGACATCACCAGGGAGACCGAAGAGACGAAGGCACTGTACGGGCTGGACGACCCGAAGACGGAGGTGTTCGGCCGGCAATGCCTACTCGCCCGGCGGATGGCGGAGAAAGGCGTGCGGTTCATCGAACTCCTGTGCCAGAATCTCGGGCACGACCGGTGGGACCAGCACAGCAACCTGAAGAAAGGGCACGAGGACAACGCCCGGGCGGTCGACAAGCCGATCGCCGGGCTCCTGAAAGACTTGAAGCGGCGGGGGATGCTCGACAAAACGCTGGTCATCTGGGGTGGGGAGTTCGGCCGCACGCCGGTGGCCCAGGGGGGCGACGGGCGGGACCACAATCCCTTCGGGTTCACGATGTGGCTGGCCGGCGGGGGGGTGAAGGGCGGGATCACGCACGGGGAAACGGACGACTTCGGGTATCACGCGGTCAAGGATAAGGTGGAGGTCCACGACCTGCACGCGACGATGCTCCACCTGCTCGGGTTCGACCACAAGAAGCTGACCTACCGGTTCGGCGGTCGGGACATGCGGCTGACCGACGTCCACGGGGAGGTCGTCGAGAAGATCCTGGCATGACGGTCTGAACCCCCGGCCCGACCCCTCCCCCGAGAAAGGGGAAGGGAGGGCAGCATCCACCTGTCTTCTTCCCATTCCCTGGAAGGGAAGAGAGACGGAATTCGGGTATTTCCCCACCCGGCTGCCCCGTTTCCCCCATCCCCGTCACCCCTTTGTCCTTGCCACCCCCGACGGGCGCCCGATAGCATGCGCAGTCACCGTCCCGCGGGCCGTCCCGGACGGCCCGCTCCCGGGAACCGGACCGGAGCGGGTTTTTGCCAATCGGTTTCCCCCCCGGGATCGTCGTGTAGGGTAGGAGTGTATGGCCCAACCCGGCCCGACTCCGAGCGATCGGCCGGACCCCTCGCCCCCCCAACCCGGGGCCGCGGGTGACCGGTTCGGGGACGACGCGCTGGTCACCCTGTTCAACGAGATCCGGGACGAGCTGGTCAGCACGCTCCTGTACATCCTCGGGAACTCGGACGACGCCCAGGATGCCGCGCAAGAGGCATTCCTGAAGTGCTGGCGGGCCCGGCAAACGCTTCCGGACGTGCAGAACCTGCGGGCCTGGATCTTCCGGGTCGGCCTGAATGCGGCCAAGGATTACCAGCGGAGTGCGTGGAACCGTCGGTCCCGGCCCCTCCCGGATGACGACCTGCTCGTTCCCGGCCGGGACGAGGCCCCGGGGCAGTCTCTCGAAGATCAGGAGACACTCGACCGACTTCGCGACGCGATCGCCCACCTGCGGCAGGAGGAGAAGGAAGTGTTCCTCCTGCGGCAGAACGGGAACCTGACCTATGAACAGATAGCCGAGATGCGGAACGCCCCGGTGGGGACGGTCAAGACGCAGATGCGGGCCGCCCTCCAGAAGCTCCGCAAGGTGTTGAACCCGGAACCCAGTCTGAGTGACGAGTAGGTAGCAGGGAGTGCCGGATATCGGGTGCCGAGGACCTGGCACCGAGGACCGAGTTCCGCCGACAGGCGGCCCCGCGCCAGACTCGCAATCGCCGCGCGGGTGTGTCAGCGCTCTCCGCCCCACACGTACTCTCTCGCCCCCCTTCCCCGGAGGGAAGGAGAACGGTCATGATGCGGTGCGACCATTGCCGGAGCTTGCTGCTCGACCACCTGTACGGGCTCCTCGACCCGGCCGAGGCGGCCGCCGTCGAGGGGCATCTGACGACATGCCCGGACTGTACCGCCGCCCGCGCCCAGGCCGCCCGCGCCCAGGACCTCATTGCCCTCGCGGCCAGGACCTCGTTCCCGGACGTCCGCTTCACCCCACCCGTCGGCCACGAGACTGTGCCCGCGGGCACGGCCGGTAACGGGCGCCCCGTTCCCGAGACGACGCCGGCGACGCCCGCCGGGGCGCCGCGCCCGGCCCGTCGCGGCACATGGGCCCGCTGGGCGGTTGCCGCGGGCGTGCTGGCGATGATCCCGGGAACGCTGATCCCGCTCTCGGGCCGCGCGGGCCGGTATGAGGCCGCCCGGCGGGCGGCTGAGACCACTGCTACCAGACTGGCCGACGCGAAATCTGCCGTCGACCACGCCGTGTCGGCCCCCGACAGCCGGTACGCTGTCGCGAAGGCGAATCACGCTGCCGTCCTGGCCGACTGGGTGGCGGCGGAAACGGCCGCCGCCCGGGCGGAGAAGGACGAGACGGTCGCCGTCGCCGTGACGAAGCCGCTCGCGGTCCAGCCCGGGGCGCCGAACGACTTCGTCATCTCCGTCCACGACCGCGGGACCGCCCTTCAGGGAAGCCGGGTCGAGGCCCAGGTCCGCGACCAGGCCGGGACCGTGCTATTCAGTCAGGCGATCGACCCCGAGCGGCGCGGCGACACCCACCGGGTCCGGGTCCCCGCCGAGGTCTGGTCCCGCGTCGAGCCGCAAACCGAACTCTTTCTTTCCGTCGCGGCGGTCGACGAGAAGACAACCGCCCGACGAGAGCTCCGGGACCAGATCCGCCTATACGGCCCTGTGTACGCCACGATGCTCGTCACCGACAAGGCGAGCTACCGGCCGGGCGAGTGGGTCTACTTCCGGTCACTCACCCTGGACCGGGTGACGTTCCGTCCGCCGGCCCGAGAACAGAAGCTGCACTATTCCCTCCGCAGGCAGGACGGCCCGACGATACCGGGGGCGGCCGTCTCCGGTAGCACCGCGGTCGTTCGGGTGGCGGACGGTACGGTCGAGCCGATCACCGGCCCGGACGGTTCGTCCGTCCGGGGGGTCGGGTGTGGGGCGTTTGCCCTCCCGGCCGATCTCGGGGACGGTGACTATTTTCTCACGCTGACAGAGCAGCCCGGCCCGGGTGGGATCGCGCCCTTGATCGGCTCGCCGGTCACGCGGACGGTAAAAGTCCGGGCGGGCGTAGCCGAGCGCTACACCAAGGAGATCAAATTCACGGCCGCCTCGTTCGCCCCGGGGCAGGGGGCGGAGGCATGGGTCGAGGCAAAGTTCCGGGGGGCCCCGCTGGTCGGCGCGAAGGTGACCGCGGTCGCGACCGCCGACGGGAAGCCGATCGGCTTCGTCCGCGTCATCGCACCGACGACCGGTCCGGACGGGCGGGTCAAGGTCGTGATCCCTGTTCCCCCGCAGAACGAGTTGACCAGAGGTGACGTCCGGTTGAAAGTCACGTTCCGCACCCCCGAGGCCGAGGAGTCGGTCGCCGACCGAGTGCCGGTGACGGGAAAGGATGTGACCATCGAATTCTTCCCCGAGGGCGGGAAGCTGATCGCCGGGATACCGAACCGCGTATACGTCCGCGGCACGACGACGGCCGGCCGACCGGTCGATGTCCGCGGGGTGATTACCGACGGGACCGAGGTAGTCGCCCGGGTCGACTCGCCGGCCGACGCGGGCGAACCGGGTGTGAACCGCGGGCTCGGGTCGTTCTCCTTCACCCCGAAGGCCGACACGGCGTATCGTCTCAAGTTGCAGACGCCCGGACCGGGTGAACCGGCCGCGGGGTTCGACGTGCCGCCGGCCGAACGCGACGGAGTCGCGATGACTGTCCTTGACCCGATGACCGCCCCCGGAGAGCCGGTCCGGGTTCGCCTGTACTCGGGCGTTCGGGCGCGAACCCTTGTGGTCGGGGCGTACACCCGCGGCCGGCTCGCCGACACGCAGAAGGTGACCGCCGAGCCCGGTAAGCCTGTCGAGGTGAAGTTGCTGGCGACCCCCGATCTTCGCGGCGGGGTCACGCGGGTCACCGTGTTCGAGGAAGCGGCGCAGGGGAAAATGGATCTAATCCCCGTCGCCGAACGGCTCGTCTTCCGGAAGCCCGGTGAGGTGCTGAACCTCTCGCTCGGGACGGGCCCGGCGGCCGCCGGCTCCGCCCCCGGCAGCCCGGTCGACTTGACCGTCGCGGCGACGGACGAGAAGGGGACCCCCGTCCCGGCAATCCTCTGGGCGGCGGTGGTCAATACGGCGGTCGCCCCCGGGGCGAAGGACCGGTCGCTCCCGACGCACTTCCTCCTCGCGGGCGAGGTGCAAACGCCCGACGAACTCGAACACGCCGACTTCCTGCTCACCGCCCACCCGAAGGCGGCCGTCGCGCTCGACCACGTGCTCGCCACGCAGGGCTGGCGGCGGTTCGTCGAGCAGATCGGGACCGATGGGATGGCCCGGCTCCCGGCCGCCCAGCGCGGGCCCGACGCGGAACACCTGCTCGCGATGAACGGGCAAGTACCCGTCGCGGCGGACGCGGCGGGGAAACGGCGCCCGCTTTTCGAAGCGTACCTGCCGCGGTATGAAACCTCGGCGACCGAGCTCGAAGCGGCCCAAAAAGCCAAAGACACAGCTGCCGACCGGTCGGCCGAGTCGGTGGTGGGAAAGCTGCTGGTCCAATACGAGGACCGCAGGAAGGAGATGACCGACGTGACCGCGGCCGTCCGCTCCGCGGCCGAATCCCTCGTCACCGTCCGCAACCGGATGGGCCTAGTCGCCGGGATACTGGCCATGCTCGTGGCGCTCTTCGGGGTACTCACCCTGACCCGCGGGGGCGGGGTGCGCGGTGCTCTTCCGCTGTTCGTCGGGGCCACCGGGGCCGCCGGGCTTGGTCTATTCCTGTTTTTCAGTTGGAATGAACCCGAGGCCGCTGGGCCGGATTACCTCGCCGAGTACCCTCCGCCCGCCCACCCGGTGCCGCCGGGGACCACGGACGCGACGCCATCGTTCAAGTCGGGTCCGGAGGCACCGAAGTCACAGGAGCCGGATCGCGGCGGCCCGGTCGCGAAGGGGGTAGAGCGTGTGAAGCCCGAACCCGGCGTGTCATCCGGAATCGGGACGAGGCCGCCTCCCGCCGCGCAGATGAGCCCGATGATCGCACCCAGGAACCCCGGGGTACCGGGTGCCACCACCATCCCGGGCATGAGCCACCTTTCTCCGGGGGCCGACGCGCGGAAACTGATCCCCGACGACCTGCTGAGGTCGAACAGCGGAATGGAGAAAGGGGGGATACGCCAGCGGGCAGGTGGCGTGTCACTCGTTCCCGCGAGTGGGGCCGAAGAGAAGGCCGCGACCGCGTTCGCCGAAAAAGAGGCTTCCAGGCTCGCCCGGCGGATGAAAGAGGCCTTCGGGGGTGAGCAACCCGTCGGACCGGACCAGGATGCGTTCAACCGCGTCCTGACGTCTATTCTGCCGACCCGGCCGTTGGTCGTTCGCGAGTACGCTGCCCCGCGCCCCGGCACGACCTCGGGCGATCCCCTCGGAGATGGGGACACGGTCCTCTGGCAACCGGTGATCGTCCTGCCGACGGACGGGAAGACCAGGCTGAGGTTCCATCTCGGCAATGCCCCCGGTGGCTATCAGGTTATGGTCGCCGGGCACACGCCTGACGGACGGCTCGGGACGGTCCGCACGGTCCTAACGGTCGCCCCGGCTGGGAAAAACTCGCCGGCCCAGCCGAAGTGACCGGTCCGGACGGTCCGCCGCAAGTCCGACCCCCGATTCCAAAAACCGCACCGGCCCGCCGGGTGATCCGCACCCTCCGGCGGGCCGATTTTGTACACGATCGGACTTCGCTACCGCGTCCGACCTTTCTACCCGTGCGGGGGTGTTATGACGTACCGGTTTTTCCACGCGCCCCTCTTCCAGTCGGTGCTCCTGGTCTGCGTGTTCCTTCCCGGAAGGGGCGCGGCCCAGGTCACAGCCGGGACGCCGGTGCCGGCCGGGGGGGGTGCGGTGTGTCCCGGGGTGGAAGCCTCCGGTCCGTCGTCGTTCGGGCCGGGTTATTACGGTCCTGGTCCGAGGTACGGGCACGCCCGAATCTCCCCCCCGCCGGGCTGGATCTACCCGGGTCTGCCCGGGGGCCCGTACCTCACGACGGCGTACCCGTTCGTCGGCTGGCCGGGGTATCGCGGGGCGAATGGTCCGTTGTGGTGGCAAGCGCTCCACCTGACCGGCCCGGCGGTCCCGGTGTTCGGCCCGCTCCCGGCGTTCGTCGAGACCTCCGAGGTGGTCAACCACGGCCAGTCTCGTCGATACATCGGGCTCGGGATCGGGTATACCGGGTGGATCGGCACGTACCGCGCGTCCCCCCGGCCGAAGCCGCCCACCGTGAGCGCGTGGCCGATGCTCGGGGCGGGCCCCGGTTCGGTCGGTCCCACAACCTCCGGGGGTCGCCACGGCGGTTGCCTGGTTGTCGAGCTGAAGGTGCCCGAGTCGGCGGCCGAGGTGTACGTGGACGGAACCCGGACGACTCAGACCGGCATCGACCGGGTGTTTGAGTCCCCCCCGCTCGAACCCGGGAAGGACTACACCTATGAGCTGACCGCCCGGTGGGTCGATCGCGGGGTGCAGGTCGAGCGGAAGAAGCTTGTCACCGGGAAGCCGGGCGAGGTGGTCCGGCTCGACCTGTCAGCCCCAGAGGTCGTCCAGACAGGGCGGTAAGACCGCATCGCCGCCCACTTCCCGGAGCGTATTCTCAGTTCGGTGGGTCAGCCGCGCTGCCCCGGCAGTGCGGTCCTTTCTTCAAACGCCAGCGAGTGATACGATCCGGCTCCTGCTGGTCACCCCTTCTCGTACCGGCCGAGATGGGCAGTGATGTCGCGGACGATACCGCGGAGCCGGTCGCGGACGTCGTCCGGGACCGGCGAGCGACCAGCCATCTCGGTCGCCAGCAAGATGGACACCCCTTCGAGGAGATGTGCCGCCGCGTGCCAGACGGTCGGGCCGCTGACGGCGGTCGGGCGGGGGACATCACCCACCCGGGGCGTCGCATCGGCGGGTGGTATTGCGGACGGAATCTCGGGCGGCTGCTGCTCCCCGATCAGGCCGCGCACCGCGTCCAGGAACCCGGACGTGTTCACGACCTCGAACGGAATCTCGTCCTCGACCCCCTCGAACACTCCGGCGAAGAGCCCCTGCTTGACTTCGAGCGTCCGCAGCACCCGCTCCTCGATCGTCCCCCGGGTCACGAAGTTGATCACCCGAACGGGCCGGCTCTGGCCCATCCGGTGGACGCGGGCGATCCGTTGCTCCAGCACCGCCGGGTTCCAGGGGAGTTCGAGATTCACGACCGTGTCGGCGTTCTGGAGATTCAGCCCGGTCCCGCCCGCGTCGGTGCTCAGGAAGACCTGACACGTCGGGTCGGTCTTGAATTTCTCCAGAACCTCCTTGCGGTCCTTTCCCGGCAGCCCGCCGTGCAGCACCGCGTACCCGATGCCGAGCTTGTCGAGCACCCGCGCGGCCTCGAACACCATCGTCTCCCACTGGCTGAAGACGACGACCTTGTGGGGGGGCTCTTCAGAGCGCGGAGCGCGGAGCGTGGAACGCGGAATTGAAGCCGGGTCTGTATCGGGTTCAGGGCTTTCGGTTTCCCGTTCCGCGTTCCGCGGTCCGCGGTCCGCGCTCCCAACCAGCTCGGGCACCAGCTCGGCGAACTCGTCGAGCTTCGGGGACACCCGCGTCTGGCGGTCGAAGAGGAAGGTGCTATCGCAGACGGTCCGCATATTCACTACGGACGCCAGAATCCGCTTTCGGTCGAGGTCGGTGAGGTAGTTCTTCTGGAGCAGCTGGGCGAGAGTTGTTCGCTGCTCGTCGTACGGCCCCCGCTGCTCGTCCGCGAGCTCGACGAACACCGTGTTGTCGGTCCGTTCGGGGAGCTGGGTGAGGACCTCGCCGCGGGTCCGGCGGAGGAAGATCGGGGCGAGCCGGTCGCGGATCTTGTCCAGGTTCCGGTAGCCCTTCAGGTTCCCGTTCTCGTCCAGAACGCGGTGTTCGTAAAGGAACTGGAACGCGGGGCCGAACCGGCGCTCGTCCACGAACTGCACGATGCTGTACAGTTCCTCAAGCTTGTTCTCCAGCGGCGTGCCGCTGAGCACCATCGCGTACCGGCTGCGGAGCTTCTTCACCTCCCTCGACGTCTTCGCCTCCCAGTTCTTGATCCGCTGGGCCTCGTCGAGGACGATCACGTCCGGCTTCCAGGCGTTGACCGCCTCGCGGTCGCGGACCACCTGCTCGTAATTCATGAGCCGGTAGAACGTGGGCCGGGCGTACTGGTCTTTGCGGGCGTCCGGGCCGCCGTCGATCACCTGTACCGGCCGGCCGGTGAATTTGCGGATCTCGGACTCCCACTGGTACTTCACCGACGCCGGGGCGACCACGAGCGCCCGCTGCACGTTCCGCTCGCGGGCGAGCAGTTCGACCGCCGCAAGGGTCTGGACGGTCTTCCCGAGCCCCATGTCGTCGCCGAGGATGCTCCGCCCGCGGCAGGCCAGGAACAGGGCACCGCGCAGCTGGTAGTCGTAGAGCGGGACGCCGAGCAGATTCAGATCTAGTGTCCCGGCCGCGAGCCGGCCGAGCCATTCCTGTTCGCGGGCGAGCATCTCGGCCCGCTCGATCTCCCGGTCGGCGAAGTCGAGGGCGTCGGACAGGACCGTCACCTCTTCCGGCACCGCCTCCACGTCGCGGATGAGGTCCTGGTACTTCCCCCGGCCGGTCCACAGCCCTTTCTCGTCAAAATACACCTGGGCGAGCCGGGTGAGCTTGTCCGAATGTCGCGGCGGGAGGTGAATACCGAGCTGGAGTTGTTCCCCGTAATGGAGGAAGATCTCCGGCCGGCTGACGGTCGCCTTCTTCTTTTGGAGGTGTACGGGCAGGTCGTCCTTGAGGTGGTCGAGGACCGCTTCAATGTGCTTGCACGTACCAAGGGTATTCGCCTTGAAGTCCGGGCAGGTACAGGTGTTATCCCCGACATCGAACCCGCGGACCTGGACCTCGTACTGCCCACCGGACTCGGGGTTCGTCACCCGGTAGTCGGAGAACACGCGGTTCTTGCCGAGGTTCTCGATCGTGAACTTGCCGGCCCTGGCCCGCTGCCGGCGGATGTCGATCTGTTCTTCCCTGAGCATACGGCTTCTCTTCACGCGGCGACCGTGCCCATCATGATACACGGCCGAGCCAAAAAGGGGGTGTTATTCGTAAGCTGGCATTTCGTCGTTGCAGATCAGAAATACGCTCGCTAAGGTAAATCAAAACTTGGCCCGCCGCCCAATGATGAGTAACTCGGCCCGCCTCATTTGCGGGTGCGAATATTTGTTTGTTTGACAGGGGGACGCCATGGCTGAAGGGTTTGCATCGGGCCGTGCACTCGTCATCGGCATTGCGAACTATCAGAATGTCAAGAAGCTTCCAGCGGCCGTTCGGAAAGACGCAGAAAAAATCGCCGAGCTGCTACAATCAGCAGCCTACGGCGGCTATCCGCCCGGACAGGTCAAACTCCTACTCGACGAGCAGGCCACCGCGGCCCGCATCCGCCATGAACTCCAGGAATTGGGTCAGAACGCGAAACCCGGCGACACAGTCGTTTTCTTTTTTTCCGGTCATGGTGGTCGAAAACCGAATGGTCCGGATGCTGGCAACTACTTAATACCGTATGACTGCAATCCGAGTAACCTCCGCAACTCCGCCATCGAGAGCGCGGAGCTGACGAATTTCTTGTCGGCATCGGTAATCAAGTCGCAACGGCTGGTGGTTCTTCTCGATGCGTGTTTCTCGGCGGGAACCGGGGATCCGAAGGAAGGTATTGAACCAGCCGATGGTATCAAGGCGGGCCTTGGGTCGGATGTCTACGACGCTCTGAGAACGGGGACTGGTCGGGTCGTTATGGCATCGTCCCGCGAGGACGAGGTGTCGTTCGTGTTGCCGGGAGCCGAGCACAGCCTGTTCACGCAGCACCTTTTAGAAGCCCTCCGCGGCAAGGCAGCTCTTCCGAGCGAATCCGTCGTCCGTGTGTTCCCGGTCTTCAGGTACGTGGCCGACACCGTTCAAGCCGCGAATCCGAACCAGCACCCGAACTTCAAAGCCAACAATCTGGAGGACGACTACCCGCTCGCTCTGAACCAAGGAGGTAAGACGGCAACCTTTTCCTCGTTGGCGGCGACCGGTTCTCAGACGGACCCAGTGAGCGGTCCCGCCAAGGCGGAACTTGCTCGGCGCCTCCTTGACGGGCGATGGGATCGACTCGCACAGTACTTTGACGTACCCCCCGAGACCCGGGCACGCTGGACTCAAGGGACCGAGCCGTCCAAACTTCTCGACTGGTTGAATCTCAACCGGCGGTTGGGCGACCTGCGCAAGTCCCTTGTCCTCCTTGGCGAGAACGACCTCGTTCAGGTGATCGACCAAAACCCTACTTTCCCCCGCCAGGACCTGTAAAGGACCTGGCGGGGGTATGGCGTGCCGTGGTCGCCACAACGATCGCCGTGGCGGGCGTTGCGATTTTTGGAATCTATTTTCAATCGCCGGGGTCCGCGCGCCCGACAAAGTCCGATGTACCTCCGCCACTACCTGACTGTGCCGGAGGCTGGCTCACACATCCGACGGTGATGACGGCGGCAGAAGCTCTTATGCCCGATCCGATCCCACGCAACGACGGGAATCGGGATCGGCTACGAAAGATCGTCGAACAGGGTTACAGGTCGAGCGTGGCTAATTCTCTCCAGGGTCAGTTCCACCAGTGTTTGGTACTGTTCACTGACCGATTCGGCCGCGATTGCCCATCCTTCACGGTCCATCTCTCGATCGAGGAAGGAATCGAGGTCAGGGGGGTAGATGCCCACCTTGTGAGCGATGGCACCGGAGCGAACGATTTGCCGGGTACCCGGCTTGCGTCCGTCAGGTTGCCCGAGGTGAGAAAACACTGGTGCGACATGGACCTTACCAGCCTCCGAGCGACCGAATCGCTGCTCCTGATCGTCCGCGTTGGTGTTCAGCAGGGCGATCTGCGCAACCGCCAGGCCAAGGACTACAAACTGACTCTGGCCAAGAATTAACCGATAGTCGAACTGATAGAATAGGTACAATCGTTTTCTTTGATACAATCCAACCCTTAGCTATAGATTATCAATTTTTCCCAGTCTGTCTAGATTGCCGCTCGCCGATCCGCAGATGATATTACAACCGGTCCCATAACTACTGAGGTGTCGGATGAAACGCTTACTCGTCTGCTGGCTGATCGGATGCGGTATTGGGTTCCTCTGCCCGTGCGAAGTCGCCGGGGCGACCATTCGGGGAACAGCCTTCGATCTCGAATCACCGCCCCAACCGCGACTAAACCGGGCTGTTCCGATCAACGTGACCGGGATCGACGGGGCTGGTGCCATCATACCCCTCCCAAGCTCCGCGCTCCGAGCCAATGGGACCTTTGAGATCGTTGTCACCGACCCCCGTGTTCGGGCGATCAGTCTCTTCTTCCTCGGACAGAACGATGGACTGCAGAACGTCCAGCTCGACCGGCTATTGAACCAGGATCGGACGATCGACATCTCGCTCCCGGACGCTCAACCTGATTGCCCCCCGACAATTAACCCTTGCTGCGGGTCCCTGATTTATACTCCTCGCACGCGGTGCCGCTTGTTCCGCCGTTGATCAGCATACTACACAAGGTTTGCCTTAAGCCCGACTGGTGACTCAGGCTGCTGCGGCTAGCAGCAGCTCCAAAACCGGCTCGGGGAGTTTTGGAGCGACGCGGCGTCCCGGCCTGTGGCGGAACGGCCTCGTCCCAGAGCCACCGGCGGACCACGGACAGAGCGCCCAAGAACGGTCTTCCCCGGCCACCCCTCGCGACCCGATACGGTCGTTCCTCCTCTCACCATACCCGAAACCCGGGCCCTGCTTTGCCCCTTCCCCGGTATGGGCGGGGCATCGGATTCCTCGTTCCTATCCCGAAAATCTCTTTGAACCCGCCCCGTCCGCCCTGCTACACTAAACGCTCCTGCCAGGCTCGAACCTCTGGCCCGTCGCCCTCCCGCCGGGGTCCTATTCCATGACAGTGTCGCGCGCCCTCTTCGTGGCGCTCAGCCTTTCGTTCGCCTGGGAACTCGGCTATTCCGCCGACCCGCCGAAGTCGGCCGATCCCCCGGCGAAGATCAGCTACTACAAGGACATCCGCCCGATCTTCGCCCAGCACTGCAACGGCTGTCACCAGCCGGCCAAGCCGATGGGCGGGTACGTGATGACCGCCCACGCCGACCTGCTGAAGGCCGGCGAGCGGGAGAAAGCCGGGGTCGTCCCCGGCAAACCGACCGCGAGCTACGTGATCGAGCAGGTCCAGCTCCACGACGGCAAGGCCGAGATGCCCAAGGGCCGCGACCCGCTCATCCCGATCCAGATCAAGCTCATCACCGACTGGATCGCCCAGGGCGCCGCCGACGACACCCCGGCGTCCGCGAAGGCCGCGCCGATCGACGCCTCGAACCCCCCGAAGTACCTGGCCCCGCCGGTCGTCACGGCCGTCGCATTCGACCCGAAGGGGGAATACCTCGCGGTGACGGGCTATCACGAAGTGCTCTTGTACTCCGCGAAGGACTACAAGCTCGCCTCCCGGCTGATCGGCATCTCCGAACGGCTCAACGCGGTCGCGTTCAGCCCGAACGGCGAACGGCTGGTGGCGGCCGGCGGGTCGCCGGGCCGGTTCGGCGAAGTCCAGGTGTGGAATTACAAGAAGGAAAACCTGGTCATCTCCGCCCCGGTCACGTTCGACACCATCTACGGGGCGAGCTGGTCGCCGGACGGGAAGGCGATCGCGTTCGGGTGCGCGGACAACACCGTGCGGGCGATCGACCCGGTCACCGGCAAGCAGATCCTCCAGATGGGCACGCACGCCGACTGGGTGCTCGGTACGGTCTTCTCGCAGGACGGGCTGCACCTCGCCTCCGTCGGCCGCGACATGAGTATGAAGCTGACCGAGGTGCCGACTCAGCGGTTCGTGGACAACGTGACCAGCATCACGCCCGGGGCCTTGAAGGGCGGGCTGATGGCGGTGGACCGCCGGCCGGTGGACCACACGCCACGTCAGATTCGGTTGTTCGGCGCGGTCGTGCGGGTACCTCGGGAGAAGCGGATGCAGAAGGTCCCGCCGGACACTCCGGGCGTACCCCCGAAGGTGTACGACGAGCTGATCGTGGCCGGGTCCGACGGGGTTCCGCGGCTGTACAAGATGCACCGGGAGCAGAAGCGGGAGATCGGCGACGACGCGAACAAGGTCCGCGAGTACGAGAAGATGCCCGGCCGCATCTCGGCGGTCGTATTCAGCCCGGACGGGGCGCACTTCGCCGCCGCGAGTAGCCTCGACGGGAAAGGCGAGGTCCGGGTGTACGAGACGGACACCGGCAAGAAGGTGGTGGGCGAAAAGGTGACCGGCCCCGCCTACACGGTGGCGTGGCACCCGGACGGGAAGACCATCGCCGCCGCCGGGTTCGACGGGAAGGTCTGGATCCACGACGCGGCGACCGGGAAGCTGCTGAAGGAGTTCGTTGCGTTACCGACGGCTTCGGCGAAGGCGGCGGCGGCGCGGTAGTGACCGGTTGCGTCACGAGTACCTCGGCGGCGGGTGATCGAGGAACGGCCGCGCGATCTCGTTTTGCCGGCTCGCGGCCATCGGAGTGGGCCGGGTAGGTGGGCTTTGCCATTGTGTCGCGGGAGCGGAGAGACGGTATGCTGCGGCTGCCGACTGCCTTCGCCCCAGGCTACCGACTAGCGACCGCCCGTGAGGTGCATTGCTGGTCTTTCGGGCTTGTGACGTCGGCCCGCCGTCCGGGTACGAACAGCTGGGATCAGCGCCTCGGTACGCTCGAGGACGAACGGATCTTCGGGCCACTCCGTGATCTGGAGTGTGCGTGCGGTCGGTACCGGGGGGCAGTGAACCGGGGTATGATCTGCGACCGGTGCGGTGTCAAGGTCGCCACGCGGGAGGAACGGCAAAGGCGGTTCGGGCATATCGATCTGCCGGTCCCGATCCCACACCCACTGGGGGACGAGACCGAGCTGATCGACGCGGTGCCGGTGCTCCCCGCGGCGTTCTCCGGGTCGTCCAAAGGTGGAGGGTTGGCGCGGGCCTACGAAGATCTGCTGGAAGCCGCCGGGAGGTCCCGGGGCGAGCTGCGCGGGAGTCTCCGGCGACTGGTCGAGGAACTGCTTCCGGTCGTAACCTTTGCCCACGAATGGGGCCTGGGAGAGTCTTCGGTTCTGGTGCGGGGGTTGGTCCTGGCGAGCCAAGAGGAGACCGCCCCTCCGGATGCCGGGGGATGAGACAAGAAATGGTCCTGGGCAGTCGGGGGTCGCCAAGGGCGGCGCGACAGTTAAAGTGAGGTTTCTAACCGGTGGAGGACTCGCCATGACGCCAACCCTGCAGGAACTTGGGATTGACCGACTCAGCGCCGAGGACCGTCTCGCGCTGGCCGAGGCGATCTGGGAGAGCGTCGCACGCGAGGCCGAACAGGCCCCCCTCACCCGAGGTGCAACGTAAGGAGTTGGAGCGGCGGCTGGCGGACAGCATCGCCCGCCCCGATGCCGTCACGCCCTTGGAGGAGATCAAGGCACGAGCGCTGGCAAGGGCGCGGCGATGAGCCTGCCCGTCGTTCTCCGCGACGAGGCTCAGACCGAGTTTGACGAAGGGTTCGATTACTACGAGGCACAGCGGGCCGGGCTGGGCGACGTCGGTTCCCTCCGGCACGGGTTCGGATCGGAGGGGCAGGTTGTCCGGACCGAGTCTCCTCGTTCCGAGAGAGGACGAGGGGCGGGGGGCCGAGCCACCGACTGACTTGGTGGCAGGCAAGCGACCTGGTACCATCCCCTCAGTCATCTGTGAAGGACCGGTAGGAACGGACAGGCGTGCGTGTAACGGAAAATGAGATCGGGATGCAATCGGCCGAACCACCAAGGATTGTCAGCGCGGCCACCAACCACCGGCGGCGATCGAAATTCGCCCCAGGGACTGCCAAAAGCTGCCAAAACCTGCCACAGGTCGGGCAGACGGGTGTGCGTGTAACGGAAAATGAAATCGGGATGCGATCGGCCGAACCACCAAGGACTGCCAACCACCGGCGGCGATCGAAATTCGCCCCGGGGACTGCCAAAAGCTGCCAAACACTGCCACCGGATCTCGACCGCTGAGGCTGGGTGTCGCATCAATCGAGTAGCATCGGTTTGTCACGCCTCTCCCGTTGTCGGGGAGGGGCCAGAGAGAGGTTGCCGGTGGAACTGACCACTCTCGACTCAGGAACCCGAGCGGACTCAGGGCGTTGCCCTGGCGCGATGTTGTCCCAGCCCTTCGGGCTGAAAACCGTGATATCTCCCAGGGCAACGCCCTGGGTCGACTCGAACCACAGACGACACCAGGGACACCCGTTATGAAGCTCTCTCGTCTTCTCCCCGCGGTGGCGTTGCTGCTCGCGGCCCCGGGCTTCGCCGCCGCCCAGGAAAAGCTCCCCGACGGGGCGAAGATCCTGAAACTCGAAGCCCGCCCGGCGGCGGTCACCCTGACCGGCCCGTTCGCGTACGCCCAGCTGCTCGTCACCGCCCGGCTCGACAGCGGTGAGGCGGTCGACGTCACGCGGATCGCCAAGATCGAGACCCCGGCGGGCCTCGTCGCCCTGTCCCCCGCCGGGCTCGTCCGGCCGACCGCCGACGGGGCCGGCGACATCACGGTGTCGCTCGCCGGGCAGGCGGTGAAAGTCCCGGTCACGGTCTCGGGCACCAAGGCCGACCAGCCGGCCAGCTTCGTGAAAGACGTGCAGCCGGTGCTTTCGAAGCTCGGGTGCAACGCCGGCACCTGCCACGGCGCACAAGCCGGGAAGAACGGGTTCAAGCTCTCCCTCCGGGGGTACGACCCCATCTTCGACTACCGGGCCCTGACCGACGACCTCGAAGGCCGGCGGTTCAACCGGGCCGCGCCCGAAAAGAGTCTGATGCTCCTGAAGACGGCCGGGGCCGTCCCGCACCAGGGCGGGGTGCTGACCCAGCCGGGCGACCCGAACTACGAGCTCCTCCGCCGGTGGATCGGCCAGGGCGTGAAGCTCGACCTGGACGCCCCGCGGGTGAAAAGCATCGCCATCTCCCCGAAAGACCCGACCCTCGGCCAGATCGGGACGAAGCAGCAGTTCGCGGTCGTTGCCGCGTACACCGACGGCTCGACCCGGGACGTGACCGCCGAGACGTTCGTCGACAGTAGCAACACCGAGGTCGCGACGGTCGACAAGACCGGCCTGCTCACCAGTGTCCGCCGGGGCGAGGCGACCATGCTCGCCCGGTACGAGGGGACTTATGCGGCGTCCACCGTCGTCGTCCTCGGCGACCGGTCCGGGTTCGCGTGGGAACAACGCCCGGTCT
>JAQGHQ010000566.1 GCA_028288765.1 Gemmataceae bacterium | reverse complement strand
CGACGGACACCGCCCACACGGCCGCGGCCGGGATCAGGGCGTGCGGCTTCAGCCAGACGGCCAGCCCCCACACGAACCCCTCCGCGGCAGCCCACCGGACGGCCACGGGCCCGCCGGCCGCCGCCCGCCGGAGGGCGCCGAGCCGCATCCAGCCGGCGACCACTCCCGGGAGGAGCATCCACGGGTCCCGCTGGCAGTGGTTGAACTCGGACGTGAACGGGTAGAACAGGGCGACCGCGGCGGCGTACCACGCGACCGCGGCGGGCGTCGCCCCCGCGCGCCGCACCCACACACCGAGGACCGTGGACGCGGTGCCGACCAGGATCAGATCCCACGCCCGCAGGGCTTCGTAGCTCCACCCGCAGGTGGCGCGGATCGCGGCCATCGCCCACACCACCCCGGGGAGGTTGGTGTCGAACACGTCGCGGTAGTGGACTCCGCCGCGGAGCACGTTCCGGGCCGCGACATCATACAGGGTGACGTCGGTCCACGGGGGCATGCACAGGAAGAGGGGAACGCCCCCGACCAGCACCAGCGCGACGACGGCCCAGCCAAACCCGGCCGACCGCCACGGCCGCCACCGGCCGGGGGGTGCGGGGGCCGTCGGACCGGGGTTGGTGGGGGACGAGGTCATCTCGGCCGCGGGCCCTGTGATGTCGACTTCTTATGGTGGCACGGGCTTCCCGGCTGTGCTCCAGGAGTGCATAGCCGGGAAGCCCGTGCCGGGTGGGTTAACCGAAAAGCGGTGGCGCCGTCAGCCGACAGGCGCGAAGAAACCCGGTGTGTCCTTCCCGCGGAGAGGGATCCACTGCGCCTCCCCAGAAAGTAGCCCGGTTTCTCCGAAGATACTGGCTTCTGGTCCCCGTCCACGTGTCGGGGTTTCGGCCAAGTCTCGCGACGAATCCCGATTCATCAGTGTGCCTGGTTTGTCTCGAGCGTCGGGTGCGTCGGGTGAGACTCGTGCGGGATCAAAAACGCCGACACCGTCACCCCGATTGCCAGGACAGCCGCCACGACGCCGGTGAACCAGAACACCCGTCGCTTGGTCAGCAGGGCGAGGGAGCAGAGCACGATACCGATCTCGGCCCCGAGGTGGGCGTAATCGAGTCGGTCTGCCTGGTGGTGCGAGTGGTGCGACTCGTTAAGTTTCTCCCCCGCTTCTTCCTGCTTTTTGATGACCTCCGCCTGTTTCTTCTCGCCGGCCGCGGTCAGGGCTTTTGCCTGGTCCATCATCTCGGGAAGCTCTTTCCGGTACTCTTCGACCTGACCCTGCATTTTCTTCCGCAGATCCTCCGCCTCCTTGGCCCTGGCCGGGTCTTTCGCGACCACGTCCATCAGCCCGAGGTCGACCGTGTACATGTGCTTTCGGATGTTCTTGGCCTGGTAGAACCCCCACTGGTCGGTCGCGTGGGTGTGGTCGATATTCGCCTTCGTCTGGATTATGCTCGCCTCGGTTTGGAGGCGATTCGAGTGCCCCTGGAGTTCCAGCACCTCGTTGTGCTTGCGGTGGCCGAGCATGCTGATCCCGGCCAGTACGGCGGCGACGATCGCGACGCTGACCGCGACCCGCTTGTCGAACGGGTCATGCAGGTGGGCGCTGTGTTCGGCGTGTTCGAGGTGTTCGTGCGGACTCGCCATACCCGGCTCCGGACGGGATTCGGGGGAACGAATTCTGTGGCAATGTTTTACGGCAGCCGAGATATCCGTTCAAGGGATCGCCACCCGGCTGCTCGTCCAATAGCCGAGTTAACGGGGCACCCGAAGTATCACTTTTTTTCGTCAAACTCCGAAAAATCGTTGCAACCGGACATCGTTCGCTTTAGCATCCTTTATTGGAGAAGGATTCGCCACGACTCGCACGGCGATTACGGCAGGATTACGCCTCCTCTTTCGCCGGTTCTTGATTGCCTGGTGGAGATCTTTCTCTGACGACCACTTCCTCGTGACTCGTCCGGTCGGTCATTACCACTCCCGGTGTCTCGCGCGAGAGATCCTCATCCGCCAAGGAGTACTGTGATGAATGATGCTCCCGTCCTTTCACCCGAGCCGGCGGACGTCCTGACCAGCAGCCCGCTCCCACAACTCCGCCGGCTGGTGGTCACGGTGAGCGAGGGCGAGGTCGTGATCACCGGCCGGGTCCCCAGCTTCTACTTCAAGCAACTGGCGCAAGAAGCCCTCCGCCCGGTCCTTGGCAGCCGCCGCCTGCTCAACCGCGTCGAGGTCAACAAGAACTGACCGGTCCGGGGTATGAAACTGGAAGCCCGACCCGTGGGCGGGCCTTCGCCTGATCCCACTCTCTGCTCAGCCACTCAACTCCCGGCCGAGCCGAAGATCGACGAGGAACGTGTCGATCTCATCTTCCGGCACCTCCTCCGGTAGCCGGCTGTGTTCGTACGCCTCGTCGAGTCGCCGCCCCCAGGCGTCGAGCTGCGCGCGGTGGAACGCGACGTCCGGATCGGTCAGCGTCCCGGCCTCGGTCGAGGCCTTCCGGGCGATCAACTCCGGGATGAACGGGAGCCGAAACCGGTCGTTCAGCGTCGGCAGGTGGACCACGAGTTCCCCGGTTTCTAACAGATGGATTCCGGTCAGCACCACGCGGTAGGCGTAGAGCAACGTCTTGGCCTTCTTGGCGACTTCATTCTCGAACACCTTCCGCCGGCTCTGGAGGAACCCGCGGTAGTGCCGGTGACACCCGCGGGTCAGGCACCGCGCCGCGAGCGGGCGGAGCTGGTCGAGGAACTCCGGGCCGAAGGCCACGAGCGGGGACATGACCTGTTCGAGAACGTACCCGCCGTGCTTGACCATCAGCCGGAAATATTTCGCGGCCTCGTGGGCGACGAGGTCCACCTCCCGGCCGCCGAGCGCGGCCGCCCGCTCGCACGTCTCCGCCGGGGGGCGGAGGCCGAGGAACTGCCGGACTGGTAGCGCGAAGCAGCCGCGGAGGTCCACGTCGCTGTCGGCGGACGAAAACCCGTACTGGTGCGACCCGCTCACCGTCCAGAACAGCGAACCGGGGACGTGCTCGCAGCCCCACCGGCCGAGGGCGGCGAGGTCGAGGTCGTGGGCGATGACGGGACCGGTCACGGGAGTACTCTCCGCCGGCGGGTGGCGATCAGGAACCGGTTCGCCCGTTCCGTATCGGGCTTTTCCGGAAGCGCGGTGCCGGAAAATGCGTCCTGGAATGCCCGGTCCAGCTCCAGCGCCCGGGCCCGGACCGCGTCGAACGTCACGCTTCCCGACCGGATGGCGAGCAACTCCTCGCGGTGTTCGGCCACGTCCACCCGGATCTCGCCGGCCTTCAGGGCGTGGATGCCGCTGTGCAACAGGCGGATCAGGTGCATCGCGTGCTTGGGCTTGAACGCCCCGGTCGCGTCGTACCCCCGCTTCATCAGCCGGAACTGGGACAGGACGTACCCGGAGTACGTGCTAGAAGTGCCTCATTTCCCCTTGGTAGATGGGGTTTTCTTCGCCCCCTTCTTACCAGCGCCCACCTTAAGCCCACTTAACAGCTCGTTGATGGTCCCCACGGGACTAGCTTTAGTCTTTTTCAGGTAGGTGTTTACGATCGTTTCCGGGGTGTCGCCAAGGTACTCCGCAATCTCGGAGATGGGCCGGCCGGCTGCGATTAACATGGTGGCGACCGAGTGCCGGAAGGCGTGCGGTTTCTTCGCCGGCAGCCCGATGTTTTCGGCCAGCGACTGCCACGCGGTCCACACCGCCGCGTGCGTCTGCCGCTTCCCCCGGGACGTCTGGAATAGCGGGCCGGAGGTTCGCTTGGCGGCGGCAGCCCGGAGGATGGGCAGGAGGTCGGCGGGGGCTTCGATCGTCCGGATCGACTCGTCCGTCTTCGTCGGCCCGATCCCGTACCGCCGGTCAAAGGTCTGCCAGATGTGAATCGTGCGAGCGGCGGGGTCAAAGTCGAGTACGTCCAGGGCGAGCGCCTCGCCGATCCGGCAGCCCGTCGCCGCGAGGGTGGCAATCACCCCGCCGGCCGCCACGGTCGGGGCCGCCTTGATGACCTCGGCCAGCTCCGCCGGGGTGTAGACGTCGAGCTCCTGTTTTACCCGCTTGGGCTTCTTCGTGACGCGGACAGGGTTGGTTGTGGTCTTCCCCGCGTGGACCGCGGCGGTGAACATGGCCGACGTGTGCCGGACGACCTTCCGGACGGTGTTGACTCCGAGCTTGGCCGTCCACTTCGTGACCGCCCGCTGGACGTCCAGGGCGGTGACGTCCGCCACCTTCAAAGGGCCGAGTGCCGGGGCGATGTAGAGCCGCACGCTCCGGTCGTAGTCGTCCTTCGTGCCGGGGCGGTTGGTGAGGTGGGCGAGCCATTCCTTGCCCCACTCGGCAACGGTCGGGTTCGCCCCCGTCGGTTTTTCTCCCTTCAGCTCTTCCTCTTTCTGCTTCAGGCGGGCGATCGCCTCGGCCTGAGTCTTCCCGCTCGCCTCCGGCTTCCCGTTCGCCCCGCGCGCGATCCAGCATCCGCGACCCTTGTGTTCAAAGACGCTCCCCATACCCCGGGCCGACCGGGTCTTTTTTTTGCCCCGCTTCCGGCCGTCCTTGGCTCTGGGCATGGCTATGCCTTCTTCGATCTGAGAATCGCTTTCACCTGTGCCACTTCCAGAGCTAGGCTACCGGCAATTTGAGCGGCGGTATAGCCTTGACTCTCCAGTGTCTTGACCTCCCGGACACGGGCGTCCTCGCTGGTATTCTTTTCCCCCCCCCGCCTCTCGGGGGGACTTTTCGGTTGTTCCTGCAACTTCGCCAGTTTGCGATGGCGACCGACACGGCACGTCGTGCCGCACGTCTTGATCGTCTTGCTGTGGGTTTCGATACCTGCGGAGCAGTTGGAGCAGAAGGCGAGGGGGAGTTGCCGGCGTCCGAAGTCGAGGGTGTCCAGCCAAATCGCTCCGAGAAGTGAGCGGGGGACGACGTGAAGGTCAAAGGTCCACGCTCGCAGAATCATATCCGCCCGGAAAAGGTCGTCGATTCGCCCCTGTGTCTCACCCAACGCCGCTCTCAACACCGACCCTCGTTCGTGACGCTCCCACGGGCGACCGAGCGCTTGCTTAACTTTCCCGAACTCGGACCGCCAGAAGGTGAGTTCTTCGCCGACAAGCCCAACGACGGGTATCCAGCCCTTCTCGGGGTGTCGG
This sequence comes from Gemmataceae bacterium, assembly GCA_028288765.1. Lineage (GTDB taxonomy): Bacteria > Planctomycetota > Planctomycetia > Gemmatales > Gemmataceae > Urbifossiella. The sequence goes on along the minus strand of JAQGHQ010000566.1, from coordinate 6,168 downwards.
ATGCGGGCCACCCGTCGGCCACCGGTCAGGAAACCGTACCTACCAGCGAAGCCGATCAATTGGGCGGTGGAAGCCATGTTCAGGCCGAAGACCTCGGCCAGAAGGGTGACAGGAAAGGCCGGATATTCATCCGCCCACCGCCCCTCTCGGGACAGCCGCCAGATTCGCCTGGCAGTGGTCTCGGCCCCCCGGATCTCGACCTCCTCGACCACCATCAACTCGACCGCTTCTGCGGAATCGGCGAGCGATCCCACGACGACCTGGATCGGGCCCGCCGGTACGAATTGCACATCAGAATGAGGGGAAAATGGTGGCATGGGATTTTGGAACGGTAGCCGCGCGCCTTCTGTTACAGGGTAGTGGGTAAGGTGTATATGTACACCGCGACGCCCCCGGGGGTCTAGGGGCGTAGGTGAGGAAACGAACGGGGGGCAGATGAGAGCGCCGCACCATGACGAACCGACCAGCCCGGACCCGAAAATAGTCGCGGTCAGTGGCGGGATGATGACCATCAAGGAGGGGACGGAGTTTTCGACCCTCTCGAAACACGAGCTGTACGCCCGGATGAAAGACGGCTCGCTGCAGTACGTGCAGTGGGGTAAGCGGCGGATGATCGTGAGGTCGTCCCTCCTCGCCCTGCTCGCCGCCCGGATGGCCAACGCCTGATCTAAATCGGACCGACCACACCTAATTACCCGGCTGCTGGCCGGGCCGCCCCCGGTGTCCCTCACGGGCCGGCACGGAGGCGGTACGTACCCACGGCCCGGGGAGAGAACCCCATGACGAACGTGACCGATGCCCCCTCGACCATGCCCGACCCGGTGGTGCCGGTGGTCCAGGACTACCCCGGCTGCCTCAACCTGAAGTGTGCGACGTGCTGGGAGCCCCTGGTGTTCGCCGGGGTCGCGGTGGACGTGATCGTGAAGCCGGTGCCGGGGGAGCTGGGCAGCTCGTACCCGGTCCGGATCGCGTACCGCGGTCGGTGCGGGTGTGTCCGGGAGATCCAGGGCACGGCCGGGTGTCTGGTTTACGTGAGGGAGACGGCCCCGCACGGCGGCCGGAAGGCCGATCCCGGGGCGTGAGCGGGGGTGCGGTGGGTGCCAAACCGCAACGTTGCGGTTTGGCAGATTCGGGGCGGCGGAGGGGAAGCGGATGGCCAGATCAGCGGCGCGGGAGGCGGGGTTCGTGTGCCGGGGGTGAGGGTCAGGCAGAAGGCGGCCGACACCGGGCGAGCGGGACCAACCAAACGCACTTGATGACATGGCCGACGTCGGCGTGACGGACCAGGACGAGGCCGCGGTGGTCGGCGGGGACGACAACCTCGCAGACGTGGGAGCTGTCCGACCCGGTGACGATGACCCGGTCGCCCGCGGCGGGAGTGAAGGGGGAGGCAGAGGTGGGAGACATGAGGGGAGCTCTGTGTTCAGTTGGCCAGTTCTTCTTCATCCCAGGGAGCGGGGGGAAGATCAGTCAACTCAAGACGCTCAGCCTCTTGTATGACCAAGCTTATGAGCGTGAACAGGATAGGCTGCTGCCTCTTGGCCGCGACGCGACGTATGACCGCGTGCCACGCCTCCGGCACCCCGACATTTACCCGCGGTGTTTTGTTCTTACCGCCGGAATTGGATTTCTTCGCCATGAACCCAATTGTTGCGCTCTCTTGTGCGTCCGCCAAGGTCATACGTGGCACTCCTGCGGAAAGAGTCACTCCAGTATTCTACCAGTGCTTTCGACCGAACGAGCAAGATATTTCCGATTTCTGTTGACACTGCAGTGTACTGCAGTAATACTACTCCTCAGAGGCGAGAACGCAACCTGCCCGAGGAGGATTTCCGATGTGTGCCCAAACGATTTTTACCGAGGTCATCGACGGGGGGGCGGTGGATTTCCAGCCGTCCCCGGTGGCGGGGATCGGGACGATCACGATCAAGACGGGCCGGAAGTACGCCCGCTACGCCATCGCCGAGATCCCGACCTGCTTTAGCGGGCGTGCGGTCCGCATGACGAAGTCGCTAGCCGACCGCGAGATTGGGGAGCCCGGAAGTTATGACGTGCTGGTGGGGCGGGGAGGACAGGACCGGCGGTGCGAGTGCAAGGGATTCTTACGCTGGAACCACTGCAAGCACGAAGCCACCCTCCGGGCCCTGCTGACGAATGGCTGGCTGGACATGGTCCCGGCGATGGTCGACGAGATCCCGCTCGACCTACCGACCGCAGAAGAGGTCAATCAGATGGCCGTGGCCGCCGGTGCGGACGCCGACCCTTTCCGCTGAGCGGCGAAGGTGGACCACTGGCACAGGGCCGGTGGTCAACGAAAGTGGGCCGGGGCTGCTGTAACAGCCCCGGCCCGGTGAACCCAGAGGACAGGTTCGATGGAATCTTACCCCGAAACGACCGCGAGGTCCAACACCGACCCGCTACCCGCCATCACGGCGTGGTGGACGTCGGCGGCGACGCAGGTGAACTCCCTGTGCGACAGCTCCGCCCCGTTCATAGTTGCCCGGACCCGGGAGGGGGCCAGCCCGTACGCGGTCGAACTGTGCGAGCGGGTGTGCGAGGCGTTTTCCCGGCTGTGCGAAATCCGGGCCTATCTCGACGAAGCCAACCCCGAGGCCGTTGACCCCGAGGACCCGCAGCCCCTGCACGCCGGGGAGGACGACGAGGCCACGGGCGATGATCCGAAAACCGCCGGGTTGTACCGCTCGATGGTCGCCTCCGTGCGAGCCTGGGCAACCGTGGCCCACCCTGAAGAAGACCGCCTCTCTGTCTTGGCGGAGGACAGTACCGGCACCGGCACTTACATCGCATCCTTCCACACAGCCCCCCGACGGAACCAGTACTGCATCGGCGACGCCGCCGCCGAGCCCGCCCCCGGCGATCCCGTCAGCAGGTACGCCGCGTGGTTTGGGTCCGTCCTCGGGTATCTCCGGATGCTGTCGTTGCAAATCCAGGACGTTCGCATCGAGGCCAACCGGCCCGGGTCGCCGCTCGCGGATGTTATCGACCTGGACGACCTGGGCGAGGTCGCTCGGGACCTCCACGACATCGACCTGCGGTTCATGGTGATCGCCCCCGAGCCGACCGAGGCCCAGCTCCCCGACCCCATCCTCGTCACCGCGGAGGGGCGATCTTGAAAGCCGCCAAACGAACCCGCCCGCCGAAGCCGACCCCTTCCGAGCAAGCGATCGCGGCGGCTGATTTCGCCCGCTGGTGGCAAACTCTCGCGGCCGATGTCGAGCACGTCGCCATAGCCCTGCGGGCCGACCACTCGGATTTGCCCCGGCTGCTCGACGCCAAGACGCGAGAGCGTTACTCCCTCGCGATTAACTGCCTCACCGCCGTCTTCGAGCGAGTCACCCCGCGTATGACTCCGCTTACGACAGAGCGGTTCCTGAGCGCCTACGACCCGATCTTTTCGCGGACCAAACGGGGGGCCAAGAAATGACCCGCGACGCCTTCGCCGCGCCCGCCGGCACACCCGCGGGCCAGCGCTGTGACAACATCCTCGACGACATCTTCATGCCCGGTGAGGCCCGAACCACCAAACCGAAGGAGACCCCGCCCGTGGCCCCGTCCTCTCCATCCACCAACGGCACCCACAACCGCCTCGACGCGGTCCTGAACCCCACGACCGGCACCGGCCGGCTCGACCTCCTCGACCAGCTCGCCGAGATGCCCGATGACGAGCTCGATGCCCTGATCCGGGCGACAAGCCGCCGGCTGAACCTCCTGCTCGCCCTCCGGGGGGCAGGCGACCGCCCGGAACCGGTCGCCGAGGAGCCGCAGGGAAAAGGCGAGCCCCGGGAGGACGACGACCCGGCCCGGGGCGGGGTGACCGAAGAACGGCAGGAACAGGTGGTCAGGTTCCTCGCCAAGAAGGGGAAGGCTCGATCGAGCGAGATCGCGAAAGCGCTGGGCATCCGGCCCAACGGGCTGAGCCGCTTCTTGAGAAAGGAGTGGCTGGTGCGGGGCAAGGGACGGTTCTCCGGCTGGGCCTTAAGCCCGCTCGGGAAGTCCGTGGCGGCCCGACTCCAGGGGGCGAAGGGGTGAGCTACTCGCCCGCCGTGACAGGTTCGGCGGGTGTCTCCCCCGAGGCACCTGCCCCTCTCCCCGCGGTCGGGAGGACCGCGGGGTCGGCCCTGACCATCGAGAAACGGACCGAGCTGATGACCGCGAACGAGGGGTACGCCCGCAAGCTCGCCCGGAAGTGGGCCGAGCGTACTGTCGGGGTCGACTTTGACGATGTTTTGCAAGAGGTAAAGGCCGCGATGTGGTTCGCGACGAGCCGGTATCAACCCGAGAGAAAGACGAAGTTTCTGACGTTCGCGACGCCGTGGATGAACAACTACGCCCGCACGTTCTGCCGCAAGGCGACGGCGGGCGGGTTCGCCGTGTCGGCTCATCTCGGGTTCGTGACCGTGCCCATCGTGTCCATCGGCGGCGGGGAGGACGACGGCCCGCAGCTCGCCGACACCCGCGGGACGGACACCGAGCCCAAGTTCGGGCCGGGCTGGTGGGATCGGGTGCTGTCCGTCCTGCCGGCCCGGTCGCGGGTCATCATCCGCCGCTACTTCGCCGCGGATGGCGGGCCGGAACCCACACTCGCCGCGATCAGCAGGGAACACGGCATCAGCCGGGAGCGGGTGCGGCAGGTCGTGAATCAGGGGCTGAAGAAGATCAGGAAGCTCCGGCCCGAGCTGGCGGAGCTGATCGACGTGTGATCACGAGCCCGCCGCGTGGGCCAGTGCGGCGGGCGTTCTTGTTGGGCCTTGGAGTGAGCCGTGAGACTACATCACGTGACCCATCGGCGGCACGTCGCCTCTATCACCGAGACTGGGTTCGAGGATAGCCGCTGGACGGTTACCGGGGTCTTCCTCAGCCCGCCGGGTGCGCTCTGGGTGGCAGGGGGAATGGACGAGTTAAACTTCGACCTCCTGGAACCCTATCACGTCGTGTTTGCGTTCGATGTACCGGCCGACGTCGCGGCCCAATACGCGGTCATGGAGAAGACCCCAATGCTCGATGAGGAACCCGATGAGGTGCCCGAAAACCTGGACGACGACCCGCCCGAGAAATGGGACACGACCGCCCCGGGGTGGGTCATCTTCGAGTACTGCATCCCCGCCGCCGTCGCCAACCTGTACTGCGCCGGCCCCGTCCACTGGACCGGTGACCCGCCCCTTTCCGCCGCCCAGCTCGCCCTGATCGAGGCCCGACGGAAGCCGCCTACCACGGAGTCGTGACCCATGCCGGCGAAGCTAACCATGCAGACGATCGACCTAGCCCTGGCCGGGGACCTCGCCACCCCGAGCCTCTTTCTTGCATGGGCCGCGGGTCGGAAGGCCGGATACGCCCTGGACGACGACACGGTGCCGGTCAACGAGGTCTGCAAAGACGCGATTCTCACCCTGCTCCGGGGCGAGGCGGACGGCCTCCGGGGTGAACGTCCGGGAGCCATCGGGGGAGTCGGCAGGCACACGTACCGCTCGTTCGCAATTCCGTATGGGCCGGTCTACCTCCGGGCTGCGACCGCGTTCCTGACCGACCCGACCTTTGCCAACTTCCTGGCAGACGTGGACGCCTTCGCCGAATTCGTGGCAAGCGTCGACAGGGCAATCTCCGCCCCCGGCCCGGAGAACCACGACCGCCGCGACGCCCGCAGCCCTGCGCCCCGACCACAAGGGGGGAGGCCCAGCCTTCGCCGGGCAGCTCAAGGACCGACGCTGAGGACCCCGTGACCCCGACCGTCGGGCGATTGCAAAAGGGTGCAGCTTTTTGGCCCACCCCACAACCCCGGAGCCGCCGGTTGAGGCATTCCTGGAATCTGGCAAAGTGCCCCGGGCCCCGCATGCCCCCGCCCCCTGGGTGACCGGGATGAATTCGAGCAATTTCGATCGCCCCCCTCTTCACTCCTTGGAGCCTTGCACCCGATGTACGACGGACCCCCGAAGCAGATCCCGTTTACCTCGACCCCGACCGCCGGCCAAATCGAACTGTACCCCCTCGCGAATCTCAAGCCCGCCCGGGTCAACAACGTTCTGTACAAGCCGGTCGACATCGAAGACCCCGAGATTATCAAGCTCGGCAAGGACATCGTCGAGAAGGGGCTGCTGGAGCCCATCGTCGCGACCCTGGACGACTGGATCATCGCCGGCCACCGCCGCCGGG
>JAQGHQ010000143.1 GCA_028288765.1 Gemmataceae bacterium | reverse complement strand
GTGAGGTTGTGAAGAACTGCCACCCCACTATCCCACCACCCTGCCACCCACCACCTCACCACCCATGACCTCCACCGACTCCGCGCTCACGACCGACCGCACGACCCCGCGGGTGCTGCTCTTCGGTCACCCGCGGTCGGGGAAATCGTTTCTCCTCGGCGCGCTGCTCCAGGCCGGGGAGGTCCAGGGCGAGACCCTCGGGGTCGGCGTCATCGACCCGACCGGCCGGCTGGACCTGCTCCGCGATCACATTTATCACGGGACCGATTTCGAGCACACCCGGACCGAACTTGTCACCTTTGCCCTCCAGCTGCTACCTCTCGCGGAAGATGGCGGCCGGTACACCGGCCCGCAAGCCGTCGTGGTGATGGACTGCGACGGGTCCGCGGCGAATGCCCTGCTGAAGCACCCGGACCCGCTCACCGAGCGGTCCGTCCGCGGGACCGTCGCCTCGGCGGTGGTCCGGTCCGACCTGATCGCTCTTGTGATCAATGCCGGCGCGGACGACGACGAGCTCGACACCGCTTTCGACGAATTCGTGATGTTCCTGGAGCGGGTCCACGGTCGGAAGGCGTTCGAGCGGGAGGTGGGTGGGTTCCCGATCTTCCTGGTCCTCGCCCAGTGCGACCAGCTCGCCGAACCGCACGACACCCGCGCCGAGTGGGAGGCAAGGGTCCGGGGTAACCGGAAGCACGCGCTCAAACGGTTCGAGGAGTTCCTCGACGACCAGTCGCCCGAATCGGACGTGCCCTCCCCGTACCTCCCGTTCGGGAGCGTGGAGCTGGAAGCGTACGCGGTCGCCGTCCGCTGGCCGGAGCTCGCCGACGACCCGCACCCGCCGGACGAGCCGTTCGGGGTGGCCGAGCTCTTCCGGGACATGTTCACAACGGCGAAAGCCCATCGTGACCGGGTGCGGACCTCCGACCGCCGGCTGGCATTCACCATGTGGTCCCTCGCCATCACGGTCCTGGCTCTCCTCGCCGGTGCGGTCGCGGTGACATTCTTCCAACCGCCGCCGGCCGACCCCGGACTCGCCGACCGGGTTCGAGCGTTCGAGGAGCGGGAGCAGCCCGCCGCCGCTCGGCTGGCGGAAAAGCACATCGCCCGGAACAAGCGGGGGCTCCTGACGTTCCAGACCGACCCCGGGTTCTTCGCGCTGCCGGAAGACTTGCGCGCGTTCGTCTCGGGCCGGCTTCGCGAGATCGAGGACTACGAGAGTTACCGGGCCAGGCTGGCGGAAGCACCCGCCCCCTCCGAAGCCCGAACGCTTCAAGACCTGACCCGGACCGAGTCTGTGCTGACTACCGACCTCGCCCTGCCGCCCCAGTACACCTGGGGCGAGACCGAGGCCGCCCACCTCCGGGACAAATGGCTCGCGGACGTGTCACTGCTCCGGGCGGCCGAAAGCGGGTGGAATGACTGGTATCGTGGGCTGGTGAACCAGGCCCTCGCCCTGACGCACACCCGGTCGTTCGACGGGGATTGGCGTGGCCGTGTGAGCGCAGTCGACGTGGCCGGTGACCTGCTCCCGTTCAACCCCTCCGACCCGATTCCCGGCTCGGAGGCCGTCCCCCAGCCGCGCGGAGAGCCTGTACCGTACCAGGTCCCGTTCGAGTTCGACCGGGTGTACCAGTCCCGGCGGGACTGGGACTTCGCCCGGGCTCGACTGCTGCATCTTCGAGACCTCGCCGACGCCCTCGGGCTTACGCCGGACCCGGGCCTACCCGGCCGGCGGGTGCTCGACATCCCCCCGCCCGGGCCGGGCATCAACCCGCTGTTGCTCCCGGGGGATCGGCTCGTCGACCTTCGGCGGTACTTCCCGCGGCCGTCACCACTGTATCCGCTACCGGATGGAGCGAAGGACGGCGCGGCCCCGGCAGCGGCGGGTGCTTCAAATGCATACCCGGAGTGGGAGATATCGAACTTCCCGGAGCCCGGCCGGTCGATCCTCGCGGGACGGATCCGGGAATCGTCGGCAAACGGTGTCAGGCTCGTGCAGGGGCTGATCCTGGACCAGCTCGGCCGCCCGGCGGCCGATTACGACACCCAGGGAACCTGGATGAGGGTGGGGGGGACACTCGGCGGCCAGTCGACGCGCGACTGGGGCCATCTGTTGCAGATACTTGCCAGGCTGGAGAACCCCCAGGCGGCCGACCCCGTGACGGAACTGGCCGCGTTCCTGGGGGTGAAGCAGTTCGATCTCGACATCAAGGGGGTCGATCTCGCAATCCCGCTGGCCTTGCGGGTACCGGCACTGGTCCCCACCGGGCCGGCCACGATCACCCTGACCCCGCGGGCCGGGGGCCTGACCGCGGTGCGGACCTTCAAGTCCGTCGGAGAAGGTACGCCCCGCGATCTCGTCCACGTCTACCGGTTCGAGGGAGACACGACCGGGCCGCTTTCGTACCGGCCGGGGGACGGGTTCCGGGTGGAGGTGCCGGTCCGGTCTGGCGACCAGCGATTCACGCTCGTGTGGGACGAGGGTAGGACAAGGACGTTCCAGTTCGACCGGATGAGCCGGGAGCCGAAGCTGGTCCCTGCCAACGCCATCCCGGAACCGGCGACCGGAGTAACACTCACCCCGACCGCGGGCTCGACCTTACCCCGGATACCCTCGCTTCTGCCGGATGTGAGACGATAAGGCGAGCGGCGGGAGAAGAGCGACCAGCTTCGTAGGGCACGCACTGCGTGCCGGGCATTGTTAGCGAAACGGCACGCAGTGCGTGCCCTACAAGACTATCCCGGTCATTGTGTTCCGGTCCCCGCGGAGGATGACGGGCCGGACGATCAGACCGTCCCCAGGGGTTCGGGTTTTCTCGCGTCGGTGGGCCATGAGAGCGGTTCGGCGTCTACACGGCAACAGACCAGGGCATTACCGGTCGAAGTAGAACACCAGCCGTGGCTACTGTCCACCTCACGGGGGCAGCCGGTACAAAACCGCCACCGCGGAGGCGAACCCCAGTGCCGCGAGGAGCGCCCACCCGGCCGCCGTCCGCCACCCACCCCCCGGACCGGATACCCCCAGTTGCACCGCGATCAGTCCGAGTCCGGTGAGGAAGAGACAGCTCTCACAGCAGGCGAACTCGACCATCTCGACCCGACCGGCGTATGTCGCCGCCCAAGCCGCATACGCCAGATGCATCCCGAACCCACCGGCGACCAAGACAGCCCCAACCACGCCGGGGCGCACCCGTCCCCCCGGCCGTAGCTCCATCGTGTCGCCCTCCCTCGCCTAACGTTAAAGCTCACCGGCTCCGGTACAGCGCGGGGTTCGCCCTCGACCCGCTGGAAGGCCACTAACCCATGCTCGCCCTCGAAAAGCTACCAACGGGCCTCCCCGCTCCCCGGGTCGTTCCACAGCTTAACCGACCGGCACACCCACTGCCATCCCCACGTCCGATCGGCTACCATGCACCGACCGCACCCCCGGGGGCCGACCGATGACCGAGGCGGAGTGGCTGGCGTGCGAGGACTTGGAGGCGATGCTGCAGTTCTTGCGCGGCAAGACGAGTGACCGGAAGCTACGGCTGTTCGCAGCAGAAAGCTTCCGGCATCTCGTCCGCTTGTTACCGGATCAACGGCAACATCGAGCCATAGAATTCCTAGAAGAGATGGCGGAAGGAACCGGCACGATGGGATCGAGGGGAGAGGCTATGGGAAATGCGCGGCGGGCGTTGCCGTCGCAGGCTGTGATGGGCAGTGGCAACCCCACCGACGACCCTCATTTCGTCGCCTTGATGCTCTACCGTGAACTGGCGTCTTCATCTATTGCGGTTCACGCGACGACAGCTCCTGCGGGTCTTATGAAAGGGGCGGCAGAACAAGAATGGCAAAGTCGGTTGCTCCGAGATGTAACCGGCAACCCTTTCCGCCCCGTCACCCTTGACCCGTCCTGGCTCACGCCCACCGTCACGGCCCTGACCCGGCAGATGTACGAGTCGCGCGACTTTGCGGCGATGCCAATCCTGGCCGACGCCCTTCAAGACGCCGGGTGCGACAATATGGACATCCTCGGCCACTGCCGCAACGAGGGGGCGCATCTGCGGGGGTGTTGGGTGGTGGATTTGGTGCTGGGGAAGACGTAAGTGTGTCAATATGCGAACGACACCTTACCGCGAGATTGCCCGGTTGCTTTTTCATCTCAACGGAACTTCGCGGGTGGTTCTGGAGCGTTTCGAGTCCAGCGGCTTAGCGAATGGGGGCGAATGGGACATCCCGACGGAGCGAATCCCCCCAAGCTTAAGACGCATTGGCTCCCGGTTCGTTATCATTGGACAGCTCATCCGCGGGGAGGAAAGAGACACACCCGACCAACTTCGGGCGGCTCTCCGTACTCTGTGGATCGAACGCATCGAAGCGGAGAACGAGACGTGAACTCGCGTGCCAATCCTCAAATCCTGACAAGATTGGGCAAAGCCTGACAAAAGGGCGAATCCTGACAAAGCTAAGCGCGGCAGGCTACCGCTTGACCGGGAAGAGGTGGCCCCAGCCGAGCAGATGAGGGTCCGGCGGGAGTGGGTCGGCAGGAGTCAGCACGCCCGCCATCACCAGCGTGCCGACCTGGAAGAAGCAGGCATCGGCGTCGGACGTGCTACCGGGAAAGTGGCCGAACCCGCCATCCGGGTTGCGGCACGAGAGTGCCCACGCCGCCGCCTTTGCCAGCGCCCGCCGGCACTCGGGGCGGTCGCCGCCCAGCTGGCGGATGACGAACGCCGCGTCGAACCCGGCGTGCCGGTCGCGCGCCGGCGCGTTCAGCATCCAGCTCCCGTCGGGCTTCTGGTCGCGCAGCACCCGCCCCAGCATCGCCTCGGCCTTCGGCGTCTCCTCCCCGATCAACCGGTAATAGTGGGCGGCGTGGAACGTCGCCGCGACGTGCTCGTGCAAGTACCCGTCGCCGTCCTGGACCATGAGCGCCTTGATTTTCCGGTCGGCTATCGGCGGGATCGGCTTGCCGGACGCGAGGTAGGCGAGCGGGAAGAAGCTCGTCATGTACGCGGGCAGGTCCTTGTAGTCGGCCTTCATTACCATGTCGAAGACGGGAAGCGGGTCGTAACGGGGTTTCGTCCCGAGCGCCCGGAGGGCCATGATCGCCATCGTCGTGTTGTAGGCCCGGCCCGCGGGCGAATCCGGGTCGACCGTCCCGGCGACGTTCGCGAACGACCCGTCCGCGCGCTGGCGGGAGAGGAGAAAGTCTCGCGTCTTCTCCTCGGCCGGCAACTTCCACCCGAACGTCTTGTGCAGCACGACGGCATAGGTCACCGGGGCGAGATCGCTGAACGCGCTGTCGGACATTCCCTCGTAGTCCGGGTCGATGCCGGGACGGTACGAGCCATCGGACTTCGCGGTCTTCTGGAAGAAGATGCGCAAGCGATCAAGGACAACGTCTGGCGTTGGTCCCGCTGCCGTGGCTGGAACGGCGGGGACTGAACCGATGCCGAGTACGACGAAACCGACCAGGAAGCACGTGGCCCGGGTATTCATGCGACCAACGGTAACCCACATCGGCGGAAGAGACAAGCGGCGCTTGAGAGTAGCCAGGCGAGCCGCGTCGGTCTTCGTGGAATCTTCGGAGGATCGGCGGACTACTCTCAATAGCGCGTAACCGGTCGGGCTTGCGAGCCCGGCCCGGAAGCTCCCCGTTTCAAAGTCCAGCTCGTCTTCGGACCGGCACATCTCGCAGGTACACTGGAGGCAGTGCGGCGGACGCGGCTCCCGGTCCTGGGCTCCGGCGTGGCTGGCGGTCGGCCACGCCCGAGGTCGTGGTACGCGCCGCCTGAGTTGGGAGGCCGGATCGAGTGGCTGGTGGACTCCGAAGCGGGGGAGAGTTGGGCCGGAGGTCGGAGCGGCTGTTGGGGGGATCGATTTTGCCGATCGAACCCAATCGGCACGCTTCCTTCACAACGCGGACCGATCCGACCCACTCGGGCAGGGTCGGTTTTGCAGAACGAACCCAACCCGCATCGGTCCTCCCCGATTTGGGTCGACCACCGGAGCGGTCGGGAGGTCGGTTTTGCGGAACGAACCCAATCCGGGGCGCGGTTCCCACCCGTTGGGAGGTCGGTTTTGCAGAACGAACCCGATTTTCATCACCCGGTCAGGCTCCCCACCGGATTGTCAGCCCGGTCCCGACGGGGAGATCACGAGATCGGCCTCTCCTGTCGTGGGACTGCCAAACCCTGCAGCGATTCCCGGGCCGTTGTGTTTGTCGCGTAATCCGCCCTTCCTCGTCGCGACGTCGGGGCCGAGAATACCTACCCGCCCTACCCATCTTAACGCCCCCGGCCTGGAGGGTGTCCCATGGGGC
>JAQGHQ010000500.1 GCA_028288765.1 Gemmataceae bacterium | reverse complement strand
AGGCCCATGCCCCGGGGCCGCTCCTCGACCGGGTCAAACGCTCCCACGGCCGCGACCGGCCGGCTCATCGGGTCTCGAACCGACACGGTGACCCGCACGGTCCACCGCGACCGGCTGGGGCGGTGATGCCCGGTCGGTCACTCGTCGACGAGGTCATGAGCGGCACGCCCCCTGCGACCGTCAGTGCACCCGGGGGCGACCGTCAGTGCAACCGGGGAGTGGCGAGCCAGGCCCGACGTCCGCGAGCGGTTCGGCACGGCCGTGAAGTTCCGGCGTGAGGAACTGGGCCTGACCCAGGAAGACCTGGCGGTCAAGGCCGGCATCCACCGGACCTACCTGAGCGACGTGGCGCGGGGCACCCGGAACCTGAGCCTGATCAACATCGAGCGGTTGGCCGCCGCGCTGGCGATCACCATGTCCGAGTTGTTCGCAGCGGTCGAGCAGGGGTGACGCGCGACAACACGGTCGCATCCGCAGCCCGCTGCGCGTGCGGGGTCGGACGTGCGGGCTGCCGGAGCGCCCTGCCCCCGATCCGTCAGTCCCGGACATGACGGGTCGGAAAGCCCGATCGCCAGCCCCCACCGGCACGACAGATACCGGTCCCGAACGGTCCTCGTCGAACGGGGGGAGTGCCGCGGGGTCTCAGCCTGCGGCCGGGCCGAGACCGCGCGGCGATCCGTCGGGGCGGGAGGGCCCTCGCACCCGCGGGTGGACCTCCGGGGGGGAGCGGCCGCACCGGTTACCACGAGTATTCGAATACTCGTGGTAACCGGATCCGGGACCGGCGGCCTACCCAACTACGTCGGGGATGCCGCGAGCCCGTATCTCGTGTTCGACCTCTCGGTCGACCGACCCAGGGACGCCCCGGCAGCGGTCCTCAAGGCGTACACGGGGTTCGTCCACGCCGACGGGTCCACCGGGTACAACCCGGTGTGCGAGGGCGGGGTCACGCACGTCGGGTGCCGGATGCCCGCCCGCCGGTACTTCCTTGACGCCCGGGTGAGTGACCCCGAACGGGCCCACGAGGCGCGGGCGCGCATCCGCGCCCTGTACCCGCGTGCCGGATGAGGCCCATATCGCCGACAACCTTCGCGCGGTCCACAACATCGCGGCCGGCGGCAGTCAAGGAGACCAGCCTGTCACCTTGGATGACGAGCCCTGGGAAACGGCGGCCCGGCATGCGCACGACCGCCCGATTAAGGGTGTCGCACAGCTCTTCCACGGCTTGAGATTCCACGCCGGATGACCCCTTGCGGAACCAACTGAACAGACCCATCCGAGTCTCTCGGCCTGTAGCCTAACCACCACGCTCACCTGCTCGGCCCGCTCGGCGAGCTACGTATCCCGGAAAGCAAACTGGCGGGCCGGGTCAGGTGCAGCAACGGGTTCGGCGACGTCACTAACGCGAGGATACCTGGCCATTCGATCGCGGTAGGCCGCCCGCACACGATCCATGAAGCCCGCCGCTGCCCCAGGTGCGACAAAGCCCGAGAAATGGGCGCGGGCCGCCTCCGTGCCCGCCCGGCACGCGGCGATCATCTTGGCCCACGACCGCTCATCGCCGTCGAGCTGACCGACACCTTCATAATCCGCCCATTCCTCGTCGGATGATGGCAGCATGGGCAGGAAATCTGCGACCGCGAGCCCCAGGTCGGTCGGAAGCAGTTGTACACACTCCCCGACGAAGGGAGGTTCGGTGCAGAAGAAGAGGAGATGTTTGCAGGCCTCGTCCGCCGTGAAGATGCCGCGTCGGTCGTAGTCGCACACGCGAAGTGCGGCGAAACGCCTGGAGTCTTCCATGTCGCCCCCGCCGAACACCTGGCTCACCTGCCCGGCCCGCTCGATGAGCTACAAACCCCGAAAAGCCTACAGGCGGGTTGGGTCAGCGTGCAGCGCCGGGTTCGGCCGGGCTTTTGATCCGGGCGTCGTCCGTCCGCGCGGTCATGTAGAATCGCGGGTTGCTCAACAGGTCTCGCACCACCCGCTCGTCCAACAGGTCGCGGTGCCACCAGTGGTTACAGTGCTCCCTCGACTCCCCGCGGTACACCCGCCCCTCCGCAACCCCGAACAGGTAGACGAACAGCCTGAACACCGTCGGCAGGGCCGCTTCCGATACCGCCACCACGAACGTGTACAGCGGGAATACCGGGAACTCGGCCCGGCGCACGGACCAGACCTGTTGCACCACCTGGTCCGTAGGAGACAGGCCGCTCGCAGCCAGCGCCTCATCCCGGATGGCCTCCGTCACGCCCGCCTGGTGGGCGAACTCGCACAGCAGGTACGTTAGCGCCCGCCGGTGCTCGGGCGGCAAGGCAGTGAACCAACCCCGGAAACTCTCGACGTCGATCCGGCCCCGGACCAGCTGGTTCACGCGGATCAAGTCGGTCAGCTCGAACTCATGCACGCTTCACCCCGCACTCGCCCCAAGATGGCTGAACCCACAGCTCACCGGCCCGAAGCGGCACATGCGGCGAGGGTCCGGTGAGCTGTGGGTTAGGAGTCTGGGGCGCTCAACCTCGGCTCTCCGCCACCTGCATGTTCGATGGCCTGAATCGCTCGCCCGATACACGCCCGCACCTCCTCGGTGCAGCGATCCTCGGGCGTGTACCAAGTGTACAACCGCCTTCGCGCCTCGTGGAGCGTGGGCAAAGCCGACGTTGCAAGCCCCCCGAGTTTGCCCAATGCGTCTACGACGCCCTCGATCGCGTCCATAAGCTCTGGGTCGGACACCGCGCGTTCCATCAGCGGGATGAAAAAGGCAACGTTGGTCCACCAGCCGACCGAGACGATGTAATCTGCATACCCGACCACGGCCCGGTGGGGCTGGCAACCGCCGAGAAGGCGGAGGGCCGTACCCTCAATTGTCTCGACCCACAGTTCCAGCCGCGCGGTGTCCGCGGCCGTGATGAGCTTATTACGTTGGAGCATCCCGCCACGGTGCAACCCCCAATCACGCCCGGTCGAGCAGATCGACCACACAGCCTGAACGACATCGCGATCGACCTGCAGGGCTCCGTGGATACCCTCACCTACGGTCAGCAAGGCTTCCATCACAAGATGGAAGTTCTTCTCCTGGAGACCGATGTAAGGCCGAAGGCATGAGACGAAGCCATCCTCCAGAATCAGAGGTTGTCCGGCGGCATCGGCGGTGCCCGGGCCGTGGAGCAGCAACTGGTGCCTGGCTTCCGCGTAATTCAACCCCGGCGCTCCTCCTTCTACGGCCTAACGACACGCTCAGCAGCCGCGGGGGGCCAGATGAGCTAAGGTCACGGAACCGCTACTACCCCCGCGGTCTGCTGCAGTGGCGGGATACATCTCATGGCCTCGTTGGCGACGGGCCGGACGCGGTCGCCAATGGTAACAGGGATCGCGGGTTGTCCCGGTCCCCGCGTGGAACTTTCAGCCGACGCCGGAGCGCGGCAACCACGACGCGGGATCCGGCCGGCCCGCCGCCAAGGAGGTCATGGGATGCGCACCTACAAGACCCCGCACGCATACTACCGCGGGGTCGATCTCCACGCCAGGAGCCTGTCCGTCAGTGTCCTCGACGACACCGGCCGGACCCGGCTCGAACAGGACCTCCCGGCCAACCCCACCGCCTTCCTGGAGGCGATCAAGCCCTACCGGGACGGCTTGGTCGTCGGGTGCGAGTGCATGTTCGCCTGGTACTGGCTGGCCGACCTGTGCACGGAGACGCTCGGCCGGAACCGCCCCCGGGGGCTGAAATCGGCCGACCCAGCTGCTCCATAACATCGTGGTGAGAAATGTAGACTGGCGAACTCGTTGCCGAATATCGGGGCCGGTTACGCGTGGCGGGACGCGGCTGAACCCCGGGTGAGTTGGACGAGCCGGACCTCAGAATAGTTGAATCTGGCATTTCCTTGTGGACCTGCTCTCCCATTCGGGAGAGAATCACTAACTATTAGGTGGCACAAACTTGGTCTCGCACCAATCCCTGGGATGCTGTTCCAGCCGGCGCGAGATTCAGATCCAGCAGCCTCGCGGGCACCACAGCTCCTGTCACGCGCGCGGCGGTTTTCGCCTTCCCCGAACCGTCCCGTGAGCTGGCAGGCGGAGGGGTAATTCTGTGCCCTCGTGTGGTGACCGCGGACGCGGCAATCTGACGACCGGACGCACGGCCCATTGCGGGCGATCGCCGCGCTTCGGCACATGGACCCGGGGCATGATGCCATGCGGATGCCAGGAAGTCCGGGCGCAAGTTTCTGCCCGATCACATTAACCTGTCACCTCGTCCCAGCCCTGCGGCGAAGGCTCGGACGGCGGCCCGAACACGAGGAGATGGCATGGCAACGACGACGCGCCGGGCAGCGAGGCCCGAAGCGGGGCCGACGACGAACGGGGCGGACCACCCGCCGACCGCGCCCGATCTCGGTAACCTGGCCGCCTGCGTCGAGGACGCACGGCTGGCCGGCCTGGACATGGCCACGGGCCCGGAGGATCCGACCGACTTCGACCAGCTGCGGGGCCGCCTCCACACCGCCCGCACCAAGTTCCCCCCCCCTCTACCAGCAGGAATTCGTCGATCCGTTCACCCAGAAGCTGGACTCGCTCGGGCGCTCGGGGTTCGTCCAGATCCTGATCAACGACCCCTCTCGGGAGCGGGAAGCCGGGCTGATGCTCGACATCGCCCACGCCGCCCTCCAATTCGCCGAAGGGTTCGAGAAGAACGCCACGGCCGCCTTCCAGCAGGTCGCCAGTGACCTGTACGACGGGTTCCTGAGCGCCGAGGACCGGCGGGCGGTCCAGCCCCCGGAGAACGCCAGCACCCCGCCCCTGGTGAAATGGGGGAACCCCCAGAACGGGCCTTACACCTGGCCGGTCGACGCCACCCGGTTCTTCGGGGCCCAAGCCGGGGTGATCAGTCTGCCGCCGTCGAACGCGCACAAAGGACTTCTGGCGTGGGCGGCTCTGGCCCACGAGGACGCCGGGCACGACATCCTGCACGCGTACGCGGGCCTCCAGGATCAGCTCGCGGACGCCGTCCGGACGGCGGTCGATCAGTCGGGCGCCGGGCACGGGTTGCCTGATTATTGGGCGGACCGGATCGACGAGACGTCGTCCGACGTGATGGGGATCCTGAACATGGGGCCGGCCGCGGGCATCGGCGTGATCGGGTATTTCCGCGGGCTGAACGCCGCGTTCGGCGGGACGGCCCGGCTGCGGACGGACGGGCCGGCCGACGACCCCCATCCGGCGGACATCCTTCGCGGGTACCTTGCCTCGGCCGTGGTCGGGCGGCTGAGCTTCGACGGGGCGAAGGCGTGGTCCGACCTGATCGCCGCCGAGACGGACAAGGACGCCACCGGCCACCAGATCCGAGTCGCGGGGGCGGCCGTGACCGCCTCCGCCGCCCGGAAGTCGGCGGAGGCGGTGGCGGCGGCGATCGTGGACGCCAAGGTCCGAACTCTGGAGAACCACTCGCTCGGTGAAATTCAGGACTGGCGGAACCAGGACGAGGAATTGGTCACGCTCGCCCGGACCGCCCTCACGACGGGCGGCTCGATCCCGGTCAACCACACGCCGCGGATCTACGCCGCCCACGTCGTGGCGGCGGCCGTCATGGCCGCCCTCGGGCAGGGTGGGGTGACGTCGCAGCTGTTAGACAGTATGGTCACCGCCCTGGCGGCCATGCACAAGTTGAACCCGTCCTGGGGGCCGCTATTCATCCGCCACCCGGGGAACCTGGCACGGAACGTTGCGTACCGGCGCTACTCGTCAGGCGACTGAGGGACGGCTCGCCGTTCCCGCTGCCTGGCCGAATCAACACCGGGGGGGCCGGCCGTGGATCTGGGTCGGGTGGCCCCGGTCGCGGTTGTCGTCGCTCGGCTCTCTCGGCCCCCCCAACTTCCTCGCCCCCGACCGAGCCCGGTGGGTCGGTCGGGGGCGAGTGGCTGTATCCCGTTCCGTCGCCAAGCCGGCCGACCGCCTGCTCGGGAAGCCGGTCGTCGGCGGGGCCGACCGGCCCGACGGTATCGAGCGGTGTGTGGTCCCGGCCGGCGAGGACCGGGCCACGGGCGAGGGGGACCAGATCACCGTCTCGGGTGTGCTGAGGGTGAGGGTGCGGGCCAACTTGCCGCCTGTAGCTTGCCTCGTCTCGCTCCAGCATGCACACTGGCGACATGCCCCTCCACTGATCGTCACCTACACCCCGCCCGCCGTCCGCAGCGGCGATGTCGTCACCTGTCTGTACCGGGACGGTGACTCTGTCGTGACCGGCCTCCACGACGGGCGGATACCGTGGCCCCGGGTCCGCGGCCGGGAGAGCAGAGGCGGGTCCGGGCTCTGGGTCAATGAGGATCTCGTCCGGGCGATCCGAACGGAGAGCGCGGCCGCCCTCATGAACTGGTTCGGGGTCGGATCGCACGCGGCTTGGAACCGGCGGAAGCGGTTCACTGGGGGCGGGAAGTTCCCGACCCGCGGGAGCACGGCCGCTCACCGGAAGGCGAGCCAGACCGGGAATGAGGGGATGAAGGCGAAGGAGTGGACCGATGAGGAACGCGACCGGAAGGCCGAGTTGTCGAATGCACTCGGTTTGCGGCCCGGGCCCCGATGGACGGAGGACGGGTGGACCGCCGAGCAGCTCGCACTACTCGGGACGGACCGTGACGAAGTAATCGCGGTGCGGGTCGGGCGGTCGGTCCGGGCGGTGACCGTGAAGCGGGTACGGCTGAAGATCCGGGCGTTCAGCGGTCGAACGGGGGAGGGGATGAGATGACGGACCGAGAGCGCCTTCTCGCCGCCGTCCTGGACTCCCCAGCGGACGATACGGCTCGGCTGGTCCTGAGCGATCACCTCCAGGACCACGACGAGCCGGCCCTCGGCCGGTTCATCCGGGCCGGGGTGATCGCCGCCCGGTTTCGAGACCTGGATGGGACACCGGACCCCGACTACTCCGCCGCATAGGCCGAGATCGCCGCGGTGTGTTCGACCGGCAGTCCCGCCGTTTGGATAGCGGCCCTGGAACTCGGACCGGTGCCGCTGACCGTCCGGGATTGGGCCTGGGTCAACGTCGCCGACCGGGTGACTGTGCGGGTCGGGTCGGCCGCCGGGGTGTTCGTCCGGGGGATGCTGGAAGAGGTGGCGGTGACGCTCCACGAGTGCGCCACGGGTGGAG
>JAQGHQ010000478.1 GCA_028288765.1 Gemmataceae bacterium | reverse complement strand
TCAAAGGGAACATCCTCGGCGGCAAATTGCTGGTCGTTCAGGAGGTGGCCACCCAACACGCGGTTGCCGCCCAGGCGGTCGCCGGCGGCGAAGCGGCCGACACTCCGCTCGTCCCGCCGGCCGGGGCCCGCGTCCGCGCGCGGCCCGAGACCCGGCCCCGGGTCGGGGTCGGGGATCGCGCCTCCTGTGCCGTCAAGCTCCTCCACCTGCTCTCCGCCGCGGCGGATCAGTCCGTCATTCGCTTCAATACCAGCTGCGGCTTCCACGCCGATCCCGAGGTGCCCGCGCGGGCGGGAAGGGACGACGAACAGCGACCCTACTGGGGGGGAGTGGGGGTGGCTCGGGAAGCCGACCAACCCGCACCGCGTTCCGGTCCGCAAGATCACCGTCGCGCGGGCCAACGGCGATCCGCTGGTGGTCGTGACGAGTTTGCGGGCGGCCGCCCGCTACCCGGCCGTCGACCTGCTGACCTTGTACCGCCGGCGGTGGGGCATCGAGGTCATGGTCCGGCGGGCGGTGCAGACCTTCGATCTGCGCCACTTGATCGGCGGAACGGCTCAGACCACGGTGTTCCAGGCGATGCTCTGCGTGTTGCTCGACAACATCACGCTGGTGATTCGGGGCTACGTGGCGGTCGGAGCCGGGCAGGAGCCGGAGGACGTTTCGCCGGACCTGTTGTTCGATGATATGGTCCGCGATCGGACGGGCTGGATGGAGGTGATCGGCGTCGATGCGACCCTCGACCTGTTGCGGGAGACGGCGATTCGAAAGCCGGAGGACCTCCGGCACTATTTGGGGGACAAACTGAAGACGGTCCGGGCGGATCGGTGGATCAAAGCGCCGACCCGGAAACGGCCACCGACGTGTGCCCGCCGCACGCGGATATCTGCGGCGGGCACACGTCGGTCGACAAGCTCCTCCGCGGCGGTCATCAAGAGATTCCCTTCAAACCCACCAAGAAAACGAATCGTACGACCGCTAAAAAGACCCCACCGTTCGAGACAAAGAGTGATGTTTAATGCATCGGGGCGTCAGCCCTGGGGGCCCGGGCGGTCGCGGATCCGAGCCCACCGGGCCGACACACGGCGGGGGCGATCCGCCTGAGCCTCCCAGGGCTGACGCCCTGGGCTACTGTCTGGCGACCCCTTCGGGGCCTTCAAAACCAGCAGAGCCCGGCCGTTTCACCCGTTTGATAGTAGCCCGCCACGCCGGGGCGGATTTTTGCGAAGACCGCTCCGGCGTGGCGGGCTACTATCAAAGACCCAGAGCCGCCCGCACTCACTCGACTCACCGTAGGCTTGTGCCTCATGAGATACATACTCGCCGCTCTCGGCCTCTCCCTTCTCCCGGGCATTACCCGTGCGGACGACCCGATCGAGTTCAACCGGGACGTGCGGCCGATCCTGGCCGATGCCTGCTTCAAGTGCCACGGGCTCGATTCCAAGGCCCGCCGGGCGAAGCTCCGGCTCGACGTCCCCGAAGGCGCGTTCGCCGAGCGGAATTCGTCCTTCCCCATCAAGCCCGGCGACCCGAAGGAGAGTACCGTCTGGGATCGCGTCGCGTCCGACGACCCGAACTACATGATGCCCCCGCCGGACTCGAACAAGAAACTCACCGCCGCCCAGAAGGAGATCGTCCGGAAGTGGATCGAGCAAGGTGCCAAATACCAGAAACACTGGTCGTTCGAGCCCGTCAAGCGGCCGGACGTGTCGAAGACGACCGCCACCCGCACCCCGGTTGATGCGTTCCTCGTCACCCGTCTCAAGAAGGCCGGGCTGACGCCTCGGCCCGAGGCGGACAAGGAAACCCTGATCCGCCGGGTGGCGTTCGCGCTCACAGGTCTGCCGCCGACGATCAAAGAGGTGGACGACTTCCTGGCCGACACCTCGCCGGCTGCTTACGAGAAGATGGTCGACCGTTACCTCGCCTCCCCGCGGTACGGCGAGGAGATGGCCCGCCACTGGCTCGACGTCGCCCGGTACGCCGACACGCACGGCCTGCACCTCGACAACGAACGCCTGATGTGGGCGTACCGCGACTGGGTCGTCCGGGCGTACAACGAGAACCTCCCGTTCGACCGGTTTACCGTCTGGCAGCTGGCCGGCGATCTCCTCCCGAACCCCACGAACGATCAGCTCGCCGCCACCGGGTTCAACCGGTGCAACGTGACCACCGGCGAGGGCGGGTCGATCGACGCGGAGTGGGTGTACCGGAACGCGGTCGACCGGACCAGCACCGTCGCCCAGGCGTGGCTGGGGCTGACGGCCGGGTGTGCGGTCTGTCACGACCACAAGTTCGACCCACTCTCGGCAAAGGAGTATTACTCGCTCTACGCCTTCTTCCTGAGTGCCGCCGACCCGGCTCTCGACGGGAATGTGAGCACGACCGGCCCATTCGTGAAGCTCCCGACGCCGGCCCAACAGAAGGCGCTCGACGCGGCCGTAAAGGCCGAGACGGATGCGCGGAAGCGACTGGAGATCGCCGCCGCGAAGACGAGCTACTCCGACCCGGGGGAGGCGAAGACCCCGCCCGCCAGACGCCCGGTTACGGACGTCCTCTTCGACGACGTCTTCCCGCTCGCCGCGACCAGCTCCAATACGACCCGCAACGCCGCCGACTGGGTGACCGACCCGCCGTTCGGGGCGAAATCCGGTCGGCGGGTACTCCGGCAGATGAACTCGTTCTTCCACCAGGACGCGATCCAGCCGCGGCTGCGGCCGTGGGTCGTCCCGATCAACGGGGTGTTCGAGGCGTGGGTCCGGCTCGACCCGGGCTCCCCGCCGGGCGCAATCACGGTTCAGTTCGGCGGGGGGGCCAAGATCTGGTGGGGGAAAGAATCCACGGCGGGCTCGCCGTACGGCGGCGGCAGCCTGGGCGCGCGACGAGGTCCGCTCCCGTCACCCGGCGAGTGGGCGAAGCTGACCGCGACCGCGGCCGACCTCGGGTTGAAGGACGGGCAGCAAGTCGGGTCGGTCACGCTCCAGGAGCACGGCGGCGTCGTGCACTGGGATGCGGTCGCATTGACCGGTGAGAGCAACCCGGCGATCGACCCGCTGGCGTCATTCCGGGTCTGGTGGAAGGGGCTTGGCGGGAAGGCCCCTCCCGAGCTGCCCGGCGATCTGAACGCCGTCGTCGCGGGCGGACCGGAGAAGAAACATCCGCCGGAGACCGTGGCGAAACTGCGGTCGTTCTACCTCGCGTACGTCGCCCGGCCGGTCGACGCCGATCTCACGGCCCGGCGGGCGGATTGGGAACAAACTCGGGCCGGCCGCGAGATCGCCGACGATGCCATTCCGGGGACGATGATCTTTCGCGACCTCGGCATGTCTCGCGAGGCGTTCGTGATGCTCCGCGGGCAATACGACAAGCCAGGCGAGAAGGTGAAGCCCGGGGTGCCGGCCGTCCTGCCGCCGCTCAAACCCACAAGCAAAGGCGACCGACCGAACCGCCTCGACCTCGCCAACTGGCTCGTCGCCCCCGAGAACCCGTTGACCGCACGGGTCGCGGTCAATCGTCTCTGGCAGCAGTTCTTCGGCGTCGGGCTGGTGCGGACGAGCGCGGATTTCGGCTCCCAGGGCGAACCGCCCAGCCACCCCGAACTGCTCGACTGGCTCGCGGACGAATACCGTGCCTCGGGCTGGGATACCAAGAAGCTCGTAAAGCTGCTGGTGACGTCCGACGCGTTCCGGCGAAGCCCGCGGCAGACCCTCGAACTGCGGGCGAAGGACCCGGACAACCGCCTGCTCGCCCGCGGGCCGCGGTTCCGGCTCGACGCCGAGCAGCTGCGCGACAACGCGCTGTTCGTGAGCGGGCTCATCAACCTGGAAGTGGGCGGTCGGGGGGTGCGGCCGTATCAGCCGGCGAACATCTGGGAGCCGATCGGGTACGGCGACAGCAACACCCGGTACTACCTCCAGGACCGCGGGCCGGCGGTCCACCGGCGTAGCCTGTACGTGTTCATCAAGCGGACCGCCCCGCACCCGTTCCTCTCCAACTTCGACGCCCCGAACCGCGAGCAGGTGTGCGCGGTCCGCGACCGGACGAACACGCCACTGCAAGCCCTCCAGCTGATGAACGACCCGCAGCACATCGAGGCGGCCCGGGCACTCGCCGAGCGGGCACTCGTCGGGGGCGGGCCGACGACGGAAAGCCGGATCACGTTCCTCTACCGCACCGTGCTGTCGCGCCGACCCGATGCCGAAGAAACCAGGTTGGTGACGGACGCACTCGCGAAGCAACGAGATCTGTACAAGGCGGACCCGATGGCGGCGAAGAAGGTAGTGCAGGGCGGCGAGTCGAAGCCGACGGGGGTCGCCCCGGACGACGAAACCGCCGCCTGGACGGTGATCGCCAACCTGATTCTGAACCTGGATGAGGTCGTGACGAGGAATTAAGAAGGGTCTCACGCAAAGTCGCAAAGACGCAAAGGGAAGACCATTGGAATTTACGTGTTCTAGATTTTCATTCTTTGCGTCTTTGCGACTTTGCGTGAGACCCTTCCGGAGATTTACCCGGAGTCGGCCGTGACACCACTGCACCAACACCTGCTCAACCAGACCCGCCGGCAGTTCTTCGGGTCGTCCGGGCTTCGGCTCGGCGGGGCCGCTCTTGCCCTGCTCGCCGGGCGCCGGGCCGCGGCCGAGACCCCGAAGCCGCCCGGCCCGGGCCGACTTCACCCGCCGCTGGCGGGGTTCCCGCACTTCGCCCCGAAGGCGAAGGCGGTCATCTACCTGCACATGAACGGCGGGCCGAGCCAGATCGACACGTTCGACCACAAGCCGAAGCTGCCCGAGTTCTTCGACAAAGACCTGCCGGACAGCGTCCGCATGGGTCAGCGGATCACCACCATGACCAGCGGGCAGTCCCGCCTGCCGGTCGCGCCCTCGATGTTCAAGTTCGCGCAGCACGGCAAGTGTGGGATGTGGGTGAGCGAGCTCCTCCCGCACACCGCGAAGTGCGTGGACGACATCGCCCTGGTCAGGAGCGTCCACACGAACGCGATCAACCACGACCCGGCGTGTACGTTCGTCATGACCGGGAGCGAGGTCCCGGGGAAGCCGAGCATCGGGTCGTGGCTCAGCTACGGGCTCGGGAGCGAGAGCAACGACCTGCCGGCGTTCGTGGTGTTCACGCCGTTCTGGTCGTCCGGGGCCGCCGCGCAGGCGCTGTTCTCCCGGATGTGGGCCAGCGGGTTCCTCCCGGGCAAGTACAGCGGGGTCGCCCTGCGGAGCGTCGGCGACCCGGTCCTCTACGTCCAGAACCCGGCGGGCGTGAGCGGCGCGAGCCGGCGGGCGATGCTCGACACCCTCGGGGCGCTCAACCAGCGGACGTTCGACAAGTACGGCGATCCCGAAACGCTCACCCGGATCGCCCAGTACGAGATGGCGTTCCGGATGCAGACGAGCGTCCCGGACCTCACCGACCTGTCGAAGGAGACGAAAGACACGCTCGACCTGTACGGCCCGGAGGTGAAGAAACCGGGCTCGTTCGCGGCCAGCGCGCTCCTCGCCCGCCGGCTCGTCGAGCGCGGGGTCCGGGTGGTGCAGATCCTCCACCGCGGGTGGGACCAGCACGGGAACTTGCCGAACGAGATCCGGTCGCAGTGCCGCGACACGGACCAGCCGACCGCCGCCCTCCTCACCGACCTGAAGCGCCGCGGGCTGCTGGAGAGTACCCTCGTGGTTTGGGGCGGGGAGTTCGGCCGGACGGTGTACAGCCAGGGGACGCTGACGAAGACGACCTACGGCCGCGACCACCACCCGCGGAACTTCTGCATGTGGCTGGCCGGGGGCGGGATCAAGGGCGGGACCGTGTACGGCGAAACGGACGACTTCAGCTACAACGTGGCCGACAACCCCGCCCACGTGAACGACCTCAACGCCACCGTGCTGCACTGCCTCGGGATCGATCACGCGAAGTTCACGTTCAAGTTCCAGGGCCTCGACCAGCGGCTCACCGGGGTCGAGGAACAGCATGTGATCCGCGACCTACTGGCCTGATGCGACGGAGACCCGGGCCGTGGTGGTTCGCCGCGCCCGGCCGGGGTTTTCGGTCACCCCGGCGTCCCGTTCGGTCTGCACGGGTCGATCTGCTTCAGCATCTTCGTTGTCAGCAGTTCGTAACAGTCCGTCCAGGAAGCGGTGGACATCACCGCGTTCGTGAACTCGAAACCCCGGTCCGAGTTCGTCCTGACGGATCACCTGCCGGCGGACGCCAGGTTCGGCGAGTACAACGCCGATGCCGACCGCCCGAAGCGTTGACGGGGGTTCGAACGACTTCGGCAGGAGAGTCCGCCTTCGATCCTGCCCGTCCCCGGCATGGAACCATCCGGGGCGACGACACCAACGGGGTTCCCGAGGAACGCAACGCGATGACCAGACGAGAACTGCTCGGGACGGTCGGGGCGATGGGTGCCGGGGCGGCCATCGGCCCCTCCCACGCCGCGGCCGACGACCACGGGAAGACGGCCGACGGCCACGGGAAGGCGGCCGACAACAAGATGATGGCCCCGCCGGGCAACCACCACCTGCACTTCTGCGGCATCCACTGCGCCAAGAAAGACCCCCGCATCCAGATCATTACCCAGCACTACTGCGGCATGGTCGGCAAGGGGATGCACCAGTGCCTCCTCTACGACGCGGTCGGGAAGGGCGCCCGCCTGCTGGGCGTCGAATACATCGTCGCGGACGAAATCTACCAGAAGCTGCCGGACGTGGAGAAGAAATACTGGCACCCGCACACCTACGAGGTGCTGGGCGGCGGGCTGATCGCCCCGTCGATGAAGCCCGAGGACGAGATGGCGTTCATGAAGGGGCTACTGCTGACCTGGGGCAAGACGTGGCACACCTGGCCCGACCCGACGACGCCGGTGCCGATGGGCGAGCCGATGCTGATGTGGTCCCTGACGGGCGACGGCCAGGACGACCCGAATGTGATCGCGGCCCGCGACAAGGAGTTCGCCGTCTCGACCGCCGACGTCCGCAAGAAGCGGATCGAGGCCGTCGGCTTCGACGTGCCGGCGGTGCCACAGCCGAAGGACGTGGACGTGATCGGGCGGCAGTGGACCGCCAGCGGCGCGGACAGGCCGACACCGGCGAGGAAGAAATGAACCGGCCTTCCCCGCGACGGACTGTCGCAGGGTGGAGACGTTCCCTCGTTCCCACGCTCCGCGTGGGACCGGGTCTTCCCCCGCTCTGCGGGGTGGGCCAACCCACCCCGGGTGACGTTCGTCGGGTCCCCGGGAACGCGCCCGGACCGACTCGGCCACGACGCAGAGCGTCGAAGAGGGCGTTCCCACGCGGAGCGTGGGAACGAGGGGAGGAAACGAAAAAGCCCCGGGGGTTAGCCGGGGCTGGTGGCGGTCTTCCTGGTCGGGGTTGTCAGAGCAGCGGGACCCGTCCCTTGTCGTCTTTTTTCAGCCCGAGTTTTTCCCACTGCCCGCCGCAGCCCACGCGATGCTCGGGCTTTTCGCGAGTTGCATCCCATGCACCTTTCGACAATACATACCAGCAGAAATAGCAGTGATTGCTCGTCGCCCCCGGCAACGCGTCGGGGTCGCGGGCGAGGATATCGTCGCGGATCGCGGTCAGGCCCTCGCGGAATAACTTCCCGACGTAAGGGTGCTTCCGCGCGGCCTTGATGATACCCTCCACGCTGTCGGTGTGGATGTTCCCGATCGTCAGCTGGTCGAGGTCGGAGGCGAACCCGCAGCACGGCTTCACCTCGCCGCGCGGGTTCACGATCAACGCCTGTCCCGGCCCCTCGCAGTAATCCTCCGCGAACCACGTCCCGTCCCACGGGTCGCCCGGAAGCCCCTCGGCCCGTTCCACCGTCGCCAGGTGGTTCCAGTTCAGCGTCATCGTCAGGTCGTCGCTCACCAGCATGTACCGGCCGAGCATCTCCGACCACGCGATCACCCCGCCGAGCTCGTCCGCCAGCCGGCGGATCGGCTCCAGCCCCTTGTCAGGGGCCCGGCTGGCATAGCTCAGGGAGAGGATGGTATCGCGGTCGAACACCCGGCGGCCGACCCGGCAGAAGGTCGCGAGCTTCGCGATGTCCATCCCGTGGAACTTGTCCACGCTCAGACCGAGCTTGCCGGAAAAGCCCGCGGCCCGGAGGCTTGTCAGGATGGTTTCCAGGTGCAGCTCGTCGCGGAACCAGACCCCGTTCGACATGAGCTTGTCGAACCGAAAGCCGAGTTCCGCCGCCCGCTTCGTCAGGGCGATCACGAACTCGGGGTAGAGGAACGGCTCCCCGCCGGTGAACCCGAGGACCTCGATCCCGGCCTCCCGGGCCTGCTCCAGAAACCGGACGGCGGTCGGGATGTCGAGCCGGTCCGTCCACTCGATCGGGACGCAGCAGTGCGGGCACGCCAGGTTGCACTGGTACGTTCCGGCGAACGACAGGTAGTTCGGCCGGAACGTCCGGGTCCGCCGGCGGACGGGTCTGCCTTCACCCCGGGTGAGGGGCGGTGTCTGGCGGGGTTCGGTCATCGGGAGAATGTCCTCGGGTGCGGCTTCTCCCAATATAGGGCTACGCTTCGGATACACTCGTGTGTTTTGTTACGGACGCAACCGGTCGAGCTCGGGCGCGAGGTTAATGTGCAAATGTATAGTTAACGAGTTAATGAGAGTTAACCACCGCCGGGTTGAGGTCGCCAAAGGCCCGTGCGCGGTCCTGCAAACGAGAAAATCTTAACCAATCTTAACTGTTTCACCTGGTTATCTTGCCGGAAGGCGTGTGCGGTTCGGGGGTTCCGGAAGCATGTTTGGGAAGGGCGAAACTGGTCTCGGGAGGGTGGTTTTGCCGCCCGGTTGGGACAGTACGACCCGTCACCGAGCTCGGGGGAAACGGACCACCCGCTCGCGAGCCCGCCCGGGTACACCCTTTTGTCACGGGGGCCGAGTCGACACCTCCGGGCCGCGAGAGGAGAAGAGGTTAGGACCGACCCGGTCGCCCGTCATACGGTATTGGGGCACTACGCGGCCCGCAGTGGGGGTTGTGCAGGACGTGGCCCTCTCCCGCAAAGTCCCGATGTCGATTTCTCCTTGTGGGCAGTCTGGAGAAGTGGCAAAATCTTTAAGGTTAGCCGCTTGGGTTGACCCCGCGTGACTCAGGAACGGGATACGCCGATGCGTGGGAACAAGATGCGGTTCGCCTCCGCCGTGCTCCTGGCCGCCCTTAGTGCGTGGCTGGTCACCCGGGCCGATCGGGTCGCTTCCGCCCAGCCCGGCGCCGGGATCGGGCCCGTCGGTCCCGCCGGCAAGGCGAAAGACAAGGAGAAAGACAAGGACAAGGACCTCCGCCCGCTCGAAGACCACGACATCCCGTTCGGGTTCCCCTACGAGCGCGACGCCACGAACCAGCTCAAGGGCGCCCGCGACTACCTGGCGTTCAAGGAAATCCCCTGGAACACCGTCTCCCCCCTCCTCCAGAACATCCTCGACGCCAAGAGCGACTCGTTTTTCAACATCAACGACAAGGCCGGTGAGAAGATCCTGATCCGGCGGATCAGTGTGAAGACGGAGGCGAACCGGATCATCGCCGCGTTCCCGAAAGAGGGGCTGGAGTTCTACCAGCAGTCCTACGGTCAGGCCGCGGCCACGCTCCTCGACGAGGCGGTGAAGGGCAACTACGACCTCGCGACGCTCTCGGACCTGTCGCAGCGGTACTTCCACACGAACGCCGGGGCCGAGGGGACGATCCTGCTCGGGACCCTCTACCTGGAACGGGGCAACTATCTCGAGGCGGCCTACGCGTTCGAGCGGCTCCTCGCCCGCCCGAACACTGATGACTTCCTGACCCCCCGGACCCTGTTCAAGGCCGCCCTCGCCCTGCGGCGGGGCGGCGACCCGCGCCACGCCGCCCTGGCCCAGGCGGTCTCGGACCGGCTCCAGAAGGCGACCGCCCGGACCGGGCTCGTGATCGGCCGCCGGACCTTCACCACCGAGCACCTGAAGGCCGAGCTGGAGCGGCCCGTCACCACGATCCGGGCGGCGGTCACGGCCAAGGACTGGGCCGGCCGGTACGGGAACGCCCAGCGCAACGCGACGGTCGAGGGCGGCCCGCCGTTCCTCGTCCCGGCGTTCGACCCGACCCCGATGCTGGCCACCCGGCGGGAGGACGACAAGCCTGGGAACGACTGGATCGCCGAGGAACTGAACCGCCTCTTCGACCGCGAGAACAAGACCGTCCGGTCGCTCCCGCTCCCGGCGTTCTTTCCCGTGACCACCCCCGACCTGGTCATCTACCGGGGCTACGACGGGATCCACGCGATCGCCACCCGGGACCACACCCACGCCGGGCAGCTGGTGCCGGCGGGAAAGCTCCGGTGGTCCTCCAAGACGATGTTCGGCGTCCACCAGCTCATGACCCCCGGGAACCTCAACTACAACGACCCGAACATCCGGGCGGAAGTCACCGGGTGGTGGGGGACGTACAAGACGACCGGGGTGTCGAGCCTGCTGTTCGAAAACCCGCTCCTCGGCTCGCTCGCGCACGACGGGCAGACCGTCTTCTACGTGGACGACGTGGCGATCCCCCCGCCGCCGGCCATGACCGACCCGAACTTCGGCGGGATGCCGAACCAACAGGTCCGCCAAAGTGGGGAACTCGCCGACGCGATCCGGGCGGGCGAGCTCTCCGCCGTCGACATCGCGACCGGGATGCGGGTCTGGACCCTCGGCCGGGTCGTCAAGTCCCCGCACTACCGCGACCCGGCCCTCCCCCGGCTGACCGAGGAGGAGGCGGACAAGTCGACCGACGCGTTCCACCTCTGCCTGAACGCGGTCTTCCTGGGCCCGCCCCTCCCGCTGAACGGCCGGCTGTACGTCCTGATCGAACTCGACGGGGTGAGCCGGCTGCTGTGCCTCGACCCGAAGACCCTCGTCCCGGTCAAGGACTGGCCCCAGAAGGTCCCGGCCGTGCTCTGGACCCAGAAGCTCGGCCGGCCGAACACCCCCCTGCCCGGCGACTCGGTCCGCCGCTACCAGGGGGTGTTCCTGGCCGCCGGCGAGGGCATCCTGGTTTGCCCGACGAACTCGGGGGCGATGATCGGGGTGGACATCATGTCCCGCAGCCTCCTCTGGGCCCACGCATACCGCCGGCTGGAGCCGAACACTCTTCCCAAACAGCCGGTCTTCACCCCGACCGGACCGGTCCTGCCGCCCCAGCTCCCGGTCGACCGGTGGCGCGGGGCGGCCCCGATCGTCTCCGGCGGGCGGGTGGTCATCGCCGCCTACGACTCGAACAAGCTCGAGTGCATCGACGTCCGCTCCGGCAAGGTCCTCTGGTCCGTCCCCCGCGAGGCCACCGACCTGTACGTCGGCGGGGTGACGAACGACCGGGTGATCGTGGTCAGCAAGGGCGACGTCCGGGCCTACCACCTGACCGGGGAGAACCCGACCACCCTGGAGCCGAAGCTCGCGTGGCGGACCCCGCTCCCGTCCGCCACCCCGACCGGGCACGGGGTCGCCGGCAAGGCCGTCTACTACATCCCGGTCCGGCAGGAGAACGCCGGCAAGGACACCGTCCCCGCGGCCGAAATCTGGGCCGTGAACGTCGAGACCGGGGCGGTCACCTCCAAGACCGCCGCCCGCATGCGGAAGGACGGGAGCGGGAACGACCTGGCCCGGTACGGGCTCGGGAACCTCGTGTTCCAGGACGGGCTGGTGATCGCCCAGTCCGCCTGGGAGGTCGCCGTCTACCCGCAGCTGGAGCAGAAGAAGGCCGAGATGGACCGCCGGCTCAAGGCCAACCCGAAGGACCCCGAGGGGCTGACCGACCGTGGCGAGCTGCTGCTCGACGACGGGCAGCTGAAGGCGGCCGTCGCGGACTTCAAAGAGGCCGAGCGGAACAACCCGACGGAGCTGGTGAGGCGGCGGGTCCGCGAGAAGCTGTACGTCGCGTACACCGAGATGCTCCGGGACAACTTCGGCGCGGCCGAGGGGGTCCTGAAGGAGTACGAGGCCCTCTGCGAGCTCCCGCTCGACGACACCGGCGACCCGTTCGAGAAGAAGCGGCGGGAGGACGAGACGCTCCGCCGGAAGCGGCTGTACCTGTACCTCCTGGCCAAGGGCCGCGAGGACCAGAAGCGGCTCGGCGAGGCCTTCGACCATTACCTCGCCCTCGCCGGGCTCGGCGAGGGCAAGACCCTGTTCGAGATGCCCGACGAGCCGAGCGTCCGGATGCGGCCGGACGTGTGGGCCCGCGGGCGGATCGAGGGGATGATCCGCCGGGCCGCCGACCCGGCCGCCCGGAAGTCGCTCGAGGACCGGGTCAACAAGGAGTGGGAGGCGGTCGACGCCGGGAACGACCTGAAGCGGCTGCGGGAGTTCGTGGACGTGTTCGGGCCGTACTTCCCGGCCGGGTCCGCCGCCGAGCTGAAGCTGGCCCACGCCCTCCTCCAGACGAACACCGACGAGGACACCCGCGACGCCCAGGTCCACCTGTCCCAGCTCCGGGTGACCGCCGAGGCCCCCGTCCTCCGCGCGAAGGCGACCGAGGCCCTGGCCCGGCTGATGATCAAGAACGGCCTCCTGGAGGACGCCGTCGGGCTGTACCTCCAGCTCGGGAAGGAGTACCCCGAGGTGGTCGTCCGGGACGGGAAGACCGGGGCCGATTTCCTCGTCGACCTGCTCACCGACAAACGCCTGCTCCCGTACCTGGAGCCGGCCCGCTACCCGCTCCCGCCCCGGGTCAAGGCGGAGCAGAAGGAGCCCCAGCCCCAGAGCCAGGCGATGGCCGCGGTCGAGGTCGACCCGGACGGTGACCTGTTCCCGATGTTCCGCCGGCTCCGGTTCGTGATGGACATGGTCTCCTCCGGGAACAACACCTGGACCTTCCGCGGGCTCGACCGGGTGACCGGGGCGGAGCGGTGCCGGTTCCCCGACATCCACCCGCCGATGCAGTACAACCCGGGCAACCTCCAGGCGGCCAAGTACGTCCAGGCCAGCGGCCACCTGCTGCTGGTCCAGGTCGGGCAGTGGGTGTACTGCCTGGACCTGGCCGAGAAAAAGGAACGGTGGCGGAAGAACCTCCTCGGCGAAGGGGGCGGACCGAACCCGAACCAGATCATCGACAACGCCGCCGACGGGGAGGTCGTCGTCCAGTACACGGACGGGTCCCGCGTCATCATCGGGAAGTCCGCCGTCCTGCAGCCGGGCTACGTGTGCCTGCTGACCCGCGACGGGCTGGAGGTGGTGGAACCCGTCTCCCGCCGCCAGCTGTGGACCCGGCGGAACGTCGCGGACCGGACCCACGTGTACGGCGACGCCCGGTACATCCTGCTCGTCGAGACCGGGGCCGACCGCAAGCCGGTCGCGACCAAACTCCTCCGGGCCGTCGACGGGATGCCGGTCGACGGGGCCACGGACGCGGGCCGGACCCTGGCCGCGGCCCGGTCGTACCGGGTGTCCGGGCGGACCGTCCTCCTGGCCGAAGGGACCGGCGACGAGCCCCACGTCCTCCGGCTGCTCGACCTGTCGACCGGCAAGGACATCTGGCGGAAGGAGTACGACGCCAAGGCCGTCCCGCTCCGGTCGCCCGGCCCGGACTGGACCGGGTTCGTCAAGCCGACCGGAGAAGTCGAGATCCTGTCCACCCGGACCGGCCAGTCGGCGGGCGCCTTCCGCCTCGACCCGAAATACCTCGACGCCCACCTGAAGGGGTGTGTCGAGGCCCAGCTGTTCGCGGACGCGGACCGGTTCTACGTCGTCCTCGACCGGTCCCCCGCCGGGGGGGTGAGGCAGAAAGTCTACGGGGCCGCCCTGCGGACCCACACGGTCAACGGGCCGATGTACGCCTTCGACCGAGTGAGTGGTAAGCGGCTGTGGTTCGTCGAGGCCGTGTTCGATAACCAGTGGATGCTCGTGGACCGGTTCGCCGAACTGCCGGTGATCGTGGCCGCCGCCCCGATGACCGAGGCGAACGGGAACATGATCTACAAGGTGGTCGTCGTCGAGAAGGGGACCGGGGCCGTCCGGTTCAGACACGCGCTCAACAACACGGGGAACTTCTTCCAGAACATGACCGTGGACCTGAAAAACGGGACGATCGATTTGCACCGGTACGACACGCGGGTTCACATCGGCCCGGACGAACGGCCGGGCGAGAAGTGACGGGCGAGCCTCCGGCTCGCCGTCGGCACCGGCCCGGAGTGGGCGGACGGATCGAGAATGCGAGGATCGGCGCGCGGACGTGGCGGACGGGCTTCTGATTGGGCGAGCGGGGGGCGTGAGCCCCCGAGCAACAAGCAGCTCGTTCGGTGTGCCGGTCGAGAACGCGCGGACGTGGCGGAAGTGGCGGACGTGCTTCTGGACGGGCGAGCGGGTGTGCCCCGCCGGCCGTGGCCCCTCCCCGCCGACCGGTCGGAACGGGTGCCGGCTGTTAAGCTTTCGCCCGTCGTTCGTCTTTGTCGGTGCTCCCTCCCACCGTCCGGGTCGGTTACCCGGCCGGTCGATCTTCCGGGTGGTCCCTCATTCCCCGCTGGCGCGGAGTACCTCACATGGACCGCAGGCTGTTCCTTTCGTCCGTGGCGGCCGGGGCGCTCGGCAAGTTGGTCGTCGCGCCCGGTAGGGCCGTCGCCCAGGAAAAGAAGACCAAGGCCGACGTCGAGACCGCGGTCGAGCGGGGGCTGGAGTACCTGAAGAAGATCCAGGCCCAGGACGGCCACTGGGAGGCCCAGGGCGGGCAGTACCCGACCACCATGACCGCCCTCGCCGGGATGGCGATGCTGATGGAGGGGAGCACCCTCCGCGAGGGCAAGTACAGCGACCAGATCACCAAGGCGGTCAACTGGTTCCTGGCCCCCGCCCGGCAGCAGCCGAACGGCCTGATCGGGAACGTCCAGAACCCGACCGAGTCCACCCGGTACATGTACGGGCAGGGGTTCGGCACGATGTTCCTGGCCTGCGTGTACGGCGAGGAAGAAGACAACGAGCAGCGGAAGAAGCTGGAAGGGGTGTTGACCCGGGCGGTCGACTTCATCGCCAAGGCCCAGACGAGCAAGAAGCACCGGCGGCCGGAGGGCAAGGAGGTCGACGTCGGCGGGTGGGGGTACGTGAGCGCGGCCGACGGGAACCAGTTCGACGAGGGGTCGGTCACGATCACGGCCCTCCAGGGGCTGCGGGCCGCCCGGAACGCCGGGATCAAAGTCCCGAAAGAGACGGTCGAGAAGGCGATCGCGTACCTGGACGCCTGCACGACCCCGGACGGCGGGATCATCTACAGCTACGCCGGCTCCGGCGGGGTCGGCGCGGGCGTCGGTCAGGGCCGCCCCCCGCTGACCGCCGCCGCCCTCGCCTGCGCCCTCAGCTCGGGCGAGTTCACCCGGGCCATCGCGGTGATGAACGGGAAGAACCCCCCCAAGGGGGTGGACCGGCCGAGCGTCGTCCGCTGGTTCGAGAACTGCCGGAAGAACATCCCGGTCGCGAAAGGCCGGGTCGCCCACGACGAGTACCAGAGCTACTACTTCGCCCAGGCGGTGTACGCCCTCGGCGACGACCGGTACGGCCAGCTCTTCCCGGCCGAGGCGAAGGACACGTGGCTGACCTGGAGCAAGTACAAGGAGGTCATGTACCCGTACCTGATCGAAAGCCAGGACAAGGCCGGCGGCGGCTGGACGAGCGGGTACATTGGGCCGGTCTTCTCGACCGCCGTCAACTTGTCGATCCTGCAGCTGGACAAGGGCATTCTCCCGATCTACCAGCGGTGACCGGTCCCGGCCGGCCCGCGCCGCCGTGTAGAACACGCGCCCTCAACCCGAACGCTTCCTCACTACCGAGAGCGATCCGAGCATGAGCAGTAATGGTGATATGGGCCAGACCGACGTCGACGCGATGCGGAAGCTGAAAACCGCCTTCGACGACATCAAGCAACAGCTCACCCGCGTCATCGTCGGCCAGGACGAGGTGATCGAGGAGCTGCTCATCGCCCTGTTCAGCCGGGGGCACTGCATCCTGGAAGGGGTGCCCGGGCTGGCCAAGACGCTGATGATCAGCACCCTGGCCCGGTGCCTGTCGCTCGACTTCAGCCGGATCCAGTTCACCCCCGACCTGATGCCGTCGGACATTACCGGCACCCGGATCATCGAGGAGGACACCGAGACCCGCCGCCGGGACTTCAAGTTCCTCCAGGGGCCGCTGTTCGCGAACATCATCCTGGCCGACGAGGTGAACCGGACCCCGCCGAAGACCCAGGCCGCGCTACTCGAGGCCATGCAGGAGCGGCAGGTCACCGTGGGCGGGACCCGGCACAAGCTGAGCAGCCCGTTCTTCGTGCTGGCGACCCAGAACCCGATCGAGCAGGAGGGGACCTATCCCCTCCCGGAAGCCCAGCAAGACCGGTTCATGTTCAAGGTGTTCGTCAAGTACCCGTCGTTCAAGGAGGAGTTCGAGATCGCCCGGCGGACGACCGGGGTCACGGCGGACGAGATCACGCCGGTCCTGACCGGCGAGCAGATCCTCGACATCCAGACGCTGGTCCGGAAGGTCCCGGTCACCGACCACGTGATCCACTTCTGCCTCGCCCTCGTCCGGCAGACGCGGGTGGGCGAGCCCGGCATCCCGAAGTTCGTCAAGGAGTGGCTGAGCTGGGGGGCGGGCCCGCGGGCGGTCCAGAACCTGATCCTCGGGGCGAAGGCCCGGGCCCTCCTGTACGGCCGGGCGCACGTCACTACCGAGGACATCAAGGCCCTCGCCTTCCCGGTCCTCCGGCACCGGATCCTGACCAACTTCACCGCCGCGTCCGAAGGGGTGACCACCGACACGGTGATCAAGAAGCTGCTCGAGGAGACCCCCGACAAGGAGGGCGACCTGACGAGGGACGAGCGGTTCAAGAAGATCTTCGTCTCCTGACTCGTGTTTCGTGTTTCGTGTTTAGTGTTTGGTGTTTTGGACCCGGAGACCGGCCGGGGCTGGTGCGATCCCCCGCAGCGCGCGTGAGCTGACTCCGACACAAGATGCCAAACACGTAACACGAATAGCCGTCCACGAAACACGAAACACCAAACACGAAACACCAAACACCAAACACGATGGCGAAGCGAAACGAAGACGACCCGAAGCGGTTCCTCGACCCGAAGACGATCGCCCGGATCAGCCAGCTCGACCTCCGGGCCCGGTACGTGGTCGAGGGGTTCCTGACCGGGATGCACAAGAGCCCGACGTTCGGCCAGAGTGTCGAGTTCGTGCAGCACCGGGAATACGTCTCGGGCGACGACCTGCGGCACGTCGACTGGACGGTCTGGTCGAAGACCGATCGGTACTACATCAAGCAGTACGAGGCCGAGACGAACCTCCGCGCGTACGTGGTGGTCGACGCGAGCGAGTCGATGCTGTACGGGGTCGACCGGCACCGGAAGGCCGGCACCCTGCACAAGTACGATTACGCCGCCACCGCCGCCGCCTGCCTCACCTACCTGACCGTCAAGCAGCAGGACTCGGCCGGGCTGATCACGTTCGACTCCGACGTCCGGCAGGTGATCCCGCCCCGCAGCTCCAACCTCCACATCGACGCGGTGGTGAAGGCGCTGCACGTCAGCAAGCCGCGGGAGAAGACCGACCCGTTCAAAATCCTCCGCCGGGTCGCCGAGTCGATGCCGGCCCGCGGGCTGGTGGTCATCTTCTCGGACCTGCTGTGCGACCGCGAGCCGCTGTTCAAGGGGCTGGAGATGCTCCGGCACCGGCGGCACGACGTGATGGTCTTCCACGTCATGGACGACGACGAGCTGCTCTTTCCGTTCGCCGGGATGACGCGGTTCGAGGGGCTGGAAGAGCTCCCGCACCTGCTCTGCGACCCGCGGGCCCTGCGGGACGGCTACCTCGACGCCCTCGAAGAGTACCTCACCGAGGTCCGCCGCGGGTGTACCCGGATCGGGATCGAGTACCACCTGGTCCGCACCAGCGACTACCTCGACGCCGTCCTGTCCCGGTTCCTGTTCCAGCGGATGTCGTCCCGCGCGACGCCGGTCCGCCGGTAAATTAAGCGGCAAAGCATTCACCACAGAGGCATAGAGGACACAGAGTCGGAAAGTCTCAAGTCATAAAGTCGTAATGTCATAAAGTCTTCAGTCATGAAATCGGTCGCGATCTTCTGTATTCGACTTTACGACTTGAGACGTTACGACGTTACGACTCTGTGGTCTCTGTGGTCTCTGTGGTCTCTGTGGTCTCTGTGACTCTGTGGTGAATGCTTCTTGGTCCCTCGATTGAAACCCGTGCGATCCCCAAGGTCCTGATGGAAGCTCTGTTCACCAATCCGCTCACGATGGTCGCCGGGGGCGCCCTGGTCAGCGCCCCGATCATCATCCACCTGATCAACCGGATGCGGTTCCGGCGGGTCAAATGGGCGGCGATGGAGTTCCTGCTCAAAGCGCAGAAGCGGATGAAGCGGAAGCTCATCCTCGAGCAGCTCATCCTCCTCCTGCTCCGCTGCCTGCTCATCTTCCTTGTCGCGGTGCTGCTCGCCCGGTTCAAGTGGTTCAGCCCGATGGAGGGGCAGGAGACCCGGGCGACCGCCCACGTGGTCGTCCTCGACGACTCCCCGAGCATGGCCGACGTCTTCGCCGCCGACGGCCGGCAGACGAACGCATTCGATCAGGCGAAAACCCAGATCACGGAGAAGATCGCCCCGGCCGCCGCCCAGGCGAACACCCCCCAGTCCGTGGACCTGCTTTTGCTGTCCGACCTCCGGCAGCCGAACGACGACCCGGCCACCCAAAAGGCCCACCCGACCGTCCCGAAACCCCGGACCTACGAGCGGCTCAACGAATCGGCCATCGAAGACATGAAGACGTTCCTCGGGACGGTGCCCAACCCGTCCCCCGTCCGGGTCAGTCTCGTGGACGGGCTGAGGACCGCCAAGGAGGTGCTCGACCGGAAGCCGGACGCCGACGTCGCGAAGGTGGTCCACATCGTTTCGGACCTCCGGGCCGGCGACTGGGTCGAGGACGGGGAGACGCTGAAACAGCTGATCACCGAGCTG
Organism: Gemmataceae bacterium; assembly: GCA_028288765.1. Lineage (GTDB taxonomy): Bacteria > Planctomycetota > Planctomycetia > Gemmatales > Gemmataceae > Urbifossiella. Next base: position 79,550 of record JAQGHQ010000478.1, on the reverse strand, counting down.
ACCGCCGCCGGCGTCCGCATCCACCTGGTCGACGTCGCCCACCCCTACCGCAAGGACACCGACCGCCAGCCCCGGTCCAGCGACAACGTCGGGATCGTCGAGTTCCGGCCCAAGGCCAGGACCGTCGCCCGGTTCCAGCCGGTCGACTTCGAGCTGCGGGTGAAAAACTCGGGGAGCTCCGAACTGAAGGACGTGAAGGTCCAGTTCTTCCTGAACGGGCGGGGCAACATCATCCCGACGGCGTCGATCCCGAGCCTGCCGCCGAACCAGGAACGGACCACCCTCGTCACCGTCCAGCAGTTCGAGCGGGTCGGGACCAAGGACAAACCGCTCGACCGGTTCAACATCGTGACGGCCAAGCTCGCCGACCAGGAACCGGGCGGGATCGCGGCGGACAACGTCCGCCACGCGGTGGTCGAGGTCCAGGAGCGGTTGTCGGTTCTCGTCGTGGAAGGCCGACAGGACAAACGGGACAAGCCTGGGGCCGACGGGTTCTTCCTCAAGCGGCTGTTCCAGGACGCGTTCGGCGGGATCAACTGGGTGGACGGGACCCGGGAGATGCTCGAAAAGCACGACCTCCGGGACTACGCCTGCGTCTACCTGCTGAACGTCGACGCCCTGACCGAGGCCCAGCGGGACAAGCTCGAAGCCTACGTCCGCGGCGGGGGCGGGCTCGGGGTGTTCCTCGGGCCGAACGTCAAGCCGCTGGATTACAACAAGGTCCTCTACCGGGGCGGGGAGGGCGTGTTCCCGTTCCTCCTCCCGGAGAGCGGGCCCGCCACGCCGCTGACCGACGAGCAGAAGCTGAAGCGGGCCCTCGTCCTCAGCAAACGGATCCTGACCCGCGACCCCTCGGTCAAGTCCCACCCGGCCCTTGTCGGGCTGTACACCGGCGACCGCGGGTCGGCGGTCAAGGACGTCGAGGTCGAGAAGTTTTTCATGTTCGCGAACATCGACCGGTACTGGCCGGTCCGCGTTCGCAAGGCGCCCGGGGGGCCCACCCCGGCGGGTAAGCCCGACCCCGCGCAGAAGGACTGGCAGGGCGACAAGGCCGTTCAGGAACTCTACTGCCTGCCGAACGAGCGGCCGATGGTGGACTTCCAGGGCGAGGCCCGCGACCTGCTCGACAAGTTGAAAGTGAACATCGGCGAGCCGAAGTTCGAGAAGTACCGCCAGTACACCGAGCTGCTCGACCGGCAGATCCGGGACACCACCGCGGGGGACCTCCCGCTCACGGTCCTCGCGACCCTGTACGACCGGCTCCTCTGCGACCAGATCAACGACGGCGACGCGAGCGAGCCGATCCTGCGCGAGCTGTGGGCACAGCCCGAACTGACCGACCTCCGGGCCGCGTTCCAACGGGCGCGGGACCGGGTGAAGTTCGGCGACCCGCTGTACGTCGTCAAACAGTTCGGCCAGGGGCGGGTGGCAGTGATGACGACCGACGCCGGCGGGAAGGGGCACGCCGACGGGGACTGGACCGACTGGCCGTCAGGGGCCGGGGCCCCGGGCTGGCTGGCGATCGTCGCCGAGATGGAGAAGTACCTGTCCGGCGGGGCGACCGACGAAAACCGCCCGGTCGGCGCGGCGCTGCGGGTCCCGCTCGATCCGACCCTCTTCCAGAAGAAGAACGGCGAGACCCGGCCCGCCGGCCGGATGTTCCTGACCGCCGACCCGGCGAAGGCCGAGAAGTCGTCCGGGGACATCCCCGTTACCCGGAAGGACCTCGGGAATCAGCCGCTCCCGGCCACCCCGGGCGGTCCGGTCCTCGACTTCTCCGAGGCGCGAGAGCCGGGCGTTTACCTGTTCACCCTGACGCAGTTCTCCGGGCCGGACGGCGAGAACGAAAAGCCCGGGTACGCGGCGTACGCATTCAACCTCGACGCGGACCGGGAGGGCGACCTCCGGCGGGCGAACCGGGACGACCTCGCGCAGCTGGCCCCGAACGTGCCGATCCACTCCCCGGAGGACACGAGCTGGGTGGTCGCCCTGAAGCAGAAACGGGACGACTTCTCGACCCGCCGGTGGCTGTACCTGTTCATCCTGCTCGTGCTGGTCGCCGAGCAGGCGATGGCCGTGCGGCTGAGCTTCCACACCCGGCCGGAAGACCTCGACGCCCACGCCCCGAGTGCGGCCGCCGCGTTCGCCCGGGGGACGACCCCGGTCGTGGCCGCGGCGGAGGTCGAACCCGCCGAGCCGGCCGGGGTGTGAGTCCGAAGAGTCATAAAGTCATAAAGTCGTAACGTCATAATGTCTCCAGTCATGAAATCGTTTGCGATCTTCTTGATTCGACTTTAGACTTGAGACATTACGACTTTACGACTCTGTGTTCTACTCTGTGTCCTCTGTGACTCTGTGGTGAACTCTTTTAATATCATTCGACCCGAAGAGTAGGCGATGAACCCGACGACCGCCGCGACCCAGAACCGCGAACTGGTCTTCCTCCGGCTCGAACAGTATTTCCCCGACTTCTTACGGTCGCTGCTGCCGACCTCCCTCTGGCAGGCGATCCCCTACGGGGTGCTCGGGGCGATCGCCGCCGTGCTCACCGCCGCCTGGGTCGTCCGGACGATCGTCCGGTACACCAGCGCGGACCCCAGCTGGCGCGGGCGGCCCGGGCGGATCGGCCAGCTCCTGTGGGGCGCCTGTGTCGCGTCGTGGGTCCTGTTCGGGGCGTGGTTCCTCCTCGTTTTCTTCCTGAACGACACGTACCCGAACGCGTCCCCTTCCGGGAGCGAGATGAAGGCCGCGAACCGCCCCGAGAACACCGCCCTGTGGGTGGGGTTCGTGGGGGCGGTGTTCGCGCTCGGGGTCGCGTACACGGTCGCGATGTACGTGAAGGACAGTCGGACCGTCCGCTGGTACTGGGCGGCCCCGCTCGCGGCGCTGCGGGTCACCGTGTACGCGGTCCTGTGCGTCGTGTTCCTGCTCCCGGCCTACCAGACCTACGAGCGGACCGAGAAACGGTCGCGGGTCGCGGTCCTCCTCGACGTGTCGCCGAGCATCACGAAGAAGAGCGACGAGATCGGGGGCACCCCGGGGAAGAAGCTGAAGTCCCGGCTCGCCACGGTGATCGACTTCCTGACCGACGAGAAGGTCGCGTTCCTCAAGACCCTGCTCGACTCGAACCCGGTCGTCGTCTACCGGTTCGGCACCCGGCTCGACGAGGAGCCCCAGCTCTTCACGAAAGACGACGCGCCGTGGGCCGCAAGCGAGTGGGACGCGTTCGCCAACTACGACTTCAAGCCGTTCCTGCTCCGCCGGCTCTCGCCCGAAGGGGCCGAGGCGGTCCGCACCTCCCGGCCGTGGGGGCAGACCGACCCCGGCACCCCCGAGTGGGCGGCCGGCTGGCTCGCCCGGCCGGTCGACGAGGTCGTGCCCGAGAACATGCCCGAGGCCGACAAGGCGACGCTGAGGGAGAACCGGGACAAGCTCGAGAAGCGCGTCGAGGTCGCCCGGACGATCGCGCTGGGGACGAACGTCCCGGACTCGCTGGCCGCCGCGGTCAACCGCGAGGCGGGCGGCATGGTGCAGGGGATCGTCGTCTTCTCCGACGGCCGCAGCAACCTGGGGTCGGACTCGGCGTACGCCGAATTGAAGCTCCGGGCCAGGACGGCGAACGTCCCGATCTTCACGGTCGCCGTCGGGGAGGACCGGCAAACGGTCGACATCGTCATCTCCGACATCCAGGCCCCGGACAACGCGCCGCCGGACGAGCCGTTCAAGATCGTCGTCGAGGCCGACGCGGTGAACCTGGCGAACACCGAGACCGAGGTCTTCCTCGACCTGTACGGCCCGAACAAGGACCCGAAGGTCGACCCGGCCGACCACCCGCTCCCGGGCAAGCTCACGTTCCTCCCCGGCGACCCGCCGCACGGGCAGGCCGAGTTCGTCATCGACCCCGCGAAGCTGCCCGACCGGCTGACCGAGGAATCGGAGGACGCGGCGACCAAGAAGCGGGTGCTGAAGAAGGGGCCGTGGGCCGTCCGGGCCCGCATCCCGAAGAACAAACAGGAGGCGTTCGCGGACCAGGAGCACGTCCGCGACCGGACCGGCATCCAGGTGATCAAGAAGAAGCTCCGCGTCCTGCTCGTGGCGAGCGGCCCGGGCCGGGAGTACCAGGCCCTCAAGACGATGCTCGTCCGCGAGGTGCAGGAGAGCCGGGCCGAACTGTGCGTCCTGCTCCAGAACGCGGCCGGCGAGGCCGGGTTGGCGGTCCAGGGCGTGGACCCCGAGCGCCTCCTAGTCCGGTTCCCGACGAAGTTCGACACCACCGTGAAGAAGGACGCGGACCCGAAGGAGCGGTTCTACAACCTGAACGAGTACGACCTGATCGTGATGTTCGACCCGGACTGGTCCGAGGTCTCGCAGACGCAGGCCGAGGCACTCCAGCGCTGGGTCCAGGAGCAAGGCGGCGGGCTGATCTACGTCGCCGACCAGGTGAACACGTACCAGCTCGCCCGGGTCGAGCCGAACAGCCGGCTGAGCCCCGTCCTCGACATCCTCCCGGTCGTCCCGGACGACATCATCGCGATCCGGGTGAAGGGCACCCCGCGGACGGCCCGCCGGCTCTACCTGCACCCGATCGAAGGGTCCGACCTGCTGAAGCTGGAGGAGGGGACTAATGACCCCGTCGCCGGGTGGGAGAAGTTCTTCACCGACCGGGAGAAGTACGCCCCGAGCCCCGATTTGAAAGTCGAACTCTTCCCCCGCCGCGGGTTCTTCTCGACCTACCCGCTCAAGCCGGAGATCGGGGTGAAGGCCGGCTCGAAGGTGCTGGCCGACTTCGCCGACCTGGACGAGCGCGGGGAGCGGGTGTCCCGCCCCTGGCTGGTCACGAACAACCCGTCGGCCGGGTGGCGGTCGTGCTTTATGGGGTCCGGCGCGGTGTACCGGATGTTCGCCTACGACCCGCCGGCCGGGAAGGCGTATTTCGAGCGGTTCTGGGCGAAGCTGACGAAGTACATGGCCGCGAAGCGGAACGTGAAGAACGCCCGCGGCCGGGTGCTGCTGAGCAAAGAGTACACCGCCGGCGCCCCGGTCCGGGTCCAGGCCCGCATCCTCGACCCGGGGTCGCAGAAGTACCCGATCGGGTCGATCGACCCGAAGTTCAAGATCGTCCGCTTCTCGGCCGACGGCCAGCAGGAGAAACAGCTCGGGCCGTTCCCCCTGGTCCCGAAGCAGGGGGCCGGCGGGTTCGACGGGTACTACCAGGGGCAGGTCACCCCGGACCCGCGGGAAATGCCGCCGGGCGACAAGCGCTACCGGGTGGTGATCGACGTCCCCGACAGCGCCGGGGACACGATCGAGGGCGAGTTCATGCTCCGGAAGTCGGACCCGGAGATGGACAACACCCGGCCCGACATCGACGCCCTCCGCGCGATGGCGGGGGAGCTGGACAAGGACCTCCGGGCGCGGATCAAGAAACCGGAGACCGCCGAGCGCCTGGCCCGCGACCTGCCTCGGGAAGGCGGGGTCCCGAAGTTGGCGTTCAAGCTCGCGGACAAGGACCTCCTGGCCCTGATCCCCGAGTGTATGGACCACCGCGAGGTGAACGACAAAAACCGCGGGAAGGCCGAAGACCTGTGGGACCAGGGGTTCACCCTCCCCGAGTCGCTCACCCCGGAGTGGTTGGGGAAGTACCCGCAGCAGGTCAGTTACGTCCTGCTCCTGCTGGTCGGCCTGCTGTCGGTCGAGTGGATGACCCGGAAGTTGCTCCGGCTGGCGTGACCCCAGGGCGTCAGCCCTGGGAGGCTTTTTGCGATTGGAATTCAGACATCCGTGGTGACGACGACATGGCAACCGCGACGAGCCGGCCCCCCGCCCCCCACTTCCTCGACCCCCGGGTCTCCCACCCGCTGGACCAGCTCCGCGGGACGATCCGCCGGTACGTGGTGGTGGAAGGGCTCCTGTCGGCGGTAGTTTTCCTGGCCGGGTGGTTCGCGCTGGGCTTGCTCTTCGACTTCGGCCTGTTCAAGGTCGCTACCTGGGACTGGGTCCTCGACGCCCCCGCGTGGGTCCGGCTCGTCGCCCTGGTGATCACCCTTGTGCTCCTCGCCGCGATCGTCGCCCTGCGGATCGTCACCCGGCTGACGAAGGACCTGTCGTACCCCGCGCTCGCTCTGGTGCTGGAACGGCGGTTCCCGAAAGTCCTCGGCGACCGCCTGATCACGGCCGTCGAACTGGCCGACGTGGCCCACCAGGCCCGGTACGGGTTCTCGACGGAGATGATCCGGCAGACGATCGAGCAGGCCCGCGAGCGGGTCGGCACGGTGCCGGTGAACGACGTGTTCAACTGGCGGCGGCTCCGGTGGATGGCGGCCGTCGCCGTCGGCCTGGTCGTCGCCGTCGTGGCCGCCGGCTTTGCCGCCTACCTGGGCGGGACGGGCTCGACTGACCCGTACCGGTTCGGGTGGCGGTTCGCCCACGTCACCGGGGTCTTTCTGGAGCGGAACGTCCTCCTCCAGAGCACCCCGTGGCCCCGCCGGGCCCATCTCGAGCTCGTCGGCCTGCCGGACGACGAGATCCGGGTCGATAAGGGAGCTCCGGACCGGGTCATCCGGGCGAAGGCGTACCGGTGGGTGGTCGCCGACCGGACGGTTCCGATGGGCTGGCGGCCGATGACGTGGGCCGACGTGACCGAAGGGCTCGTCGACGGACCGGTGCCGGCCCTCCCCGTGAAAGGGTTTCAGGCGGCCGCGGAGGCGGGAGAGCTCGGCGACGACCCGAATGCGTGGACGGTCGATCAGGTGCAGGCCATCGGCCTCGCCGACGCCGAGGCCCGGGCGAAGTTGCTCGGGGCCCTCCCGGGGGGCGAATACGAGACCGTCCGGGACGGGCTCGACCGGGTGTTCGGGGCCCTCGAGGACAAGGCCGCCAGCCCGTCGATGGGCCGGCGGTTGCGGAAGCTCGACGTCCCCGAAAAGGTCACGCTCGTCTACGCCGGGCAGACCAAGAGCGGGGACGTGACCCTGGGCGCGCAGCAACGTAACGAGTTCGCCGCGCCGGTGACCGAGCTCAAGGAGTCCGTCCAGTTCGTCGTTCGGGCCGAGGACTTCCGGACCGCCCCGAAGGCGATCACCCTCGTCCCCCCGCCGATGTTCAAGACGCTGACCCGGACCGAGTTCCAGCCGGCGTACCTGCACCACGCCCCGCCCCAGGGCGGGGGCTACCCCGCCCTCGCCGGGCTCCGCCAACGGATGACGGAGCAGGGCCTGTCTCTCACCGGCGACCGGTCCGTGGTCGCCGTCCCGAGCGGGACCGAGCTGATCCTGACCGCGACCGCCGACACCGACCTGACGGCCGCCTACCTGCAGCCGAAGGTGGGCATCCTCCCGGGGGCCAAGCCGGGATCGGCGGACAAGGTGTGGGTCGCGATCGGGCCGGACAAGCGGACCGTGAGCGTCGAGTTCCGCGGGGATTATCGGCTCGCCGCCGGGCGGACGATCACCCACTACTACTTCGACGAGGTCGGGTACGTCGCCGCCGCCGAGGTGACCACGACCCCGACGGTCGAGTTCGACCTGATCGTCGAACAGGCCGACCGGGTGAAGGCCCAGCGGCAGATCCTGATCCAGGTGGTCGAGGACCAACCCCCGGCCGTCGAGCTCGTGGTGGAGACCCTCCGGAAAGTCGGGAGCGTCTATTACGTCACGCCGAAGGCCCGTATCCCGTTCAACCCCGAGAGCTACATCCGCGACGACCACGGGCTGAGCAAGGTCGCCTTCGAGTTCACCTACTGGGCCGAGGACTCGGACCTCGGGCGGGCCCTCCGGGCCCAGCTCGCCGCGCGGCCGTTCCTGTCCGTGCCGGGGCCGCCGGCCGTCCCCGGCGTGGTCGTCCCGACCTTCCACGCGGTCAAGTTCAAGGACCTCGATAAGGGCGACACCCGGCGGACCGGGTCGGCCGAGGTCCGGCGGTTCACCGAGCTGCAAAAGGAACTCCAGTCCGAAACGTCCCAGCGGCTCGCGACCCTCCTCGACCTCCCCCTCGAGGAGGGACGGGCGAAGAAGATACCGCAGACGCTCCAGTTTTTACCGGACCCGACCGACCGCCAGAAAGCCGCGGGCGATTATTTCGACGTGAAGTCGCTCAAACTGCTCGCGAACGTCTCGGAGGTGCAGACGCGGTACCGGCTGGACCTGAACGTCGTGGCGACCGACACCAACTACGACACCGGCCCGAAGACCGGGCAGAACGCGGAACCGATCCGGCTGCTGGTCGTGTCCGAGGGCGACCTGCTCGCCGAGATCAACAAGGAGGAGGACTCCTTCGCCACCCGGCTGGACGAGGCCCTGTCGAAGATCGCCGGGGCCAGGAAGAAGTGGGAATTCGTCCGGTCCGTGAACACCGTCGGCCGGGGCACGAACGACCGCGACAGCCTCGATACCGTCAAGGTGCGAGCCCAGGATGCCGCCCAGGACGTCGGGAAGGCGCGGGACGTGGTGCAGTCGATCGTCCGCGAGTACCGCCGGATCTACAAGGAGTGCGTCGTCAACGACGTCACCGAGGTCACCCGCGACCGGTTCGGGGTGTTCGCCAACCGGATCGACCGGGTGATCGGCGAGAACCCCCCACCGGTCACCCGCGAGGAAGAAGGGCAGGTCCGGGCCGGTATCGTCCTCCCGAAGATGACGTTCCCGGTGGCGGAGAAGCGGCTGGAAGTGGTGCTGGACCCGCTGAACGCGACCCAGTGGGCCGACCCCATTGCCGTCAGTGAGGCCGAGGTCGCCCTGATGACCCTCGAACAGGAGGTGCGGGCCATCCGGGCCGCCCTCGGCGAACTCCAGAACAGCGAGAGGCTGAAGAAGATGCTTGCGTCGGTCATCGAGCAGCAGAAGCGGATCGAGAAGGAACTCGAGGAGTGGAAGTTCAAGTCCAGCGACGAGCTGACCAAGAAAGAGCCGAAATTCCTGCCGGTAGGACCCGTGTTCCTCGCGAAAGGCGAAACCAAGAGACTCAAACACGGCATCAACTGGCGCCAGTTCGACAAGGACGACCTCTCGATTCGTGTCACGGTTTCCGACAAGGAGAAGAAGCCGGTCCCTGGTGACGTTCTCGGAGTTCCGGCCGAACTGAAGCTGAACTTCGAGCGGAACGAGCGCGACTTCGAGTACGACGTGAAGGCCGGGGCCAAGGAGGGGGAGTACACGATTACCCTCACACCCGAGGTGGGTGACCCGGTTGTCGTTACAGTTACAATCAAGTAGCAGGACGTCAGGATTCGGAGGATTTTTGAAGCTGTCGTGTTTGTGGTAGGCCCGCTTCTCGTCAGAATGGCAGGCTAATGCGCAGGGGCCCCAACCCCGCACCCCGTTGGAGGTTCACCATGCCTCGCCGGTTGTCGACCTTCTTCCCGCTCATGCTGGGGGTGACGGTCGGTCTCTTTGCCCTCACCTCGGCGTTGACCGCCCAGCCCTCGGCCCAACCGGCCGCCCCTTCCGGGGAGGGGATCAAGCGGTCCCAGGAAGAGAACCTCAAACTGTACAAGCGGTTCGCCGACGAACTGCTCAAGCTCGCGCAGAAGTGGGAGAAGAGCGACAACCTGGACGAGAAGGCGCGGGCCAAGACCCTCCGCTCGGCCCTCCAGCTCGCGGAGAAACACGGCGTCGAGGCCCTGTTCAAAGGTGTGGTCAATACGCTCGGCAACGCCAAGAACCCGACCGGCGGCGACTTCGATGCGATTCTCGCGAAGGACCGGGCGCTGGTGAAGGCCCTCGAAGAGATCCTCGAAACGCTCAACACGGAAGACGAAACCGCCCGGCTCCGACAGGACATCTCGGACCTCAAGGAGTTCATCAAGGAAGTGACCCGCATCAAGCGGGAGCAGGAGAACCTGCGGGCCCGTACCGACGGGAGCAAGAGTGACCCGGGCAGGCTCGCCAAGGACCAGGGGAGCCTCGCGAAGGAGACGAAGGAGCTCGCCGACAAGCTCAACAAGGGCGACCCAAAGGACCCGAAGAAGAGCAATAACGACGGGAACAACCCGGAGCCGAAGGACAACAAGTCCGAGCCGAAGGAGCCGGCCAAGCCCGGCGACCCCGCGGCCGAGCCGAAGTCCGACCCCAAGGACCCGAAGAGCACCGACAAGGACCCGTCCGGGATGGGCGACCCGAAAGCCGGGGGCGAGCCGAAGGGCGGGACGAAGCCCGACGCGGGGTCGTCCAAGGAGGCCCCGAAGGACGGAGCCGGCCAGCCGAAGCCGATGTCCGGCGAGCCGAAGCCGATGAACCCGGGCGAGAGCAAGCCGCAGGGCGACGGGAAGGGCAACACCAAGCCGGCCGACGGGAAGGGTGGCGATTCCAAGCCGATGAACCCGAGCGGCGGAATGCCGCCGAGCGACAGCCCGCCGGGCGGGTCGAAGGGCAGCCCGTCGGGCAGTCCCTCCGGCAGCCCGCCGCCGAGCGGCCCACGGCCGCCGAACCCGAACAACCCCAACGACGAAGCCCAGCGGAAGGTCGAGGAGGCCGTCCCGGACCAGAAGCAGGCCGAACAGAAGCTGAAGGAGAACAAGCGGAACGACGCCTCCAAGAAGGAAGACGACGCGATCGCCAAGCTCGACCAGGCGCTCAAGGATCTGGAAAAACGCCTGAAGCAGCTCCGCGAAAAGGAGATGCTCAAGAAGCTCGAAGACCTCGAACGGCGGGTCGCGAAGATGCTCCAGATGCAGGTCGATGTCAAGGCCGCGACCGAGCGGATCGACCTGGGCGTCAAGAAGAACGCCAACACGATGACCACCGCCGACAAGCAGAAGGCCGGGGTTGAGGCGGAGAAGGAAGGACAGATTGTCGAGGAGGCCGAAAAGGCACTCCGGTTGCTGGAAGGGGAGGGGACGGCGGTCGTCTTCGCCGGCGTCCTCGGCGAGGTCCAAAAGGACATGAAGGCGGTCCAGGACCAGCTGAACCGCGCGAACATCGGGGCCGACACCCAGCTGGTCGAAGACCAGATCATCGCCCAGTTGAAACGGATGCTGGAGGCCTTGAAGAAGGCCAAGCAGGATCTCGAAAACCCGCCCCCGCCCCCGCCCCCGGGCATGCCCCCGCCCGGCGACCAGAAGAAGAACCTGATCCAGCTGGTCGAACAGCTGAAGCTCCTGAAGGACCTCCAGATCCAGGTGAACGAACGGACCACCGCTTTCGGCAAGCGGAGTCCCGGCGAACAGGCCGCCGACCCGTTCATCCAGGAACAGCTGAAGCAGCTCGGCGACCGGCAGAAGATACTTCAGGACATGCTACACAAGGTTGCCGCTCAGTTGAATCAACAATAAACGCAGTTGTTTCGGCCGAAGTTCCGAGTTAAACTGGGGTTGAGTGGCGTTCTCCTCTCCCGACCACCACCCAACCCCGCCGATCCCCCAACAGTCCCGGTTTCGACCCGATCACGAGGAGGTACCCTGTGACGATCCGCGTACATCTGGCGGCCGCGGCCCTCTGCGCGGGTCTGGTCGCCTCCCCCTTACCCGCCGCCGAAACGGCGAAGAAGCCGGCCTACGGGTTCAGCACCCTCAAGGCCGCCGACGTTGCCGCCGCCAGGGCCAAGGCCGAGGCGTGGCTGAAGTCGGTCGGGAAGTTCGACCAGATCGCGTTCGACAAGGTCTGGAACAACGAAGGCCGGTCGGTACTGGATCGGGTCGCCGACACGATCAGCCTGGGCAACAGCGAGGCCGCCGCCCTGCTCGAGACCGCCCGGAAGGCCGACAGTCCGGCCGCCGCCCAGGTCCCCGGGCTCCTGAAGGATGCCAAGCAGGATGTGTTCTTCCGGGCGAACCTCGCCCTCGCGTTCGCCAAAGCCAACGCGACCAAGAAGGCTTACGAGGAGGCCCTCGAAGCCCTGAACGGGGTCTCCCCCGAACAGGTCGTCGACCCCGCCACCTACTTCTTCTTCAAGGCCGTGTCCGAGCACGCGACCACGAAGCGGGATGCCGCCGTCGCGTCCATCAACCGGCTCCTCGACGACGTCGCCGAGACCCCGGACCGGTACCGGATGGTCGCCACCCTGATGTTCTTCGACATCGTCAACTGGTCGCCCGACCCCAAGGACCTGACCAACATCGAACGGCTGATGGACAACAGCGGCCGCCGGCTCGACCTCGCCCGGCCGGGCGAAAAGACGCAGGACATCCAGAAGAAGATCGTGTTCCGGCTCGACGAAGTCATCAAGGAGATGGAGAACCAGTGCAAGGGTGGTCAGTGCAACGGCGGGGCCTGCCCGAACGGGGGCAAGCCCGGTAACAAGCCCGGCAGCACGATCAACCCGAGCAACCCGGCCCAGGACAGCATGCTCATGGGCGGGTCCGGCCCCGGCAAGGTCGACGAACAGAAGCTCCGGAAGTACGCCGAGGGTTGGGGCAACCTGCCTCCGGGCGAGCGGGCCAAGATCGTCGAGGAGGTCACCCGCGACCTGCCCGCGAAGTACAAGCCCATGATCGACGAGTACTTCAAGTCGCTCAACCGGATCCACGGGTTACAGAGCAAGTGAGCCGCTCCGGTCTTACCGTCTGACACTCCTAGGGCGGTGGCCGATTCGACCGGCCACCGCCCGCCCGTTCCCACGAGCCCTCGGCCCCCGAACTCCCGGCCAGGGGCGGCTTTTCCGCCCCTCGCTTCCGACCGACAGCCGTCCCCTTGTGTTCTGCCCGAGATTCCCATCATGCGTTGCAGCTACCGGGGTCTACTCATCCTGCCGCTTGTCGTCCTCGCCGCCGGGATCGCCGGAGCCGACGACCTGACGACGATCGGCGGCAAGAAACTTACCGGAAAACTGGCGGCCGTCGAAAAGGGGTTGGTGCGGTTTCAGTCCGGTACGTCCGAAGTCGCGATTCCAAACCAGGAGGTGCTCCTGGTCGATCTCGGGCACAAGGTCGTTGCGCCGGGGAAAGACGCGAAGTACCACGAGATCGAGTTGACTGACGGCACCCGGCTCCGGTGCGGGAAGTTCTCGGTCAAGGGGAAGAAGGTCGCGGTCGAACTGCTCCCCGGGCCGGAGAAGGTGGCCGTCCCCGCGTTCGAATTGCCTCTCTCAAGCGTCTTCTATGTACTCCGCGGGGCCGATGACCCCAAAAACCGCGACGCATGGAAGCGGATGCTGGTCAACCGCGGGAAGCGGGACCTGTACGTGATCCGGCAGGACGACGGGTTGAACTTCGTCCAGGGGACGCTGTTGGAGGGGAACCCGGACGGGTCTCTGGTGCTGTTCGAGAAGGAGGACGGGACGAAGGAGAACCTCCGCCTGTCCCGGGCAACCGGCGGGCTGGTGTTCAGCCAGCCGCAGCCGATGCAGGTCCCCCAGACCCTGTGCCGCGTGGTCGACGTGTTCGGGAACACGCTCGTCGCCCAGGCGGTCGAGATGGCCGGGTCGGGGGTCAAGGTGACGACCGTGTCGGGAGTAGTGGTCACCTACCCGGCGGCGGGCGGGGTTGCCCAGCTCGATTACGCCCAGGGGAACATCGCGTACCTTTCCGACCTGCAACCGCAGGTGGAGGCGCCGGAACTGCCCCCGGACGAGGCGAACAAGACCCTTAACGTGAGGGCCGCGTACCTCGCCGACCGGGCGCCGGCGAACGCGCAGCTCCGGCTCGACGGGGTCGAGTATCCGAAGGGCCTGTGGGTCCCGGCCGACACCGCCCTGACGTACACGATCGGCGGGGACTACCGCGAGTTCAAGGCGGTGGTCGGCATCCACGACCAGATCGGGGACGGGGAGGCCCAGGTCCGCGTGACGATCGAGGCCGACGGCCGGGCGCTGTTCTCCGAGACGGTGAAGCGGAAGGACAAGCCGAAGGACGTGAACCTCGACATCAAGAACGTCAAACAGGTCCGCATCCAGGTCGAGTCCGAGACCCCGTTCTTCAACGGCGGTCAGGCCGTCCTCGGCCACGCCCGGGTCCAGAAATAAGGCAGGCCGACCCGACCGTTGGCAGAAGAACCCGGTTCCAGGACTGCCACCGCCTGCCACCGCCGGCCGGTGGCAGGAAACAAGCGCCTGGGCCTGCCACCGACTGACAGCGAAGGGACCGTCATCGAACGCTGGTCGGGAAACCATCCGGGGGACTGCCAGCTGCTGACAGGGTGGTCATTCCACCGCGTGTCGGCCGGAAAACGTCTCGGTGACTGCCAAACCCTGCCAATTCCTGCCAAGCAGACTGTCGTCGAAGGCCGGCAACCCACCCCGGTGTGTTGCCCGACGGTAAAGGGATACGGGATCTGAAGAGGAGTTTCCCGAATGCCGTGTCTGTTTGAACCAGACCTCGGTGTTCGGGACGACCGTTCTTGAATCGCCGCTTGTAATCCGGAATGACCCCATGAGCCGATCGCCGTTCCGCCTACTTCTCCTGCTCGCCGCCCCGGCCGTGCTCGGGCTCGCGGCATGTCTCGTCCCGGTGGCGTCCGCCCGGCCGGCCGCGGTGGACAAGCTCGTCGCCGACGCCGAGGCCGAGCGAGTCGCGGTCATCCAGAAGGTCAGTCCGGCGGTCGTTGCGGTATGCATTCATGGCGGGCAAGCAGTCGGGTCCGGGGTGGTGATCGACCCCGAAGGGTACGCGCTGACCAACCACCACGTCGTCCAGCCGACCGGCCCGATCATGCAGTGTGGGCTCGCCGACGGGGTGCTCTACGACGCCGTCCTCGTGGGCCAGGACAAGATCGGGGACGTGGCCCTCGTCAAGCTGCTCCCGAAGCAGAAGGACAAGCCGTTCCCGTTCGTCCAGCTCGGGGACAGCGACAAGGTGAGGATCGGGGACTGGTCGCTGGCGATGGGGAATCCGTTCTCGATCGCCCTCGACTTCACTCCGACCGTGACCTACGGGCTGGTGAGCGGGACGAACCGGTACGAGCCGCTCGGCAGCCGGCCCGGGATCAGCGAATACACCGACTGCATCCAGGTCGACACGTCGATTAACCCCGGGAATTCCGGCGGCCCGCTGTTCAACGCGAAGGGCGAGCTGATCGGGATCAATGGGCGGATCAACTTCGAAAAACGAGTGCGGATCAACTCCGGCGTCGGGTACGCGATCTCGATCAACCAGATCAAGAACTTCCTCGGCCACTTCTACGCCGGGATCGACACCGACCACGCCAGTCTGGGCGCCTCGGCGGGGTCGGTCGACGATGACAGCGACCTGGCCAAGATCGTGGTCAAGCAGATCCTCGAGGACAGCGACGCCTACCGGCGCGGGCTGCGGGACGGGGACCAGCTGATCTCGTTCGCCGGGCGGCCGATGACGAGCACGAACCAGTACAAGAACATCCTCGGGACCTTCCCGAAGGAGTGGCGGGTCCCGCTCTTATTCCGTCGGGAGAACGAGAAGAAGGAGGTCCTGGTCCGGCTGCAGAACATCACCCCGGCCGAGAAGGACCAGCCCGCGGGCGGCCCGATGCCCCCGATGCCGCCCCGGCCGATGGGGCCGGGCGGCCCACCCCCCCGTCCCGATTCCCCCGCCGCGAAGCTTCACAAGCCGAAGCCGGGTTACACGAACTTCTATTTCAACGAGATCCAGCGGGACAAATTGTTGACCGGCGCGAAGAAGCACGGCGACTTCACGGCCGGCGCCGCGACCTGGACGGCCGAGGGCCGGTACGACGCGGGCGAGCGGAAGGGCGAGATGCGGTTCGAGGTCGACGCGGGGAAGGAAGTTGCCGCGGTGGTACTCCGGCTCAACATCGAGCACCGGCTCCTGCCGCTGGAGCAGACCGACCCGCGCCAACAGGCCGAGCCGATCGGGAGCGGCGGGCTGATGATGGCGCTGTACCACTACCACCGGTTCCTGACGACCGAGGGGAAGGGGTTCGAGGGGGAATTCGTACACGGCGGGTCCGAGCCGTTCTACCCGCCCCCGGCCGACGGCGGCACGCCGAAGTCGCTCGCGGCCCTGCGGGTCGACGCCGACGTGATCCGGACGAAACACGGGTCGGTCACGTGCAAGTGGTACTTCGCCAAGACCGACCAGAAACTGCTCGGGTTGGAGACGTTCATCAGCAAGGACACGGACCCGTGCGAGCTGTACCTGTCCGACTACAAGGACGCCGGGAACGGGCGGGTCCTCCCGCACCGCATCGAGGCCCGGTATGGCGACAAGCGGTACGCCGTCCTGACGGTCTCCAAGTACACGTTGAAATAAATAAGCTAAATTGTATTTACGATAGTTATGAAAACGGCGAAGGTCGGTCGCGGCCGCCACCCAGCTGAGTGAATTCGAACATGCACATCCGATCCGGCACCCTGGTCCTCTCGGTCGTGGCGGCGGTCGTCTCGGCCCCGGCCCGGGGCGCG
The DNA here is from genome assembly GCA_028288765.1 of Gemmataceae bacterium. GTDB lineage: Bacteria > Planctomycetota > Planctomycetia > Gemmatales > Gemmataceae > Urbifossiella. Next base: position 63,284 of record JAQGHQ010000478.1, on the reverse strand, counting down.
GCCGCCGACCCGTTCAACGAGGTCAGCGATAAAACCAACTCGAAGATGGTCAAGGTGTTCGGGGCCGGGGGGTTCTCCCGCCTGAATAACTTCGGGACCGGGATCGTGATCTCTCCGGACGGCCACATCCTTACCGTCGCCAGCCAGCTGCTCGACACGTCCGACCTCGTCGTCCACCTGTACGACGGCCGGCGGCTCCGCGCCGAGGTCATGGTGGTCGAGCCGGAACTGGACGCCGCCCTTCTCCGCATCCGGGTCGAGGGGAAGAAGCCGGGCGAGCCCACGGGGTTGGACCTGCCTTACTTCGACTTCGCCGAAGCCGTCAAACGGCCGGCGGCCGAGCCCGGGGACTGGATCCTCGGGTTCACGAACCAGTTCGAGATCGCCCTGCGGGACGAACCCCTGACCGTCCAGCGGGGGGTGATCGCGGCCCGGACCAAGCTGTCCGGCCGGGTCGGGGTCTTCGACTTCCCGTACACCGGCGAGGTGTACGTGGTGGACGCGATCACGAACAACCCGGGGGCGGCGGGCGGCGCCCTGACCGACCGGAAGGGTAACCTCCTCGGGATCATCGGCCGCGAGATCAAGAACACCCAAACCGAGACCGGGATCAACTACGCGATCCCGGTCGGGGCGAAGGTGACGATCACGGTGAAGGTGAAGGAGAAGGACAAGGAAGAGGAAAGGACGCTCACCCTGAGCCTGCCGGACTTCGTGGCCCGCGGGATGAAGGGCGAGTACAAGCCGACCCGGCGCGACCCGGCCGGCCGGCCGGGCGACGGGGGGTGGAGCGGGATCGTGTTCGTCCCGAACATTCTGTCGCGGACGCCGGCCTACGTCGAGGACGTGATCCCGGGCTCGCCGGCGGCCAAGGCCGGGCTCAGGCCGGACGACCTCATCAGCTTCGTGGACGGGGAACCGATCGTCAGCATTACCGCGTTCCAGGACTTCCTCAGGGTCCGGACCCGACCGGGCACGACCATCCGGGTCGACGTCCGCCGCGGGGAAGCCCTCCAGACGGTCGAGATGACGCTCGGCGTCCACCCGCCGAAGCCGACCCCCGTCCCGCCGCCCAAGAAGCCGTGACGTCGGTCACGCGACCCGGGGACTGCCCCCGGTGGATCCTCCGTCACCCGACACATTGCACGGATACCGATCGATGACACGGACCGACCTGACGCCGCGGATGAGCTGGGCGGCCATCGCCGTGACCTTCGCCTGGCTCGCCGGCCCCGCCCGCGCGGACGAAGTGGACAGGAATGCCGCCACCGAGATGGCGACGAAGGCCGCGGCCGCGAGGGCCGCCCCGAGCGTGGTCAAGATCGAAACGGCCGGCGGGCTGGAGGTCGTCGGCGGCGGCGGGAAAGGCCCCGGCGGGCCGGGCGGCCCGCCGACCCCCGGCATCGCGCGCGGGACCGGGGCGACCACCGGGCTGATCGTGGACCCGGACGGGTTCGTGGTCACCAGCTCTTTCAACTTCGCCAACAAGCCGACCGACATCTTCGTCACCATTCCCGGTCGCCCGACCAGGCTGGTCGCCAAGATCGTCGCCACCGACCAGACCCGGATGCTGACGCTGCTGAAGGTCGACGCGAAGGACCTGCCGCTGCCGCCCGTGTTCGCGAAGCAGGACGTCCGGGTCGGGCAGTGGGCGCTCGCCCTCGGGCGGACGCTCGACCCGAACACCGACCACCCGCCCTCCGTTAGCGCCGGCATCATCAGTGCCACGAACCGGCTGTGGGGGAAGGCGTTCCAGACCGACGCCAAGGTTTCGCCGGCGAACTACGGCGGGCCGCTGGTGTCGATCGACGGGCGGGTGTTCGGGGTCCTGGTGCCGGCGTCCGCGCGGGCCGAGGGCGAGACCGCCGGGTTCGAGTGGTACGATTCGGGGATCGGGTTCGCCATCCCGCTCGAAGACATCCGCGCCAAGCTGCCGGCCCTGAAACAGGGCAAGGACCTCCGCCGGGGCCTGCTGGGGATCAACCCCCAAAGCCCCGATGCGTACAACTCCCAGCCGGTGATCGGGGCCATCCAGCCGGACTCGGCGGCCGACCGGGCCGGGCTGAAGGTCGGCGACCGGATCGTCGCGATCGACGGCAAACCGGTCCCGAACTTCTCGACCGTCCAGCACATCCTCGGGCCGAAGTATGAGGGCGACGTCGTCAAGGTGAAGGTGGCCCGCGGCGACAAAGAGACGGAGTTCCCCAGTATCGCCCTGCTCGGTACGGCCACCGCCTACGTGAACGCCTTCCTGGGGATCCTCCCGATGCGGGACGACCCGACCCCGGGCGTCCAGATCCGGTTCGTATACCCCAAGAGCCCCGCCGAGGCGGCCGGGTTGAAGGCCGGCGACCGGATCATGAAGCTGGGGCGGGCCGACGCGATGGCACTCGCGGCCGTTCGGACGCGCCAGCAACTCACCGCCGCGCTCGCCCAGTTGTTGCCCGGGACCGCCGTCAAGATCGAGGTGAAGCGTAAGGAAGGGGAGAAGGTCGAGACGGTGACGGCGAAGCTGACGACCGTCCCGGACGCCGTCCCCGAAAAGCTGCCGATGCCGTCGTCCGCCGGGAAGGCGCTGGAGGGCCAGCCGAAAAAGGGCAAGGAGGTGTTCGCGCCGATGGCCCCTCCGCCGACGGAATGCGGCGAAGAGGCTGCCCCCCCGGATGACCCGTTCAAGGACCCGAAGAAGGACAAGGAGAAGATCGAAACCGGGTACCTGGAGCGGACGGACGAGGGGCTGGGGCGGAAGTACTGGCTGTACGTCCCCGATAACTATGACGCGAACGTGTCGCACGGGCTGATCGTCTGGTTCCACCCGGCCGGGCAGGGCGGCAAGGACGGCGAGAAGATGGCCCGGACGTTCCGCGAGTTCTGCGAGGAGCACCACTTCATCATGATGGGGCCGAAGTCGAACAACGCCGAGGGGTGGGTACCGAGCGAGACCGAACTGGTGATGGCGGACGTGAAGCGGGTGCTCGGGCAGTACACGTTCGACCGGGCGCGGGTGGTGGCGCACGGGATGGGGAACGGCGGCCAGATGGCGTTCTACGTCGGGTTCAACGCCCGGGACGTGTTCCGCGGGGTGGCGACCATCGGCTCGGTCCTCGGGACTCTGCCGAAGGACAACGTCGCCAACCAGCCGGTCTCGTTCTTCGTCGCGGTGGGCGACAAGGACCCGCTCCTCAAGGACGTCGAGGCGAGTAAGGGGGCGCTGGAGGAGAAGCGGTTCCCGTTGGTCTACCGCGTGGTGAAGGAGACGGGCAAGGAGTACTTCGACGTGAAGGCGTTCGCCGAGTTGCTCAACTGGCTCGACTCACTCGACCGGATCTGACCGACTTCCTCTCGCCGGTTCGGCCCGGCCCGCTGGGCCAGCGTCAGATGGAGTTCCGCTGGGAATTGGTCTGACCGAGGTCTGTTCACCCGGTCCGGGGAGAGGCGGCGCCCGGCCCCGGACTCGCGCCGTCCGCCCGTCGGCCCTGCCGGGCCCATTCTCCTCACGCCACCACGGTCAGGCCCGCCGCGAGCAGATACGTCCGCGCCAGAGTTGTCAGGTGCGGGTGCGAGCTCAGCGCCAGAGCGTTCCCGACGACCAGCCCGGTCAGCACCGCCAGCAGGGCGGCCCGGCAGACCGGTGCGGAAGTTGGTGACCCGCCCGACCCGCAGATCGGGCGAATGGACGTACAACCACTGATCGGAGAACAGGTCGCGGCCGCCGACGTGAAGGTAGACAAGGATCGTGTTCCGGTACCGGAGGCCGGCGGCGGCGGTGCGGACCCGCAAGGGCACGTCTTTCAGGCCGCCGACCAGGTGGGTCAGCGGCGTGGTCGAGATCACGTGGTCGAAGGGCTCGACCCGGCCGTCGGCCAGTTCGAGTCCGCGCACCCGGAACCCCTCGTGGACCACCCGCCGGACCGGGGCCCGGAGGTGGACGGTGTTGCCCGCCGCCCGGACCCGGTCGGCCATCCGCTCGTACACCAGGCCGGTCCCGCCGAGCGGGTACGCGAAGTGGTTGACCAGCGTCTTGTGCCGCCCGCCGACCCCGAGGGCGCTCTTGATCGCCTCCCCGAGCGAGAACTTCTTGATCCGCTGGGCGGCGAAATCGGCGTCCAGGTCGTGGCAGGGAATGCCCCACAACTTCTCGCTATAGGACTTGAAGAACATCTCGAACAACCGCCGCCCGAACCGGCGGACCACCCATGCCTCGAATGTTCCCAACTCGTCACCCCGGAACGACGGGGAGACCTTCTCCCGAAGGTAGCTGGCGACGCACCGGGCCGCATCGACCAGGCCCATGTTCCGGAGGGCGTCGACCGGGCGGAGCGGGTAATGGAAGAACCGGCGGCGGAAGTAAATCCGGGTCAGCCGGTCGATCATTCGGTAGTCGGTCCCGAGCACCTCTCGCCACACGCCGGTCACTCGCGGGTCTTCGGTGAAGAACCGGTGCGGTCCGAGGTCGACCCGCTGGCCCCAAAGCTCGATGGTGCGGGCCAGCCCGCCGACTGCCCCCCGGCCTCGAACACCTCAACCTCGGCGCCGGCCTTACTCAGTTGGTACGCCGCCGTGATCCCGGCCGGACCCGCACCAATGACCGCCACACGCATGGAATCACTCATTGGTGACTGTGTCAGGAATCCGACCGCGTACGGTCACCGGCTGGATGTTGTAAGGGTTTTCTTGGCAAGAATTTAGAGCATGAAACCGGACGCTGCCGTTCTTCGACCGCGGGGCGGAAAAATAGGGATGCCGTTCGATCCTGCCCGGCCCCTCCAATCGCCTACCACTTCGGAACGCCCTGTCGGCAGAACACAGCCAGCCGGGTTGAGAACGGCATCGTGAGCTATCCGCCGACAGATCATCCCCGCCCCTCTTGGTCCCGCCGTGTGGCCGTGAGTCGGCGGGCCCGTGCGGTCCGTCTCCGGTCCCCGGTGGAATGTAGGTCAGAATTGTGAGGGGTGTCAAATCTTGAGGGCGAGCGCTGCGTCCCGCCGGGCGGGGCAGTCGGCGGCTCTGGGGCCGGGCGGCCTCGTTGACGTTACCGCCCGATCAGACGACGACCGGGGCGGCCGCCCCGGCACCAAGCAAAACGCCCCGGGTCATCCCCGGGGCGGCGGCGGTCATTTCAACTCGACGGACCAGTAGGCGGTGTCGAGGAATGACTGCCAGGAGTGGTACTTCTTCTGGGTGAGCTTCAGGTTCAACAGCGGGCTCCGTTTCGGCTTCTCCGGCTTGCGAATCAAAGTGATGTTTGCCTGTCTAGGCGTACGACCACCTTTGCGGACGTTGCAGTCCACGCACGCGCAGACAATGTTGTCCCACGTCGTCCCCCCGCCCTGGCTCCGCGGGACCACGTGGTCCAGGCTCAGCTCGCTGGTCGGGAACTTCTTCCCGCAGTACTGGCACTGGTTGTGGTCCCGGGCGAAGATGTTCCGCCGGTTGAACTTCACCGTCTGCTTGGGCATCTTGTCGTACCCCAGCAGGCGGATGACCCGGGGGGCCTGGATCTCCGCCGTCGGCGTCCGCACCCAGTCGTCGTCCTCCCGGCGGAAGTGTCGCGCCCGGTACTCGCTCAACTCCGCCCAGGTCTGGAAGTCGTAGGTGGCGAACTGTCCCTCTTCGAGGCTGACCACCTCGGCGAGGTCCTTGCACAACAGGCAGAACGCTCGGCGGACGGAGATCACGTGCACGGCGAGGAACGTCTTGTTCAGCACGAGCACGCTCGCGTCCAAGGCCGAGTATATTCCGGCATTCATAAGGGAACGGCCTTTCTCAAAGAGACTCTACCCCGCCGGCTACCGGGACCGCCGGCCGGTTCGTCAGGATACGAGGCGCAGTCGGGCCGAGAGGTTCAACCGCACCACCATCATACCGGCGGTTTTTTCCCCCCCGCAAGTCCCGACCGGGTCGTATCGCCGTTGCCTTCACCGCGGCTTCATCTCGCCGCCAGACGCCGTCCGGGCTGGCGCCCGTATGCCGAATCACCGCCCGCCCGCCCGGGAAACCACCCGGGCGAGCCGATTCGCCGAGGCCCGGCATGCGTCGGCGGGGCCGACGACTTGCAAGCGGAGCAACGAGACCCGCACCCGGCCGCCGTCGATTTGCAGGACCCGCCGACCCGGCCGCCGACCCGGGTAAACGAGCCCAACGTGCCGCGCGCCGGTGACCGAGGCGTAAGAAAGGATCTGGTGCAGGTCGGCGGCGTCCGGGCCCGGCCGCTTCCACTTCGCGTCGAGGACCGCCAGCGCTATTCCCCGGCGACGGACAAGTACATCCGGCTGGAGAACAACCGGCTCACCCCGGACCCGGCCGAGGACGAACCGGGGCTGGGCCTCGACTGACCATGTCGGCCGGTCGACGAAGGCGGCACGGATACTCGCGGCCAAGTAGTCCTCGAATGCCCGGCCGAGATCGACCAGAAACGCACCGGTTCCGCCCGCCGTCAGGTCGGTCGACGCGAACCCATCCCGGATCAGCTGACAGAGGGAGAGTACCCCATTGTACGCAGCTGCCCGCGGCTCCCGCGCGGCGGCCTCGAAGTCGGCGCCTGTGACGGGCCGCACCGGGACGGCTTCGAGCGGCACGACCGCCGCAGCGAGTTCCGAGCGGACACCCGACGGCAGGTCGGACCGGGCAAGAAGGGCGGATGAGACCGCCTTTGGGATGCGGTTCCAGGGAGTATCGAGGTCGAATGCCGTCTCCGTGACGTGGAAGTGGTCCGGGAAGGCCCTCGCGGCGGCGTCGCGGAGCTGGTCGGCGGTCCGGAGTCGACCGCGGAGGAATGGGGACTCGCGATCGTCCTCGCGGTATCCCCGGACGGGGCCGGATCGCAAGACGTCCCGGAGCCGGTCGGTCAGTTCCCGGCAGAGAACGGCCAGAAGGCCGCCGCCGGGTTCGACCCGTCCGCCCGGCGGAGCAGATCCGGAGTCAAGCCCGAGTATTAGGAACAGGTTTGGCCAGGGGATCTTGGGTAAGATCTCGAACCGGACGGTCGGGCCGTCGAGGAACCCGACGTGGCCGCGAGCAGTCAGACGGAATGAGCCTGAAGTAAACCCCGGTTGGACCTCGATGACGTTTCGGGCGTGGGCCAGAAGGAAGGCAGCATCATCCTGCGGGAGGCCCAGCTCCCGGGTCTGCCGTTCGACCAGCTTCAGGGTCCGACGGATCACGGGTCCTTGATTCCTTCCTGTGGCAATACGACCGGCCGTGCTATCGTTTGATCGTTCTCCGTCGGGCCCTTCTCCGGCGCCGCGGGCATGCCGCGGAGTTCGGGGTTCCACAACTTCCACCCCTGCCCGAGATCGGAGAAGGGTTCCTTGATTTCTTTTCGCCCGCGCGCGAGGTTCTTGTCGCCGCCGACCGCGAATAACGCCACACCGTCGTCGAGTTTCTTGTATTTGAGCAGCTGGCCGTCGAACGGATCGGTCGGGATTTCGGGGAGGATCTCCTTCGGGATCTCCGCGAGTGACTCGGGCCATCGTCCGCGGGCCAGCCGGAACCGCTCGCACGCCACCGCGACCGAAGCGGTGAGGAGGTCGGCACGAATCCGAATCGACCCCTCGCCGACCTTCGCGCACGCCGGGACGAGTAGGTTGGTGAGGATGTACCGGAAGTCGTCCGGGGGGCGGGGGGGCAGCTGGACGCGGGCGAAGGCTGACTTTTGCTCGTGGTAGGGAAGCTTGGCTGCCTCCAGATACTCGGTCATCATGCGGAGCGCGGCAGCCCGGTCTTCGGGCAGAACTCCTTTGTAGAACCGCAGCGTGGCGTCGGTCACGACCCCGGGCTGCCGCTCCATGAGGTGGGCGAGATCGCCTGTGGAAATCTTACCTGTCTGAAAGTTTTCGAACGTCCGGTCGAGGAGTGCCCGTTCTCCCCGCAGACCGATCTGGAGGCGGGGAAAGTTGGCCTCCGCCAGAAGCTCGGTCTGGAGTTCCGCCAGTCCATGCGCCGGCCGGCCCCAGGCCAGTACCTGCACGGCGGCCGAGGCGGCGACCCGGGCGCCCGCCATCCGCACGAGCTGAGAGATCAGACACGGTTCGTCACCGATCGACCGGGCGACCACGAGCGCGGCGCGGGCATCGCGGATGCCGCGGTCCGGATCTCCTTCCAGGGCCGCGAGTTTGGCATCGTAGTCGAGGAGTGAGAGCACGGACCGGGCTTTATCCATGTGAGGGAGGAGTGTCACCCACGGGTTGTCGCTGAAGATGAGCGGATAGTGCCCCGCGGGCCGGGCTTGGACATCAGGGCGAAGGAGTTCCGTGCGGGCGACGGCCCGAATCTCGGCAGTGGCGGCCTGCCCGCGGAGAACCCAAAGCAGTTCCTGGAATGAGGGGTGTTGGTTCGTCACAGAGCCGAAAAACCCGTCCTCGGCGTTCCGGTAGTATTGCCATCCTGACGGAGCCCTCGCTTCGATCCCGAGTACGATCAGGGCGGGGTTTAGCTCCGGAGGCGGGGCAGCCTGTCGACGGGCGGCCTCAATGTCATCGAGCCGCCAACCGGGGTCTTCGGTGTCGAGCCGGCTGGTGATCTCGGCCAGTTTGCGCACCCCGATCCGGTTGAACGACGCACGGCCGATGAAGAGGACCAACCCGATCACTCCGACAGTGACCAGGAGACCAATCATGAACCGCTTCAACCGACGGGGAAGATGCATCGGGAGAGTTCCTGTGTCAGCGCTCGGTGTCAGGCTCGAAGGCAGTCACTTCGGGGGGATGGTCGGTTTGTCAGGGTTTGTCAGTGTTTGGCAGTCCCGGAGGCCGATTCGTCTGATCACCTGGGGCGAAGTGCCGACTGCCTGCCCTTGACGGATTGTCGGTTTGGCAGAGCATGACAGCCCCAGCGCCGGTGATTGTGTCAGATCCCCAAGGCGTTTTCGGTGGCTTGCTCTTGGGAGGTGGTTTGTCGCCCATCCGGCACTCCTCGACGGCCCGAGACCGGCGCATTCCTCCGGACAGTCGCCCGCCCCGGCGAACGGGCGACAACGGGTCACGACTCAGCTCCCCCACTCGCCCCGGCCCCCGCTATCAAGGATGCACCGATCGGGATTGGGTTCGTTCTGCAAGATCGATCTCCCGACCGCCGTCTCCATGTACCTGCACCCACTCCACCCATAAATTGTGGAGGAATGATGGAGATTGGGTTCGATCGGCAATGCCGACCTCCCGACAGATACTGGTGCCAGGAGAACGATCCGGATTGTGAAGAAATGGCGTGGATCGGGTTCGTTCTGCAAAATCGTCCTCCAGGTCGTCCTTCCTCCGCCCGCCAAGCTCTACACCGATCGGACCTACCAAGCACTTCAGTTTCCCCCGCCCCGCGATGTCTCCTGCGGACGAGTTACACATCGGGGGTGTGTCCCCGAGGGGAGGGTCTGCCCGACAAACGGACCAGGACAGGTGATTGTTGGAATCGGGCCATGCTCTAAACCTGGGGCGACGGTTCGTTGAGTATGTCCAGAACCGGATTGGGGCCGCCGCCCTCCCGGACCCGTTGATCACCAGGGTACGTCACCGCATGCGAACCCGGGCATCGATCCACCCGACGTTCCCACGCGAGCTCGCAACTCACTTCCTGCCGCGCGCCTCAGCGTGCATCGTCGCGCTCGCCCACCGGGGCTTCGGGCCGGCGGGTCGGAGCCTGCTGTCGGCGGTGGGCCGGGTCCCAGAGGCGGAACCCCACATCCTTGCCTTCGGGTGAACCGGATCGGGCCAAGGTCCCCCCCTCGTCCGTGCCGTTCCGGCCGAGGGAGTAGATCACCACGCCGTCGGGCAGATGTTTGTAGCGCAAGGGTTGGCCATCGAACGGGTCGAGCGGGACTTCCGCGAGGAGTTCTCGCGGGAGCTCCGCCAACGTACCGGGCCACCGGCCGTTCCGGAGCCGGAACCGCTCGCACGCCATCCCGACGATGGTGCAGCGGGCTTCGGCCACGCTCCGCCAGTGTGCCCCGCCGACCTTTTCGACTGCGGGGAGGAAGAGCTGGGCGAGTCGCAGGTCTTCGTCCGGCGGGTCCGGCAGGCCCTTGACTGCCTGAGGTTGTTGGTGGATCGGGAGCCGGGCGACTGCCACCGCGCGTGTGAAATACCGGTGCAAGTACGCCCGATCGTTCGATAACCGCCCGCGGTAAAGCCACCATGCGTACCCGCCGAATGACACCCCGGTCCCGCGGGCGAGCCCGTTGAGGTCGTCCGGGACGGCCGTGCCGTCGGCCAAATTTCCGACGAGCGTGTCCCACGCCGCCCGCTCGCCGCGGAGGCCGAAGAGGAGCAGCGGGGCCTCGGCGTCCGTGGTCCAGGCGGCCTGGAGTGGGCCGAGCAGGTTGGCCGTCAACTCGGTCTGGGCGAGTGTCCGCTCCAGGGACCGTGCGGCGATGACCCGGGCTGCGATCCGTACGAGCTGAGAGATGAGGAACGGTTCGTCGCCCACCGACCGGGAGGCGTTCAGCATCGCGTGGAGACTGTCAGCCGTCCGCGCGAGGTCCCCACGCTCGACAGCGAGGACCGTATCCCACTTCAGAAGTACGGCCACGAGCCGGGTGCTCTGGGTATCCGCCAGAGGCGTGTTGACCACGAGCGGCGCGAGATGTAGGTCGCGGTGGCCTTCGGGGTAGTCCCGCAGGGAACGGGCGAGCTCGATCGCGGGGGCGGCGGCTTCGCATTCCCGCCGCGCCTCGGCGAGTACCTCCTCCGGGAAGCGGGCGTTAGTCGGGACCGTGGCCAGCGGTTCCCATTTCTCGTCGTTCAGCTTCTGGCCCCACCCCGTCGGGATGAGTCCTTTGATCCGTGGGATCAGGTCAGCCCCGTTCTTTCCGGGCGGTGGGCGGTGGCGATTCGCCGCCAGTTCGTCCCACCGCCAGTCCGGGTCGGTTTCCTCGGTCTCGGCCACGGCCGCGGCGTAGTCGTGGTCGCCCGCCGCCCGCCGTGATTCACGCTGAACGATCAGCCAGGTCGTGCGAACGGCCAGGCATAACAGGACGGAGACGGCTGTCCGCTTGGCCAACTTCTTCCAATCCACTAGTTCACCCCCCGACTGGTTCGTGACGAGATCTGGGTCGTCGCCCCCGGTCCCCGAGAAGCTGCTCGGGTTCGTATTGGGCCAGCCGTTCGTGCCGCCCGCCGAGGTAGTCCAAGAGCAGCGGGCGGACGTGGTGTTCCCACACCACCGCCAGCTTGGCCGCGTCCAGGTCCGGGACCATGAAGAAGCTGTGACCGACCTGCCTGTCCGGACCCAGGTCGCGGGCGAGTCGGCGGTTCAGCTCCTCGAACACCCTCACCACCCGCGGGCCGAACGCTTCTTCTGGATCGGCGGGCGGATGCCGCTCAAGCCAGCCGGCGAGAATGGCCGGGTCGGGCGGCATTTCGACGAACGAGAACCGCCGCCGGAGGGCCTGGTCGAGCGCCACCGCCGATCGATCGGCGGCGTTCATCGTGGCAACCACGAGCAGGTTCTCCGGGAGCCGGAATGACCGCTTCGAGTACGGCAGCGTCACCGCCTGGTCGCGGTATTCGAGCAGGTACAACAACTCCCCGAAGATCCGCGGCAGGTTCCCCCGGTTGAACTCGTCGATCACCAGCACGTGTGGTTCGCTCGGCCGGTGCGCTGCCTGCTCGGCGAAGGCGCACAGCACCCCGTCTTCCACCGGGTACGTCACCTCGCTCCGCCCGTTCACCTCGACGTTCCGGACCCGGATCCCTTCCACGAATTCCTCGTAACTGTACGCCGGGTGGAACTGCACCAGCCTGACGTTCTCGGCCCGGTCGCGGGTCAGGAACCGCGCGAGACAGCGGCCGACGTGGGTCTTGCCGGTCCCCGGGACCCCCTGGAAAATCAGCTGGCGTTTCAGTCGCAAGAGGCCGAGTATCCGGTCGAGCCAGAGGTCCGACAGGAATGTTTCACGGGTGAACGCGGCCCGGTCGAACGGCGGGCCGCCGTCGGTCGCGCCGGCCCGCCGGGACAGGAGGGGGCGGGGGTCGAGCTCGGCCGCGCACGCGAACGCCGGGACGAGCCTGTCGAACGTGAGGAGAATCTCTCCGACGAGTTCGTCCCGGCGGAGCAGGGGGGCGTCGGATGGAATGTGTTTCCCGACCCCGAGGGTCTTATTCGCGGCCCATTGCCGGAGATCGGCGGCCGTCCGGACGGCGACTTGCGAGCCGAGGTCGTCGCCCGCCCAGAATCGGCACTCGTCGAACACCCCGCCGGCCGCCAGCGCGGCGTGGATCACCTCCGCGTGCTCCTGAACATTCCGCCGGAACTGCTTTCCGGCCTCGCGGGCGGACCGGCCGAGGTGGAAGCCGAACCGGACACCGTCCGCCGCGACCCGGATAAAGAACTGGGCGTCGGCCCGCCGGTTCTCCTGCTCCCGGCGGTAAAAGGTGATCCACTGCACCGACTGGTACGGCCCGGACCGGCCGAAATCGTTCTTGCAGATACTGGTGAGTGCCCGGCCGGGCCGGGCGGCGGCCTCCAGGTCCCACCCGTACTCGATCCCGAGGACCGGGAGGACGTACCGCCCGGCGAGCGCCTCGCACAACTCGACGAGCGGCTCCCGCAACACGAACTGATAGCGGTCCCGGCGGTCCGTCATCCACTCCTTCCCCTTCGCGGCGGAGAGATCGTCAAGGAACGCGAAGGTGTCCGAACAGAACCCGCCGAACGCGGCGTCGATCGGCTCCTCGACTTCGGCAGGGGCGGTCGCGGCGAGGACGACGTCGGCAAGCTCGAGCGGGTGGATGCGGAATCGCTCGCGGAGGACGGCCGCGACCTCGCACCAGAGGCGACCTCGATCGGTCGGCGAGAGGGACGGCGAATACGCGTCATCGAGGTGACGAAGGGCGTGTTCCCAGCGGGCGTCGGGAAAGGCACGGCGGAACGCATCCCAGGCGGTTTCGAAGTCGCCGTCGCGGGCGGCGGCCTGGAAGCGGACCAACGCTGCCGTCGTCTCACTGTCGACCTCCCGGATTCGCTTCCGGAGCGGCGACCGCGTGCGAACCTCCCGAACGGCGGCCCGGATCCGCTCCGGATCGGGTGACCACGACCGGTCTGCGGCGGCCGGGGGCTCGGTGGGGATTTCCCGGCTTGTCATCCGTCCGACCCGGATGAGGAAGTCGTCGATCGCCCAGGCAGACAGATCGGGGGCAGCTGTCCCCACGGCTTCGAACCCCTGCATGACCCTCTCGAATCGGACCCTGGTGTCCGCGGGAAGCTCGGGCAGGAGTCCCAGTCGGGTCAGACCGGCTTCCACCGCCGGGCTCCAGAACGGGAGTCGGGCGGGGTCCAGGGCCTTGACCACGGCCGCCCAAAATGTCGGCCCGAGCCCGGGGACGGCGTACACCTCCCCGGGAGTTACGCACCGGGCGAGGCGATCGGGGAGGGGGTCTTGGCCGCGGAGAACATGATTCAAGGCGTGCCGCAAGAGCGGGGCGCGGCGTTCAACTACCCCGAGGTGGAAAGGTAAGGGGTTAACGGCTGACATGAACCCGCTGATCGCGCCGGCCAGCCTGCCGTCATCAGCTGTGTCGAGGAAGGCGACGTTCAACCAACTGGCCGGCGCCGTCCGGATCGCGTCGCAGAGGGGATCGGGATGTGGAGCTGAAACAGCCGACCGATAAAGTTCGATCAGCGGCTTGAGCGGTAGGAGCTGCCTCCGATCCCGCACTCGTCCGGTCTTGTGGCGCAAGCGATTCACAAGTCCGATCGTATCAAATAGACCAGTTTTATGGCTAGCTGAAGAAGGGTAACGCGAGGGGAAAAATATGGAAGAAGTGAATCGATAGAAGTGAAAAAAATGTCCCGCCGGAGGCGTCTGCAGCGTCGCCCATTCACCGCAGCCACCATCCGGCGGGACAGTGGAATAGTAGACTGGGAATGTCGCCCGATCAACTCTCTCCCTACCCTTTTTGTGCTGGATTGCTCGACAGTGTCGGTTTTCCCGACAGTAGGCCATTATCGGCTGTATGGTTGTTCAAGAGAACAAGTTGTGCTCAGGAGGGCGAGCCCGGAATTCCCGCGCATGTCCGACAAACAATCCCCTTCTCTTCACACGATCATCATCAATTCTCTCAGATGAGTTACTAGTTGAAGGAATAGGAGTTGTGGCCTGGTCGCTGCCGCCATCACCTATCGGGGGCTGCCATGCTCGCTGCCGTCGTCATCTCGGACATCCACCTCGGCAGCGACAACTGTCAGGCGAAGCAACTCGTCCACTTCCTGGAGGAGATGCGCCACGGGGCGATGGCCGCCCGACGCCTGATCCTCAACGGCGACGTGTTCGACTCGATCGACTTTCGGCGGCTGAAGAAACAGCACTGGAAAGTGCTGTCGGAACTCCGGAAGTTGTCGGACGAGATGGAAATCACCTGGATCAACGGGAACCACGACGGCCCGGCGGAGATCGTCTCGCACCTGCTCGGGGTCACCTGTTCCGACGAGATCGTGATCGAAAGCGGCGGACGACGAATCCTGTTCCTGCACGGGCACCGGTTCGACGAGTTCATCTCCCGGTACCCGGTCGTGACCTGGGTGGCCGACCGGGTCTACAACCTGCTCCAGCGGATCGACCAGTCCCACCACTTTGCAAAGATGGCGAAGCGAAAGAGCAAGACGTTCCTCCGGTGTGCCCGGAAGATCGAGCACGACGCCGTCCGGTACGCGGCGAAGCGGGGGTACGACGCCGTCTGCTGCGGACACACCCACCACGCGGGCGCGAACGAAACCGGCCCGGTTCGGTACTACAACAGCGGGTGCTGGACCGAGAAACCATGCCACTATCTGGCGGTCGCCGACGGGGTGGTCGAGGTCCGCTCTTACGGCGAGTCGGTACCCGACGAGGTGCCGGTGCCGCCCGCCGCCCCGCTCCCGGAGACCTCGCTGCCGTCGGTCGCGTGAGAACAGCCCGTCACCACGGGTCTTCCACCGGGGGATCGGCGGGAGGCGCGACGTCCTCCGGGATGATCGGTTTCGTCGTATCGATCAACAGCCAGGACAACACCCCATGCCCGTAGACGATCGCGTACATCGTGAAGCACACCACATACCCGCCGTTCTGAACGACGTCCTTTTCGACGCCGTCGGTCGTGACCTTCACGGTGTACGCGGCGAGGATCAAACCCGTCACGAGGTTGCCGACCGCGGCCCCCAGGTTGCCGACCATGTTCATCGTCCCGGACACGGTCGCCGAATACCGCCGGCCGATGTCCTGGGCCGTGGCCCACGACGGCCCCATGATCAGGTCGTTGAAGAACCCGACCAGGATCAGGCACCCCGCGAACACGCGGAGGTCGTGGGTGAAGAACGCCGCGGTCAGGTAGCATACCCCGGCCATTCCGTACCCGATCATCGGAAAGATCCGTCGCCCCCACTTCCGGTCCCCCGTCCGGCTGATGTACCAGTCGGTCAGAAGTCCGCCGAGCATACAGCCGCCCATCCCGACCAGGAGGGGGGCCCCGCTGAGAAGGGCGAGGAGCAGGAGCCCGCCGTCCGTCTTGCCCCAATCGGGGAACTGGGCCTTGAGCGTCCCCGGAAGGTAGTACATCAGGAAGTACCAGTTGAAATTGGTCACGATGTACATCAGGCAGAGGGCCAGCACGTTCTTGTTGGTGAAGATCTTCCGCCACGGCACCCCGTCGGGACCGGTGTGGCGGCCTTTCCCGGCGTTGATCACCTCGGCCTCGGCCTGGTTCGCCGCCGGGTGCTCTTCGGGCACGTTCCGGAACCACCACATGAACACCAGGCACCACGCCACCGCGACCCCGGCGAATAGCCACAGGGCCTCGCGCCATTCCAGGCCGCCGATCGTGACCAGGAGCGCCCAGATGAACGGGGTCAGCCCGCCCATCAGCCGGGCTGCCGTCCAGGTCACTCCCTTGGCGAACCCGCGCTGGTTCTCCGGGAACCAGTTGTAGATCGCCTTCGAGATGTTCGGGAACGCCCCGGCCTCGCCCATCCCGAAACAGAACTGCATCGCCAGGAAAATCACGAACGCCGCCACCCCCCACTCCGTCCGGGGGAAGATCGTCCCCGCGCAGCCGGTCAGCGCGACGAAGAGCGACCACCACAGGACGATCCGGATGAGAGTTTTCCGCGGGCCGAAAATGTCTCCCATCCAGCCGGTCGGGATCTCGAACAGGGCGTAGGCGACCTGGAAGAAGACGAGGACGAGAAAGAAGTTCTTCTCCGGTTGGCCGAGCGCCTCCATCATCGGGCCTTTGGCGCTGCCGTACATCGCCCGGTCGAGGTAGGTGATCATGGCCAGCAGGCAGAGCAGGCCCAGGATCGAAAACCGGACGCGGGTCGGGCGCTCGGTTCCCGGCAGCGGGGAGTAACCGTTAGTAGGCATCGGAGGTGATCGCGGTGGGGAGGGCCGGGAAATTCTCACACTTTAGCCGGAAGGACCGGCCGGCGGCAACAACTTGTGGGGCTAGAAGAAAAGAAAAGTGTCGCCGGGGACCTGGACGGAGGATGTGGACGGCCGCTCAGCGCGAGGGGGCCAGTGTGATGCTCACGGTACGGCCGTCCGTCGAGACGGAAAATGCCTGGTTCTCGGGCTTGATCGCGAGGTTGCCGGTGTGGAGTAGCTTGATGGGGTTCTGGCCTTCGAACACCTCGACCATCAACGTCCGGGGGGCCCGGAACTCGCGGACCGCCTCGCCCGGCAGGAGACGGACCGGCCGGCACCGCTTCATCTGTCCGTTGGTCTCCATCCCACACTGCACGACGATCACCTGGTTAGTGTCGTTCTTGATCGTCACCCAGCCGGCGTCCGCTGCTCCGGCAAACCCCACCACGGCTAGCACAGCCGTGCATAAGGGGAGTAGCCGGATTCGGACTGCGGCAAGCATCGGAAATCCAAACTTAAAAAGCACTTACGTGAGATTTGGGTGCGTGTGCGCACCGCGAGGACAGGCCTTCCGCTTGTAGAACGCTGCGGAAAACCGAACTTGCGCGGGTGGTGGTGAAGAAACCCCGGGCGGACGAGGCCGGTTCTCCTGGGGCCGGGCCGACGGATGCAGCTCCCGGAGAATCGCCGCGGGGCCGGGCGGGGGTTCGCCCGCCCGGGATTTTATCCCGGGCTACCGGCCCCCGCCCCGCCGGGGCGAAAACCACCGCCCGCCCGATTGGGAGCCGCGGAGCGGCGTTCGCCCGCTGCCGGGGCGAAAACCACCGCGCCCGAGCACACCGTTGCGGCGACCCCTTCGGCACCTTCCGTGTTGAGAGCGGGCGACCAGTTCCGTCTTTTCCGATCAGGAGCCACAGGGTTCGAGCCCTTCGGTTTCAGTACGATTTGCTTATGTCCCTTGCCCCGCACCCCCGTCTTCTCGCTTATGCGCAGCTGTTGCGGCTCCCGAACGTGTTCACCGCGTTCGCGGATATTGCCCTGGCGGCATGCGTCGGTGTTTCGGTCGGCCCCGGTCGGCCGGCGGGCGAATTTGCTGGGGCCGTCGCTCTCCTCGCCCTCGCGTCCGGATGCCTCTACCTCTCCGGGATGGTCTGGAACGACGTGTTCGACGTCGCCGAGGACACCCGCGACCGGCCCTTCCGACCGCTCCCGTCCCGCAGAGTTACGCTCCGCAGCGCCGCGATCCTGGGGAGTTTTCTCGTGTTCGCCGGGCTCGGGTTCGCCGTCCTGGCCGGGGCGGTGGTGATCGGTGTTGCTCTCGCGTCGGCCGTCCTGCTCTACGACGCCTGGCTGAAACGGACCCCGATCGGGCCGGTCGCGATGGCCGCGTGCCGGTTCCTCAACGTTTTCCTCGGGCTGACCGTCATTCCCGACGAGGCGTTGAACACGGGGATGCGGGTTCACGTCGCCGGCGTTGTCGGGGTCTACATCGTCGGCGTAACATGGTTTGCCCGGACCGAGGCCGGCGCGAGCCGGCGGTGGCACTTACTCGCCGCGGCCGGGGTCATCGGGGCGGCGCTCGTACTCGCCCTCACCCTCCGGGCCCGCCTGCCGGAGTCGCCCGGTCCCGGGGCGGTCCTCTTCCCGTACCTGCTCGTCGCGTTCGGGTTCCTGGTCGGTGTACCGGTCGCGCAAGCCGTCCGGACGCCGGGGCCGAAGGAAGTCCAGCGGGCGGTAAAGAGGTGCGTCCTCGGTCTCGTCGCCCTCGACGCCGTCCTCGCGACCGCGTTCGTCGGCGCCCCCGGGTTGTTCGTCCTTTTGTTGTTGCCCCCCGCCCTCGTCCTCGGAAAATGGGTCTACTCCACCTGACCCCGCTCCCCGCCGGGGACCGGGGAGTGACCCCCACCACCGACCCCCTGATCCGGGAGTGCTGATGACCCCCGACCGCCGCTCTTTCCTGCTCGCCGGAGGTGCCGCCGTGGCCGGACTGCTGACCCCCGATACCGCCTCCGCCGACCCGGCCGACGACGCCAAGAAGTTCATCGCCGACCACGAGGCGAAGGTGAAACCGCTGGAGGTCCGGGCCGGTATCGCGTGGTGGAACGCCAACATCAGCGGCCGGGACGAGGACTTCAAGAAGAAGGAAGAGGCCCAGAACGAGATCGACGCCGCCCTGTCCGACAAGCCGACCTTCGCCCGGCTCAAGGCGATCAAGGAGGCCCGCGACAAGGGGGGCGCCCTGGACCCGCTCCTCGGCCGGCAGATCGACCTCCTGTACCTCGCCTACCTGGAAAAGCAGGTCGACCCCGACCTGCTCAAGCGGATCACCGCGAAGTCGAACGCGGTCGAACAGCAGTTCAACATCTTCCGGGCGAAGGTGGACGGGAAGGAGATGCCCGACAGCGAGGTCCGCGGCGTCCTCAAGAACTCGACCGACTCGGACGTCCGCCGGAAGGTGTGGGAGGCGAGCAAGGGGGTCGGGAAGGCGGTCGAGGCCGATCTGAAGGAGTTGGTCGGGCACCGGAACGACATGGCGAAGAAGCTCGGCTTCCCGAACTTCCACGCCCTGATGCTCACCCTCAACGAGCAGAAGGGCGACGAACTCCTGAAACTGTTCGACGACCTCGACGGCCTGACGAAGGGGCCGTTCACCGCGGCCAAGGCCGAGATCGACGAGCGGCTGGCCAAGACCTGCGGGGTACAGCCGGCCGACCTGATGCCGTGGCACTACCACGACCCGTTCTTCCAGGAATCCCCGGCGGTATTCAAGGCGGACCTCGACGAGCCGTACAAGCGGGCGGACATCCTGGAGCTGTGCAAGGCGTTCTACAAGGGGATCGGCCTGCCGGTCGACGACGTGATCGCCCGGAGCGATCTGCACGAGAAGAAGGGGAAGAGCCCGCACGCCTTCTGCTCGGACATCGACCGCGAGGGCGACGTCCGGGTGCTCGCCAACATCGTCCCGAACGAGTACTGGATGGGGACGATGTTGCACGAGCTCGGGCACTCGGTGTATTCGAGCAAGAACATCCCGAAGGCGTTGCCGTACGTGCTCCGGGCCGAGTCGCACATCCTCACCACCGAGGGGGTGGCGATGCAGTTCGAGCGGTTCAGCAAGTCGCGGGCGTGGCTGGAGAAGATGGGGGTGAGGGTCGAGAACGCGCAGGCGTTCGAGGACGCGGCCGCGAAGGTGCGGCGGAACCAGCTGTTGATCTTCAGCCGGTGGTGCCAGGTGATGCTGCGGTTCGAGAAGGGGATGTACGAGAACCCCGGCCAGGACCTGAGCGCCCTCTGGTGGGACCTGGTGGAGAAGTACCAGCAGGTGAAGCGGCCCAAGGGCCGGACCGCCCCGGACTACGCGAGCAAGATCCACATCTGCAGCGCGCCGGTGTACTACCACAACTACATGATGGGCCAGCTGTTCGCCTCCCAGGTCCACCACGCCCTGTCCCAGGAGGTGTTCAGCGCGGACCCGCGGACGGTGACCTACATCGGCGAGAAGGGGGTCGGGGCGTTCATGAAGAAGAAGGTGTTCGAGCCCGGCCGGACGCTCGACTGGAAGGCCCTGACCAAGCACGCCACCGGCGAGGAGCTGAGCCCGAAGGCGTTCGCCAAGGATTTCGAGGGGAAGTAAGGCCGGGTCGGTGGGGCCGCTCCCCGGCCCCGAGACCCGGGTCGTACATCTGGAGTTTTCTCGGGTGTTCACGTCGTCGTGAGCCACCTTGTTCGGTAGGGCATTGCAGCCGGAGTACGATCGGGCTCCCTCGGCCCAGTACTCCGGCTGGTTCGTCGCCGCGTAAGTGTCCTTCCACAGACCTTGATCGACGGGCCGGGCCTCGAACTCCGGGTCGAGACTCCCGATCCGGAAGTGGTGGACCGCGCGTGCGAACTCGTGGACCAGGATGTTGTCGCGAGTACCGATCGCCCCGCCGGTTCAGCAGGTTCCGCTCCGCGCAGGACGTAATCCGCCCGTCCGGGCCATAAGCGTGCTTGTCCCGGTAGTCCTTCGGGGACATGCCCCGCTGTTCGGGCACATCCCTCATCATCTCCGTCGGTGCCATCACCCCGACCGGGACTCGGGTCTTCACCACCTCAAGCGAGCATTTGCCGGATCAGATATGCGGCCGCGGTTTCGCGCGGCAGGGTGTTGACTACCGCCGATACCCTTCCGAGTAGTGCCATATCGCGCCGCCGGAGGCCAATCTCCCGTGAGGCATGCGGATCTAAGGCGTCCCTGCGTCGATCTCCCGGGCTGGGAGTCCGACCCACGTCTGGTTCGTCCCGCAACCCGCCCGGCCGGGGAGGCTGCGCCCGGGCTGACACCCAGGCGGGTTACCCTCTCGTTCCCGCTCCGGCTCGGGCCGTGGCCGGATATCGTCCGCGGCGTGTACCGGTACGGCAACGCGGTCGGGGGGTGGGCGATCTCGCTGAACGTCGAGGAGGACGTGGGGGTCGCTCTCGCCGCGCGGCCGGATGGGGTGATCGCGATGGTCCGGACGGCCGCCGCGGCGGTCGGGTTGAGAGCCTGGGGCGGGCCGGTGGTCGATACCGCTTACGACCTGGACGACCTGCCGTTCGCCCGGGTCGGTCTGGACCCGATCGCCGTCGGGCAGACCGCCGCCGATCACCTCCTCCGGCTGAATCGCCGCCGGTTCGGGTACGTGGGCGACGCGGCCACGCCAACCGGGCGGCGGGTGGGGGAGGGGTTCGTGGGGCGCCTGCGCCGGGCCGGGTTCGGGTGCGAGGTCGCCCCGCCCGGGGTGTTCGACTGCCCCTACCAGGTGAACGCGGGCGGGGAACGGGCCGCGGCCGAGTGGCTATCCGCCCTCCCGCGCCCGGCGGCGGTGTTCGCGGCCCACGACGCGCTCGCCCACCGGCTCGCCGAAGCCTGCCGCACGATCGGGCTCCGGGTCCCCGAGGACGTTGCCCTGTTAGGAGCGTTGAACGACGAGTTCCTCTGTACCGCCGCCCAGCCGCCCCTCTCCAGTGTCGGCGCGCCGCTGGTGGCAGTCGGGTACGAGGCCGCCCGCGTCCTGGACGGGTTGATGGCCGGCGGCCCGCCCCCGGCCGGCCGGATCGAGATCCCGCCGTTCGGGGTCGTCGGGCGCAGGTCGACCGACCCGACGGCCGTGCCGGACCCGGACCTGGCCGCCGCCCTCCGGTTCATCCGCGACCACGCGACGGAACGGGTCGGGGTCGATCAGATCGCGGCGGCCGGCGGGCTGTCGCGGTCGTCACTGGAACGGCGGTTCCGGGCCACACTCGGGCACGGCCCGCTCGCCGAAGTCCTCCGGCAGCGGGTCGACCGTGCCCGGTATCTGCTGGCCGAAACGGACCTCACCGTGAAGGAGGTCGCCCGGGCCGCCGGGTTCAGCGACGCCCGCCACCTGTCCGTCACATTCCGCCACAAGACGGGCCTCAGTCCCGTCCAGTTCCGCGCGACATTCCGCCCGGGTTGACGCATTCCGACAACCGTTTGCCGCGTTCCGGTAACGACACCCCCGCGCCCTCGCCCGGAGGATGGACGTGCGGAACGGGGGCGAAATCGACCGGCCACGAGGCCCGCCCGCCGCCCGGCCCCGGAAATCCTCCGGGACCGATCGGCGAGACGCCGTTTCCGCGCGAAGGCGGCCGGGCCGCCGGGACAGGCCGGGCTCGGGGGTGGCGGGCAGATCCGGACTGCCTCACAACCCTGTCCGGGCGTCGGCACACCAAAGCGCCGGCGGGCGGGTCGAGTCACACGTCACAACCTTCTGGAAGGACGGAATCGGATGACAAGTCGACTGTGCGTGAAGACCGCCTTGGCGGTCGGTTTAGTCGCGTGGTTCGCCGGTGGGGCGGTCGCGCAGGGCCCGCGGGGAGGAGGGGGCCGCGGTTGTGGGGGGGGGCAGACCGGCTCGCAGTTGCAGACCATGCGCGGCATGACGAGTAACCCCGCGGCGTACCAGCAACTCGCTGCCCAGCAGGCGTATTTGACCCGACTGCAGGCCGCGCAGCTCCAGGCGGCTCAACTGCAAGGCGCGCAGCTCCAGGCGGTCCAACTGCAGGCCGCGCAACTCCAGGCGGCCCAACTGCAAGCCGCGCAGCTCCAGGCCGCCCAGAGATTGGCGGCCCAGCAGAGCAAATAAGTAGGGACCTAACCGATAGCCTGGTGCGTGGGCGTCCGCCCGTCACCGGCTCCCGAAGCCGCCAAGGAAGGCGGCTCGGGCCGGGCGTCAGGGGACGAGCACGAAGTCCACCGCCGTACCCGCCGCCAGAACGATTCGAGGCCGTTCTCGGACTCCTTGAACGAACCCACCGCGCTAGTCACACCGTAATCGTTCCGCAAGACCTCAATGCCGGTCTGCCGGTCAACAGGTCGGAGACACCGGCCGCGAGAATGGGCCGGTCACTCATTGACTCTTCAATAGCCCTGGCAGATAATCGCCGCCTCGCCGGGTGAGCGATCACCAGTGGAGCCGATTCGTTTCAAAGCGTTCATCCCTGTTGTCTTCGGGAGGGAAGTGCGTCGTGATCATTTCGTATCGCCTGGCCGCCTGGACGGCGGTCGTGAGCTCGGTGGGGTGCGTGCTCGGGTGTGGGAAATCAGAACCGACGACGCCCGTCGTGCCGGTCGTGGCCAGTTCCGGGAACGCGGTATTCGACCAGAACTGTGCCAAATGCCACTCGGTCGGAAACGCCGCCGCATCCGGCCCCGGGCCGCAGGGCAAGATGGGCGGGCCGAGCCTGTCGAAGGTCGGTGCCGACCCGGCTCACACCAAAGCGTGGCTGGCCGAGCACGTAAATAACCCGAAGGCCCATAAACCCGATTCCAAGATGCCCGCGTTCGATGGAAAGCTCAAGCCCGAGGAGATGACTTCGGTCTTGGAGTTCATGTCGGGGTTGAAGTGAGAGCCGGCGGGATCAGCTGGCTGGGAACTGAGAATCCGGTTTGCCGTGTTGAACAGTTCGCCCAGCGCGGACCGAATCGTCGTAATTGCGAGGAACCCGCCGGGAGGCCGCGGGTTCCTTCGCCGAATCCGCGGCCCGACCTCAGCCCAGCTGGACAGACTGCCCGGGCTTCAGGTCGATGACGTGGAGCTCGATCTTCCGTTCGCCCCGCCACTCGTTCACTTTCGGAGTGAAGGCGAGGCAGCAGTCCCCTCCGGCCGAGACCAGTTCGTCCATTCGGTCGGCCATCCCCCAGGCCACACAGCGGAGCGTCGTTTCTCCCTGGCGCACCCGGAAGTCCATGTGCCGCTGCACCTCGCCGCTGCCGATCCGGCGGACGGCCTCCGCCTTCAGGCCCGACGCCAGAAACTTCGGTTTCGGGTTTTGCGCGCCGTAGGGTTCCAGCTTGTCGATGTCGCGGATCAGCCCCCACGTCAGCGCGCTGAGCGGGACCTCGGCGTCGAGGGTCAGCCGCGGGGCCGGGGGTGTTCCGCCCGGGAAGTGGGCCGTCGCGTAGGCGTTGAACGCCTCGCGGAAGGCGTCGATGTTCTCCGGTCTCAGCTTGAACCCGGCCGCCGCCGCGTGGCCGCCGTGACCGATCAGGTGGGCTTCGCACGCCTTCAGGGCTTCGTGTAGTGGGAATCCCGGGACCGACCGGCCCGACCCGATCGCGATCCCCTCGTCGGCCTTGACCGCCATCACCAGGGCGGGGCGGGCGAAGTGTTCGGCCAGCCGCCCGGCGACGATCCCGACAACCCCCTGGTGCCAGTCCGCCGAGGAGAGGACGATCCCGGCCGTTTTCGCGAGGTCGACCCCGTCCAGCAGTTCCTTCGCCTGGGCCGTGATCTTCCGTTCCAGACCCTGCCGCTGCTCGTTCTGGCGTTCCAGGTACTCGGCCAGCTCCCGGGCCTTGGCGGCATTCTTGGTGGTGAGCAGCTCCACCGCCAGGCGGGCACACCCCAACCGGCCGGCGGCGTTCAGCCGGGGGGCCAGCCGGAAGCCGACGTCTTCCGCCGTGATCGGCTTTCCCTTGCCGAGCTGCGCGGCCTCCATCAGGGCCTGCAACCCGACAGACGGGTGGGTTTTGATCCGTTCGAGCCCGTGCCGGACGAAGATGCGGTTCTCGTCCTGGAGCGGCACCACGTCGGCCACCAGGCCGAGGGCGGCGAGCCCGACCGCGTCGAGGAGGAACTCGCGAAGGCTATCGGAGACCCGGTCGGCCCCGCTCGCCCGCTGGGCCACCGCCCAGGCCAGCTTGAACGCCACCCCCGCCCCCGACAGGCCGTCGAACGGGTAGGTGCTGCCCGGCAACCGCGGGTGAACCAGCACTTCGGCGTCCGGGAGGAGCGGGCTGCCGTCGCGGGTCTTCATCTCGTGGTGGTCGGTGATGATCAGTTCGAGTCCGAGCCGCCGGGCTTCGACCGCTTCCTCGATGCTCGCGATCCCACAGTCCACGCTCACGACCACCGCGACGCCCTGGGCCCGGAGCTCGCCGAGCTTGTCGCCGTTGAGGCCGTACCCTTCGGCCAGCCGCAGAGGGACGTGGAACTCGACGTCCGCCCCGAGCCGGGTGAGCAGCTGGAGGAGGATGGAGGTGCCGGTTACGCCGTCCACGTCGTAGTCGCCGTAAACGCAAATCTTCCGCTTCTCGGTCACAGCCCGGTAGAGTCGGTCGGCGGCGGCCGGGACATTGGGAAGGGAGTCTGGCGGATGCAGGGCGGAGAGCGGGGCGTCGAGGAACCGGCGGGCCAGGCCGGGGTCGGACACGCCCCGGTTCAGCAGCAGCTGGGCGACCACCGGCGCCACCCGGGCGGCGGCGGCGAGGCGGTTCATCGCGTCCGGGTCGGACGGAAGCAGGTGCCAGACTTTCTCGACTCGGGACACGGGGAGCCGTCCTTCCAGCCGGTCGATCACCTCGGGGTCAGTCTCACAATAGTCCCCTGAAGGGGCGTGGGTCGCGGCCGACCTCGACCGACCGGAATCCACCGATCCCCTCAGTTAGAACTGATGTACACCTCTCGGGCAAGGCCGGCATGGGCCGGAGCAAAGTCCCTGATCGTTCGGGCCGGTACAAGCCCACGACTTTGCCGGTTCTGTCGGCCCCAGCTGCGCGACATTTCCGGAGATTGACTCAACCTCTTCGTCGGTGATACCACCCGCCTTAGAAGGCCGCATTCGTGCCCGGATTTCGGGCAGAGGGATTACGAACTCCGTCATGTCGCGTCGATTCCAAATCGTGCAAGATCGTGGCCCCGGCCGTTTCCGCTCCGGCCCGGTGGCGCTGGTGCAGGAGCGGACCCACGGGCCGGACCGGCTGTCTCGAATCAGCATTTTTTGGCCCGCGAAAGGAGGACAGCTCTCGTGAATGCCGCGCTATTGATGATGACCTCCACGATACTGGCCGGGGCGGACGCGGCCCCAGGTGCGCCCGTCGCCCCACCGCCGGCGGTGGTCAGCGCCGGACCCGGGTGCGGGCCGGGCGGGTGCGGCCCGGTCGTGAGCGGGGGGTGTTGCGACCCGTGCGCCGGGAGCAAGGCCGGCCTGTTCGACCGGCTCAAGAGCCGGATGGGTGGCGGCCTGTGCGGGAAGCACAAGAGCGCCGCCTGCGGGTGTGCGCCGGCCCCGTGCGCGACCTGCGCCCCGGCGCCGTGTAACGACTGTGGGTCCGCCCGGCCGAGCCTGCTCGACCGCCTGAAGAGCAAGTTCGGGAAGCACCACAAGGCCGACTGCGGCGGCTGCGACGGGTGCGCGGTCGGCACCCCCGCCATCGCCGGGTGCGCGGCGCCGCTCCCCCCGGGTGCGGCTCCGGCCGTGCCGCCCTCGGCCGACCCGCCGAAGGAAATGCCGAAGCCGAAGGAGATCCCCAAGGTCGCCCCGCCGAAGGTCAGCGGCAACGGGGCCGACGCCGGCGCGGTGCCGTCGATCTCCATCCCGACCCCGGGTGCGGTCGTCGTGCCGGCCCTCCCGGTTACCCCGGTCTCCGGGCCGAAGCTGAACGGGACGACCAGCCCGTACTGACCGCTCCGCCTGGACGGGAGTGAACCCCGCCGGCCGGTCCTGCCTACTTCACCCGTGGCGCGAATTCGCCCTTGGTGAGGTGGGAGGGACCGGCCGGCGACATTTTTCACCCAACTCACACTCCGGCGCGCTTACGGCAGGTCAAGTGGGTATTAGGATGAGAGGGAGGGTCGGACTCGCGGCGCCTCCGCCGGGGAAATGCCGGAAGCAGCTCCTATGCGGGGTGGTCTGAAAGAGAGAGGCACGGATGAACGGGGTGTCATCCGGTTCCGGGGGCGCGGAACTGGCGAATAAGATTGCGCGACTGGTCGAGGAACGCGGGTGGAACCAGGAAGACTTCGCCCGGATTTCCAAGCTGAACCGGCACACCGTCCGGCAGATCTTGCACGGCGGGCCGAAAAGACGTCTACGGAACGCGACCGTCAGCCAGTGCGCCGATGCCCTCGGCCTGACCGTCAGTGAACTCCGCAACCTTCCACTCGAACGACTCCTCCCCCGGATGCACGGCAAGCCTCCGGCCGACGAGGAGGCGCTGAAGCTCCTCTACGAACGGGCCACCCTCCCGGACCTCCTCGGGTGGCTCGACCGGAACAAGGACCGGGCCGCCGACCTCCGGCCGGAAGAAGTCCAGGAACTGCTCGACATGCAAGGCCCCGCAGGGCCCCTCGAAAAACTCGGGGTCGAGAACTTCGTGGATTTGATCGAGCGGCGGCGGCACCTCGTCTGCCAGGTCCGCGAAATCGCCGGGACCGAGTACGTGGAACTCCTGGAACAACTCGTCGGGCTCATCTTCGAAAAGGTCAAGCCGACCCGGCGGGCGTGACGGCCGGATTTCCCGGCCCATCGGGAAAGATCCGGGGCAAATAATCAACCATCTCCTTCGATCATCAAAATCAACCCTCCTGCGCCATGGACCACGTTTGCGCGGTCGGACGAGTGAGTCATCGCCCCCGGTGTGTTCCGCCCGAGCACACCCTCGCCCATGAGATAGAGAGCCGTATGAACGGAGGAACCGGTACGGAGGGCCCCGGCCCGGGCACGCAGCGCCCGGTGACGGTCCTACTGGTCGAAGACCAGGACGCGATCCGCAAACTCTTCCAGATGGCCCTCACCGCGCAGGGCTACCGTGTCGTGGCCGCACCCGCCGGCGAGGAGGCGATCCGGATCTGTTCCGCCCACCCCGGGCCGGTCGACGTGCTCGTGACCGACGTCAACCTGCCCGGGATGAAAGGGCCGGAGCTCACCCGCGTGTTGCAAGGCTCCCGACCGGGACTGAAAGTCCTCTACCTCTCCGGGTATGGGTCCGACGTCTGCACCTCCGGCCCGACGGGCGGGATGTTACATTTCCTCCAAAAACCGTTCCAATTGGACGTCCTGGCCCGCAAGGTCCGCGACATGCTGGCGCCGGCGCCGGCCGGTGAGGCGGTCCCCACGCCGGCTTGACCCCCTTCTCAGGGGTGTTAAAGTCGTTCCAGGCGGTTCCGCGGGCGACATCATACCCGGGTCGCCGGTGGATCAGTCCGGGGGACAAAGTATGCGGCGATATCTGCTCGGTGTGGTCGTCGGAGTGGTGCTGGCCCAGCCCGCGCCGGCGGCGGTGGTGGTCGTCGCGAACTTCACCCCGGGGGAGATCACGTTCACCGTCGGCGGGTCCGACCGGAAGGGGCAGACCGTCACTCTGGCCCCGGCCCAGGTCGCCCCGGTCACCGTATCCGGGCCTGCGGACATCACTTTCCCCACTCGTCCGGCGAACGTCACCCTTCGGCTGGACCCGTACAACGCCTATGTTTTTCTTCCGGACGAGAAAGCCGGCCGGCGGTTGGAAGGGATCGAACTCCCCGACGCCCCGCCCGAACGCGACGCCCGACCGGAGCTCAACCCCGCCCCCCGCGAGCCCGTCAAAATCCCGATCACATTGCTCGTGGACGACGTCGACCCCCGCACCGACCGGCTCTGGCAAGAGGCCATCCGGACGCGGTTCGAAGAGGCCGCCGCGGTCGTCGAGGCGCACTCCGGGGTGCGATTCGTCTTCGCCGGGTTCGAGACCTGGGAGTCCGACCCGACGATCAAGGACCTGCGCGGGCTCCTCACCGACTTCGAGGGGCGGGTGAAGGTCAAGCCGGGCCAGCTCGCCGTCGGGTATACGAGCCGAAAGGTCGAGGACCGGGAAAAGGACGCCGCCTCGTTCGGGGCGACCCGCGCGTTCCCCACCACGCATGTTCTCATTCGCGAATGGGTCCCGAAGGCGGAGCCGGACAAGGTCGAGGTGCTGATCCACCACCTCGGCCTGGCCCTCGGGGCGACGCTCAGCCCCGATCCGGGCTCGGTGATGCGGCCGAAGGTGGCCGACGGGCTGGCGCGGATTCCGCAATACCGGTTCCGGTTCGACCCGCTCAACACCCTGGTCATGAATCTGTGGGCCGACGAGCTCCGCCGCGGGCCGGTGGCGAATGTGGCCGACGTGGCGGCCGCGAACCGGACCCGGCTGGCGCGGGTTTACAAGGCGCTCCAGAAGGTCCGGCCGGGCGACCCGCTCGCGATCGCCTACCTCGCCGAGCTCGACCGGGAGATCGTCAAGAACCCGGACCCGAAGAAAGACCCCGGGGTGGTGAACCCGAAGGCCCCCGAGCCGGGGGCGAAGGCCGCCCGGTCTCCCCGCGACGATGTCGCCCGCGCGGTCGTGCGGGCGGTTGCCGAGCGGGCCCGGGCGAACACCGGGCCGGGAGCGATCACCGGCGACGATCTGACCGCGGCCTACGTGAAGGCGGCGGCCTCCGCGGCGCTGGGCGTCGACGGGCTCCCGGCGGACAGTCCGGACCGGACCGCCGGGTTCCTGCTCGGGCTCGCTGTGGCCCTCGACGACTCCGACGGCCTGCGATCGGACGCGTTGACGGCGGAGGCTGTCAAGGGAGCCGAATCGGATGCCGACCGGGAGGAGCGCCTCCCGGTCCTCGGGAACCCGACCATCCGGGGCCGGCGCGACCTGTGTCGGCGGTTCGTGATCGGGTGCGGGGCCGGGGAGCTTCTCACCCCGACCCGGGCCGAGGAGCTGGCGGTGAACCGGTCGCTCTCCCTCGTCGGGACCCAGCGACAGGCGGGGCTCAGCTTCCCCGGCCTGGCGGCGGAGCTCGCGGGCGTCGCGTTCGCCGGTGCCGCCCGGGAAACCCCGGACATCCTGCGTCGGGCGGCGGCCAAGTTCACACTGGCGGACTGTCTTCCGGAGACGGGCGGGCTGCGCGACGGTCTCTCGGTCGAGCGGTTCGAGGACGATTACAGCGACGCCGGGGACGACCGCTTCGGCGCTGTCCTGACCGACATCCGTGGACGGGTGAAGAAGGTGCCGGCCTTTAACCGGTGAATGGTTCGGTTGAAACTTGGGAGAATCCCGGGCGATACGTGTGGGGGCGAGTTCCCAACTTGCCCGAGGTCCGGGGTGATCCGGGGCGGGTTGGAACTTGGCCCCGTGCTCAGCCGGATGTCTTCCGTCGGCCTGGGCAAGTTGGAAGCCTGCCCCCACATCCCGACCCGTTGCACTTCGGCTACTCCGGCAGCGGCTTCCCTTTGGTCTCGGGGGCGAAGGCGATGAGCCCGATCCCGAACACGTAAACGACGCCGACCACCGCGCACGCCTGGGCGTAGTCGTTGTTGAAGTACGCGAGCAGGCTTGCCATCTGGAGGTTGCCGGCCGCCGCGATGATCCGCCCGAAGTTGAACCCGAACCCCTGTCCAGTCGCCCGCACCGCCGTGGGGAACAGTTCCGGGAGGTACAGGGGCAACCAGCCGTAGAACCCGGCCGTCACCATCCCCATCAGCCCGGCCGACAGGATGAAGGCCGACCCGTAGGCCGTGTTCAGCTGGTAGAACCCGACCACCACCGCGAGTGACATCAGACACAGCCCGACGTACACCACCCGCCGGCCGTAGATCCCACCCAACACGGCCGCGACGACACACCCGAGCGCCGCCCCGATCGACGACGAAATCTGGATGAGCGGCCGGGCTTCCGGCACGTCGCCGCCCGGGAGCTTCCCGACCCACTGGTACATCCACATCACCGCGGACCAGGTCGCGAGGAGGGGGACGCCGCTGAGCCCGGCCCCGAGGAGCATGCGTCCAAGGGTCGCCCGCCGGGCCGGCCCGACGAACCCCGCCCGGTCGAGATATCTCCTGGCCGGGTAGAGGTAACCGACGGTGACTGCGACCAGCCCGAGCAGCGACCCGGCCACCTGCGCCTCGAACGGGACATTCTTGACCGCCCACAAGGCGACCACGCCGCCGGCCGCCACCGCCCCGGCCAGTACCGCCAGCAAGTCCGAGCCCGACCAGTGCGACGCCGCCCCGGCCTCTTTCTCCTTCGTCCACTTCTCGGATTCGGGCACGAACAGGCGAATGAAGAGGGTGAGAAGTGCGGGGATGGCCCCCATGAACATCAACAGCCGCCAGTACCGGTTGGCGGTCAAGGCGTCGGCCCAGTCGGCGGGCAACCCGGCGGCCGTCAGCCCGTCGTTGAGCTCACCCGCCTGCAGCCTCGTCAGCCCCAGCGCGATCAGCCCGCAGACCGTGTAGCCGAGGTTCCCGAACGCCCCGATCCAGCCGGCCAGCCAGGCCCGGGAGGTGTTCGGCCACACTTCCATGACGAGCGCCACCCCGAGGGCCCATTCGCCCCCCATCCCGAGTGCCCCGAGGAACCGGAGGACCGCCAGCTGCGCGGGCGTGGTCGAGGCCGAGCTGAGCCCGCTGCAGAAGGAGTACAGGAGGACGCTGACCGTCATCGCCCGAACCCGGCCGATCTTGTCGCCCAGCCAGCCGAAGACGACCCCGCCGGTCGCGGCCCCGATCAGGAAACAGGCCATGACCACGCCGTACCAGAGATCGATTTCGGGTTGGAGGGCCGACTGGCCGAGCAGGTCCCGCAGCGCGTCCTTGCCGACGAGCGGGAACAGGCCCATTTCCATCCCGTCGAACATCCAGCCGAGGAGGGCGGCGAGAAGGGCGAGCTGGCGCCCGCGGGCGGATGTGGCGTGCAGAGGGGTCATGACGATCCTTCGGGGTGGGTTTGGGATGAAGGATGATGGATTCGCACCAGCACGGCAAGAGGCAACTCGGACCATAGCCGCATTCGGCGTGGCGCTGAGTCCGTTCGTCGCCCGATCATGCCCATCTCAGGCACGCCGGGTAAAGCTCCTCTCCACCGACGTTACCGCAATCGATTCGGGAGTCCGCCCGTGTCTCGATTCACGCTGATCGCGTCCGCCACTCTCGTGGCGCTCGCCGGGGGCTGTCGGTCGTCTCCGCGTCACGCCCTGGCAATCGAATACCACCCGGGGCAGAAGCCCGAGACGTTCAAGGCCCCCTACGACGCGACCTACAAACTCTTCGCGACCGACGAGGCCGGTTTATCCCTCACTCCGATCGACCAGTCGTCCATCGAACGGCGTTACCACGTCGGCTTTGTGCGGCAACCGGATGGTGCCCTCGTAGGGTATGCGGGCGGACGCAAGATCTCACTGCCCGAAGGTCATTACCGGTGGCAGATCACACCCGAAACTCGTGTGTCCAGAGCCGATTTTCTCTGCTCTCGCATAGTTGAGGTTCTTGGGATACCAGTTGCGATCCTCGTTCGGATTGGAAAACCCATCATCGAAGCACTCCCCCACGCGCTCTACGGAATGGCGCGCGCAAGCGGCAGTACCAGTCGTTGACCTGAAGGCCTATCAACATCCCTCGGCCCCGTTCGTTTAATCGTATGGGTACGCCGGTGCTCTCGGATGGGCGTCGGCCGAATCGCGGGATGACCATCGCAACCGTGCGATCGCACCCGCACCCCGGTCGGGGCTTGCATTTCACGCGCCGGTAACTCATTCTCAAAGCTCCGAGCCTTCCGCACCCGGAGCCTTCCCCGATGCCCCATCGCCTTCTGTCCCTCCTTCTCGCCTCGTTCGTCTTCCCGGCCACCGCCTTTGCCGATGGCTACACCCCGGAGGAAGCCGTCAAACGGATGAAGCTCCCCGAGGGGTTCACCGCCCGCACGGTCGCCGCCGAGCCGATGATCCGGCAGCCCGTGAGTATCAGCTTCGACGCCCAGGGCCGGATGTGGGTGTTGCAATACCTCCAGTACCCGAATTACGCCGGGCTCAAGCCGGTGAAGCAGGACCAGTACCTCCGCACGATCTGGGATAAGGTCCCCGAGCCCCCGCCGCACGGGCCGAAGGGGGCTGATCGGCTCACCATCTGCTACGACCCGGACGAGAATGGGGTCTACCGGAAGAGCAAGGACTTCGTCACCGGGTTGAACATCGCCAGCGGGTTCTGCATCGGGAACGGCGGCGTGTACGTCGCGCAACCGCCGTACCTCCTCTTCTACCCCGATAAAAACGAGGACGACGTGCCGGACGGCGACCCGGAGGTGCTCCTCACCGGGTTCGGCATGGACGACACACACTCGCTCGCGAACTCACTCCAGTGGGGGCCGGACGGGTGGCTCTACGGGGCCGCCGGGAGCACCAGTACGTGCAAGATCAAGAACCCGGCCGACCCCAGGGCCGCGCCGGTCGAGTTCCAGCAAGGGATCTGGCGCTTCCACCCGAAGACGAAGCGGTTCGAGCTGTTCAGCGAGGGCGGCGGGAATACCTACGGGCTCGATTTCGACAGGCACGGGCAGGCGATCGCCGGCACGAACTGGGGCGGGTTCGCGATGCTCCACCAGGTGCAGGGGGGGTATTACGTCAAGGGGTTCAGCAAGCACGGCCCGCTGCACAACCCGCACACCTACGGGTACTTCGACCACGTCCCGTACGCCGGGTTCAAGGGCGGGCACGTCACCTGCGGCGGCATCCTCTACCAGGCCGACACGTTCCCGCCGCAGTACCGCGACCAGTACATCGCCGCGAACCTGCTCTCGAACGCGGTCTACTGGCACAAACTGGAGGCAGTCAAGTCGTCGTTCAAGGCGAGCCACGGCGGCGACCTGCTGGAGGCCAATGACCCGTGGTTCCGGCCGATCGACCTGCTCCTCGGGCCGGACGGGTCGGTTTTCGTGGTGGACTTCTACGACCGCCGGGCGGCCCACCTCGACCCGGTCGACAGCTGGGACCGCACCAACGGCCGGGTGTACAAGATCGAGTACAAGGGCACGCCGAAGCTGCCGGCGTTCGACCTGCGGAAGAAGACGAGCGCGGAGCTGGTGCAGCTGTTGAAGCACCCGAACAAATGGTGGCGGAACGAAGCCCGCCGGCTGCTCGCCGAGCGGCAGGACAAGACGACCTACGCCACGCTCGACGCGATGCGGGCGAAGGACCAGGGCGAGCACGCTCTGGAGGCGATGTGGGCGCTATACGTCTCGGGCGGGTGGGATGCGTCGGTCGCCCTCGCCTGCCTTCACCACTCGAACGAGCACGTCCGGGCCTGGGCCGTGCGGTTCATCGGGGACGGGGCGAACCCCCTCGACTCCCGGACCCGCGACGCCCTCGCCACGCTCGCCGCGGCCGAGACGAGTCCGGTCGTGAAGGTTCAGCTGGCATGCACCGCCAAGCGGTTGCCGGCCGCCGACGCCAGGGCGATCGTCGCCGGACTGCTCACCCAGCGGGAAGACCCGGCCGACCCGTTCCTCACCCTCGTGACCTGGTGGGCCGTCGAGGACAAGATCGCCGACGACCCGGCCGGCTGGATCAAGATCCTCGAACACCGGACGACGTTTTCGCGCCCGATCAACACCCCGATCTACGAGCGCGCCGTCCGTCGCCTGGTGGCCGTCGAATCCCCGGAAGCCGTGGCGGTCCTTCGCGAAATCGTCCGCGACGTTCGGGCGGCCGTGAAGGAGGGCGACAAGACCCTCGCCCCGCTCGTCCTGCGGCCGATCGAGACCGCGGTGTCGGGCGGGGTGACGCCGACCGCCAAACAACTCGAAGGCGAGCTCGCGGGCCTGGCCAAAGCACTACCCGAAGACGATACCCTGCTGCGGATTCTGCTCCGGCTCGGCAACACCGCGGCCCGAAAACGGGCCTGGGCCCGGGTGGCGGACGGGACGCACCCCGAGGCGGACCGAGTGGCCTGGCTCGACGTGCTCGCCCGGACCCAGGACCCGGCGACCGGGACGACCGCCCTGACGATGCTCAAGGACGCGAAGACGGACGCCCTGCGCGTCGGCGTCCTCGGGGCCGTGGAGGTCGCCAACCCCCCCGGACTGGCGGGGTCGCTCCTGGCCCAGTACCCGGCGTGGTCGGCGGCCGTGAAGAAGCGGGCCGTCCAGGCCCTCCTCGCGCGACCGGACACCGGCGTCGAACTGCTGAAGGCGGTCGACCAGGGCACTTTCCCGAAGGCCGATCTGACCATCGACCAGGCCCGCGCCGCCGTCGGCCTGAACGACAAGGTCCTGACCGCCCTCGTCGAGAAGCACTTCGGCAAACTGGCCTCGGCCACGGCGGGCGAGAAACAGGCCCGGATCACCTGGCTGAACGTCGTCCTGTCCCGCGAGAAGGCGGGCGACCCGGTACGGGGGAAGGCCCTCTTCGCCAAGCACTGTGCGGCGTGCCACCAGCTGCACGGGGAGGGCGGGAAAGTCGGCCCGGACCTGACCACCGCCGACCGGAAGAACCGCGGGTACCTGCTCGCCCAGATCGTGGACCCGTCCGGGTACATCCGCCCCGAATACGTCGTCCACAACGTCACGACCGTCGACGGCCGGAAGGTGTCCGGGATCGTCGGCGAGTCGGGCGGGGCCTCGGTCACCCTCGTGAACGTGATCAACAACCAGCCCCAGAAGACGGTGATCGCCAAGGCCGACGTCGAGGCCATGACCCCGTCCGCGATCTCCCTCATGCCCGAGAAACTGCTCGACACCCTCACCGACCCCGAGGTCGCCGACCTGTTCGCGTACCTGGCGTCCGGGCTTCCCGGAAAGCCCGCGCCGAAGAGCACGGGCGGACTCGTCCCGCCCGGTGGCAAGAAGCTCCGGGTGTGTCTCGTGTCCGGGTCGTTCGAGTATAAGTCCGATGAATCGCTCGCGGGGTTCGCGAAGTACCTGGAGGCGGCGTACCCGGTCGAATGCACCCGCGCCTTCGCCAGGACGGAGAAGGAGATCGGCGGGCTGGAGACCCTCGAGACCGCGGACGTGGCGGTGTTCTTCACCCGCCGGTTGAAGATCCCCCCGGCCGACCTGGAGCGGGTGAAGAAGTTCGTGCAGTCGGGGAAGCCGGTCATCGGCATCCGGACCGCGAGCCACGGGTTTCAGGACTGGCTGGAGATGGACACCCTCGTCTTTGGGGGCGACTACAAGAACCACTACGGGGCCGGCCCGGCGTGCGCGGTGACGGTCGCGGCCGCCGCCAAAGATCACCCGGTCCTGAAGGGTGTGGTCGACTTCAAGTCAAACGGCAGCTTGTACAAAAACCCCAACGTGGCGGCCGACGTGACCGTTCTGTTGAAGGGATCGATCCCCGACCAGTCGGAGCCGGTCGCGTGGGTGAGGGAGAAGGACGGCCGGCGGGTGTTCTACACCTCCCTGGGTCACCCCGACGACTTCAAGAACGAGACCTTCACCCGGCTTTTGGTCAACGCCCTGGCCTGGACGACCAAGACCGAGCTGAAGCCGGCGAAGTAAGATAGTCGGTAGGAGACGGCCGGCCGCCCGGTGGGTGACGAGGTTGTGCCTGGCCGCGGCGAACGGGACGGCCGTCTCCGGCGAAATGCCCGACCTCCGGGCGGGGAGCCCGCCGGGATCGGTCCGGGTTTTGACGGCCACCGGACCGGGCCAGACGAAGACCGACCCAGCAGCGCGGGGGAGATCTCATGATCCGGTGGACGAGGTGCGGGTCGGTCGTTGTGCTCGTGCTTGTGGTGCTCGCGGCCTTTCCGACCGACCTGCTGGCCGAGAGATGTGCCCTGGTCGGGCTGCAGGCCGTCCTCCCGAACCCGTTCGGCGGTCCTCCTGTCGCGTTGATCCGCGTGCAGCCGGCCGTTCGCCCAGCTCCTCCGGTTCCCCCGCCGGCCCCCGGCGGACCGGGGGGGCCGCGGGCCGGTCAGCTCCGGCCCATCCGCCCGTCGGCCCCCACCCCGGCCGGCCCTTCGCGGTTCGACCGCCACGGCGACCCACTCCCGGCCGGTGCGGTTGCCAGGCTGGGTACGGTCCGCCTGCGGCACGGAAACGAACCGTCCGGCCTCGCGTTCACCCCCGACGGGAAGCTCCTCGGAAGTATCTCCCCGGCCGAGGATGGTATCCGCCTCTGGGACCCCGCGACCGGGAAAGAGGTCGCCCGGCTGAACGTCCCGGTCACGACGGCCGTCCTCGCCCGCGACGGGAGTGTCGTGATCGGCGACGACACCCGGTGCAAGATCTGGCTCCCGGCGGCCGGGAGTGCGGTGCGGGAGTTGCCGGAAAAATCTCTCCCGGAAAACGTCTCCATCATCGCCGTTCACCCGGACTGCCGCACGCTCGCCGCCGGCACGCAACACAAGGTCGTCCTGATCGACCTCCAGACCGGCAACACCCGCTCCGAGCTGAAGGTCGCCGGGGACCAGCCGCCGCTGCGGATGGGCTTCTCCCCGGACGGCCGGTGGCTTGCCGCCGCGGGACAGAAGACGGGCATCTGGCTCTGGGACCTGAAGGCTGGGAAGCGGGTGCGGACGTATCAAACGCAGGCCGACCTGCCGGAGTTCGCTTTCGCCCCGGACGGGAAGCGGATCGCCATCGCGGGCGACCAGCTCCGCGTGTACTCCCTCGACGCCGAGGAACCGGAGGAGGGCTTTACCCCGCCGGAAAACCCGGTCCTGAACTGCCGCTTCAGCTCCGACAGCAAGTCGGTGTTCGGCCAGTTCCCCGACGGGACCGTGACGCGCTACGACGCCGCGACCGGGGAGAAAAAGGAGTCGTGGCCGTTGCCCGGGGACGGGGAGAAGACCGTGCGGGCCCCGTTCGCGCTGGCCCCGAACGCGGCGTTCGCCGCCGCCGTCGACGAGAGCGGGGGAATCCGGATCTGGGAGCCGAAGACCGGGAAGGGGCCGGAGGTCGAGCGCCTGCCGGTCGTTTCCGATCCCGGCTTTTCCGCCGACGGGAAAACCGTGTCCTGTGTAGATGCCGAGGGGAAGGTCCGGACGTTCGACCCCCTCACCGGAAAGCCCGGGAAGGTGTACGAGCTCCCCGTCGAACCCGGTAGCCAGGTCACCTGGGACGCCAGGTCGGGTCTGGCAGTCGTTCAGATCCCCTCCGGGGAGGGGTCCGAGGTTCAGATCATCGAAGGAATAACCGGGAAAGTCACGACCAAGATACCCGCACCAGCTGAAACCCCGGTGGGTGTTTCGTTCTGTACGGGAGACCGCGACCGGATTGCGCTCGTGAGCGGGGGCGCGGTTTCGGTCCTGAGCGTCAAGACGGGCAAGGCGGTCCGTGCGTTTCCCGTCGGCCCGGCGGAGAACCCGCTCCGGATCGGGATCTCGCCGGACGGTCGGCTCGTCGCCGTCACCACGTCCCCGCTCTCGGTCTGGGAGGTCGGCACTGGGAAAAAGCGGTTCGAGATCGAGGCGATCCCGAACCCGGGCGGCGTGACGTTCGCCCCGGACGGGCGGCATCTCGCCGCCTGGGGCGACGCCGAGGCGGTCATTTTCGACCTGCGGACCGGGACCGTCGTCCGCCGGATCCAGTACCCGGCGGCGGACGCGGGCGTCGGGATTGCGGAGTTCACTCCGGACGCAAAGCGCCTCATTACCGGCGGGCAGGACGGGCTGATCACCGTCTGGGACGTGGCGACCGGAAACCCGGTCGTGAACCTCGACCGGCACGACGGGACGGTGACCGGACTGGCCCTGTCGGCAGACGGAAAGACTCTCGTCTCCACCGCGGCAGACGGCACCGCCCTGGTGTGGGACCTGTCGGCCCAGCCGGGGGGCAAGGGGCCGGTGGGGGCGATCGGCGCGGACGAAGCCCTGCGGATGTTGGCCTCCCCGGATCCGGCCCAGGCGCAGCGGGGGATTGAATTCCTGTACCGGTCCCCGACCGAGACCGTGAAGCTCCTTGCCGACAAAATCCCGGTCCCGACGGCGACCCCGGCCGAGCGGGTCGCGAAGCTGGTCGCCGCCCTGGGCAGCGAAGACTTTCTCACCCGCCAGTCCGCGGCGCGAGACCTGGAAGCGATCGGCGCGGCGGCCGGGCCGGCGGTCCGGGCCGCCGTCGAACAATCCGCGAGCCCGGAGGTGCGGACCCTGGCGGCCGGGGTGCTCACGAAGATCGAAGGGCCGCCGACGCGGCCCGACGACTTGCGGGCGCTGCGGGCGGTCGAGGTGTTGGAAGGGATCAGCTCGCCGGAGGCCCGCGAGGTCTTGAAGAAGTGGGCGGCCGGCCCGGCCGCGGCCCGGCTGACCGTCGAGGCCGCGGCCGCATTGGGGCGGACGAAGGTCACCCCGCCGTAACCCGCCCGGATGCGGGTGGCCGGCACGTGGGATAAGGGCCGTGGCATTCACAGGGTGTAGCCAGGCCCGCAATGGAGCCGCCGTACCGCTGCCGTCGAGCCCTCATAGCCGGCCCGACACGCCCGACGAATGCAAGGCCGGCTGGTCACACCCGCCGGTGGCCGCCGATCAGGGCGTTAGAGCGTGCCCGCCCGGGCGAGGGGGACGATACCGCGCTGGACCGCGACCGCGTGACGAGGGGAACGAGGTGCGACATGTCCAACCCTCCGTAGTTCGTCCGCCGGGTGAGGCCGTGTTCCGCCCGGATCGCATTCTCACAGAAAAACTCGGACGAATACATCCCCAGGCCGACCGTTCGGGCCTCTTCGTGGGCGGCCCCGCCGGTACTGCTCCAGTCCGAGTCGTACGGCTTGAGGAGGTCGCCGGTCAGCGCGTGCAGGGAGTGAATCAGTTCGTGGGCCAGACCGATGAACGGCGGGCGGACCAGCTGGTTCGGGGGCGTTCCAATGGTCGTCCGGGTCGAGTGAAATGAAACCGACGAGCCGCTCCCTTTGCCGACGACGATTTGAACCAGATCGCTCGGGTGAATGGTGGCCAACTCGCGGGCGACGTGCCGGGTGTTCTCGGTGTTCCCGGCATCCCCGACGGTCGGGATGATCACCACATACCGGTCCGTTTCCCCCGTCTGTCCGGTCCCGGCCTCGGTGTAGTACCGGCAGTTATGGCTGATGAGTTTGAGAAGGTTCTTGCCCACGTCCTTGGTCCGGATGGAGTTCAGCGCGGCGCACGTCTGGGAGAAGAACGGGGCACTGTTCTCGACGTAAATGCCGGGATGGTTCTCGTCCCAAAGCTGGGCTGGCATGACAGCTCCCGAGTGGTTGGTTGAAGTCGGCGTGACCCCCTGTCACAACGATCACTAAGATTACGGGCCGAGATGGATTTTCTTGCACTTGGTTTTCGTGGCAATCCGGGCAGGTCCGGGTCGCGCCGGACCTACCAGTACTCGATCCGCCGTCCACGCTTGCGGATCGTCCGGTTCGGCCGTACCGTGGAGACGGATTGATTCCCGACGTGGACGAACCACCCGCACCACTTCCCTCCTGGAGTGCCGCTTTGAACCCGCTCCACCGGTCCGTCGTCGCCGTCTTCCTGGCGGTGGTCTGCGCCCCGGCCGGCCGGGCTGCGGACGTGACCGACCCGGCCGACCTCTTCCCGCCGGGCACTCTCGCCTACGCCGAGCTCCACGACCCGGCCGCCCTCGGGCCCGAACTTGCCGCGGTGGTCAAGGGCACCGCGCTGGCAGACAGCATCGCGTTTATCCACTCCCGCCGCGACGCCGCCAAGGACGCGCGGGACCTGGTGGGCAAGGACCAGCTCGCCTTCCTCGGGCTTCTGGCTTCACCCGAGATGGCGGCAGAGGTCCGAAAGTTCCGGGGGGTGGCGGTCGGGCTCACCGGGTTCAACGAGCAGGGCGACGCCGAGGTCGCCGGGGCGGTTCTGACCGGGGACAGCCAGGCCGCGGGCCTCGCCGCCCGCGCGCTGCTGACCATGACGACGGTCCGGAAGGTGGGGACGCTGGGCGACGTACCGGTCTACCAGTTCCGCCAACCGGCCTACACCTTCGACCCGAACACCGGACAGCAACGGCTCGCGAACGACAAGCCCCCCACCGAGGGAACCCACGAGCTGACACTCGCCTACATCCCCGGCCTGTTCGTGGCCGGGACCAGCAAGGCGGCGGTGGGCGAGGTGGTGACGCGGTTCCAGGGAAAAAAGAAGGGCTCTCTCGCCGGCACCCCGGCCTTCAAGGAGGCGGCCGCCTCTCACCGCCGTCCGGGGTTATTCTTCTTCGCCAACGCCCCCGAGTTCTGCGCCAGGTACGACGAGGCCCGGCGGAACGAGGGCGGTACCATCGAGCCGGACGCCCTCGGGTGGTTCCGGCTGGTGGCGAACGGGAAAGCCGTCCGGTACCTGGCCGGGTGCGCCTGGTTCCGTGACGGGGGGGTGTCGGTGACCGTCGCCGGGGTGTTCGACCCCGCCCACAAGAGTCCCCTCTTCGACTTCCTGGCCGGGGCCGGGGTGAAGGTCGAGTTGTTGCACCACGCGCCGGCACCCGCCACGTTCGCGGTCGCGGTCACGCTCCCCGAGAAAGACCGGGCCGCCACCGTGATCGGGCTGCTCGACGCGATGGCAAAGGCGGACGGCGAGCTCGGCCAGCTCCCGGGCGAAGCGATCAAAGAGTGGGAAGCCAAGTACAAGCTCTCGGTCGCGGCGGGGCTGATCGGCAAGACCCGGGCCGTGACGGTGCTCCTGCCCGCGAAGCAGGAGATCCCGAAGGGCGGACGACACTTGCCCATGCTCGTGCTGCACACGAACGGCCCCGACGCGGCGGCCGGGTGGGAAGACTTCCTCCCGAAGCTCGTCGCCGAGCTGGGCCACTCCGACCCGCCCCAGCCGTCCTCCGAGACGGTGAACGGCGTGAAGGTGCTGTCGCTCCCCGGGGGCGCGCTGCCGTGGAAGGCGGCCGTCCACTATGCGCGGAAGGACGGGGTGTTCGTGGTCGGGCTCGACCGGAAGCTTGTCGCCGCCGCGGCGGCCGGTGACGAGGCGGCTTCGGTGGTCCCCGCGAACGGCGGGGTGGCCGCGCCCGCGGACCCCGTGGCCGTGTTCGGCACGCTCGGCTTCGGCGGGGTGTTCCGGCTGCTGACGGAGGATACCCGGCCGGACGGACCTGTCGTGCCGATCACCCCGGTCACCCCGGGGACAAAGGTCAGGCCTTCCGAGGAGGCCCCCGACCAAGCCAACGACCAGAAGCAGGACGAGTCGAAGGCGTGGGCAACCCTACTGAAGTCCCTGGACGGCCTCGC
Source organism: Gemmataceae bacterium (assembly GCA_028288765.1). Classification (GTDB taxonomy): domain Bacteria; phylum Planctomycetota; class Planctomycetia; order Gemmatales; family Gemmataceae; genus Urbifossiella. Next base: position 21,746 of record JAQGHQ010000478.1, on the reverse strand, counting down.
CCCGGCCCAGGTTGCCGTCCGGCGATCCGGGAGCGAGCTGCGGGTCGAGGTGTGGCAGCCGAAGGTCCAGGGCGGCGGCCTCGCCCCGGTCGTCAACGCCGGGGTGGGCTGGTACGACAAGCTGCTCAACCGGAATCAGCCTGGCAACCCCCGCTTCGGCAGGTATCGGGGTGATCGGTGATCACCCGCTTCGGGCTCCGGGCCGGGGCCGGACGGGCTTTGGCGTGAACGAGACCGCCGGCTCTCGCCCGGTCGGGAGAAAGCAGAAAACCGAACCGGAATTGAACGACCGCCGGGCTGCTCGTACACTGTTGGGTAGGGAAACACCGTCTCGGACTCAGCCGATGAACCAGATGCCGCAACTTCTTGGGGGGCTTCTTCGACTCCTCCGGCATGTCCGGGGCCGCCTCCCATTCCGCGACGGTTGAACCCAACCCTGCGGTAATCACGGCCCCGGAACTCTTGGTTCCGGGGCCTTTTTTCGTTTACGCCTATGGAGATGAACCGATGGGAGCGACGACCGACCCGGGGCGGGTGATCATCTTCGACACCACCCTGCGGGACGGGGAGCAGAGCCCGGGGTGCAGCATGAACCTCGGCGAGAAGATGGAGATGGCCCGGGCGCTCGCCGACCTCGGGGTGGACGTGATCGAGGCGGGGTTCCCGATCGCCTCCCCCGGGGACTTCGAGTCGGTCCGGGCGATCGCCCGGGAGGTCCGCGGCCCGATCATCTGCGGGCTCGCGCGGTGCAACCCGGCGGACATCGACCGGGCGGCGGAGGCGATCAAGGACGCCGCCCGGGGGCGGGTCCACGTCTTCCTCGCGACCAGCTCGATCCACCGCGAGTTCAAGCTCAAAATGTCCCGGGATGAGGTGATCAAGCGGGCGGTCGAAGGGGTGAAGCGGGCCCGGGGCTACTGCGAAGACATCGAGTTCTCGCCGGAAGACGCGGCCCGGACGGAACTGGACTTCCTCACCGAGGTGGTCGAGAAGGCCATCGAGGCCGGGGCGACCACGCTCAACATCCCGGACACGGTCGGGTACGCCGTCCCGACCCACTACGCCGCGGTCATCCGCCACCTGAAGAAGACGGTGCGCGGGATCGACAAGGTTGTGTTGAGCGTCCACTGCCACGACGACCTCGGGCTGGCCGTGGCGAACAGCCTGGCCGCCCTGCAGGAAGGGGCCCGGCAGGTGGAATGCACGATCAACGGGATCGGGGAGCGGGCCGGGAATACCGCCCTCGAAGAGGTGGTGATGGCGATCCGCACCCGGCAGGACTTCTACGCCCTGTCCACCGGGATCAACACCCGCCACCTCTACCCGGTGAGCCGGAAGCTGTCGCACATTACCGGGATGGCGGTGCAGCGGAACAAGGCGATCGTCGGCCAGAACGCATTCGCGCACGAGGCCGGGATCCATCAGGACGGGATGCTCAAGGAGCGGAGCACCTACGAGATCATGAAGCCCGAAGAGGTGGGCATCCCGCGGACGGAACTCGTCCTCGGCAAGCACAGTGGCCGGCACGCCCTGAAGCAGCGGGTGACCGACCTCGGGTACCACCTCACCGACGACCAGCTGAACCGGCTGTTCGACGAGTTCAAGAAGCTCGCCGACAAGAAGAAGGAAATCTACGACGCGGACATCGAGGCGCTGGCCGAAAACCAGCTCCAGAGCGGGACGGGGAGCACGTGGAGCCTGGTCGGGTTCACCAGCACCGCCGGGACCGGGTCGCAGACCTCGGCCGCGGTCGCCCTCCGACTGGCGGACGGGACGGTGAAGCGGGACGCGGCGATCGGGAACGGGCCGATCGACGCCCTGTTCAAGGCGATCGACCGGGTGACCGGGATCTCGGTGAAGGTGGTCGACTACCGGGTCCGGTCGGTGACGCAGGACATGGACGCCCTCGGCGAGGCCCAGGTCGAGATCGACCACGGCGGCAAGCTGTCCCGGGCCCGGGCGGTGAGCGTGGACGTGATCGAGGCCAGCGCCCTGGCGTACCTGGAGGTGGTCAACCGCGTTGCCTCGCGGCAGATCCGCGACCGCCTCAAGCCGACGGACAACGTCCCGCCCGAGGTCGTGCCGGCGAACGTCTGACCCGGGCACGTTCGAGGACACCCGGTTCGTCAGCCGCGTCCGAGAACAGGGTGTAACCGGTCGGGCTCGCGGGCAGTTCGGTTCTTCACCGACGATCCAGGTCTCCGGACCGCCGTAGCAGCACCGGTCTGGAGACCGGTGCCACGAGGGGAACCCATTCCGTCCTCGTGGCGCCGGTCTCCAGACCGGTGCTGGCACCCAGTCCCAAACACCGGTTCCACGAGGAAATGGCCCCTTCGAACCCGGGGAGGAATGCCCGGCCGGTTACGACCTCGGGGATAGCCGGGACCGCCGTCCAGGTCGGTGAAGTTTTCCCGGTCGTAGCCTCGAAAGGGCGACCCGGACACCCCGGTGGCCGGGTCGCCCACGGGACCGTCCGTTGACACGCACGGCCTGGTCGTTTGGAAGATCAACACCTACGCGATACTTTGTAAGTTCACCCAGATGTCGAGGTGTCATGCGACAGGTTCGCCCGTGTCCGAAGTGGATGGGTGTCGTCCTCACTTTCGCAGGCGTTTATAACCTCGCCTGGGGTGCCTGGACGATCGTGTTCCCGGCCGTCTCGTTCTATTACTCCGGGATGGAAGACCCCTCCAAGCCGCTGCACTACCCCCAGCTCTGGCAGTGCATCGGGATGATCGTCGGCGTGTACGGTATCGGCTACCTCATCGCCGCCCGGGACCCGGTGAGGCACTGGCCGCTCGTACTCGTCGGGTTGCTCGGGAAGCTGTTCGGCCCGATCGGAATGGTCTTCGGCGTGCTTCTGGGGCAGACGCGGCCGGAAGGGCTCTTCACGATCATCCCGAACGACCTGGTCTGGTGGGCCCCGTTCGCCATGATCCTGCGTCACAGCTACCGCATTCGCACGGACAGTCCATGACCGAGAACCCGGACGTGTTGGTCGTCGGGGCGGGGCTCGCCGGGCTATGCTGCGGGAAGCGGCTGGCCGAGTGCGGAATCAGCTTCCGCATCCTCGAAGCAGCGGACGGCGTCGGCGGGCGGGTCCGGACGGACCTCGTGGACGGCTACCGGCTCGACCGCGGGTTCCAGATTTACCTCACGGCATACCCCGAAGGCCGCCGCGTTCTCGACCTCGACGCCCTGGACCTGAAGCCGTTCACCCGGGCCGCCCTGGTCCGGGTCGGGGGGAAGTTTCACCGCGTCGCGGACCCCCGCGCGGAACCGGCGGGGTCGGTCTGGTCGCTATTCAACCACGTCGGCAGCACCCGGGACAAGCTGCGGCTGATTCGTCTCTTCTGGGAGATCGACCGCGGCCGACTGGATCAGCAGATCGCGAAGGACGAGCGGCTCACGCTCGACCTCCTCCGGTGGAACGGGTCGTTCAGTCCGGTGATGATCGACCGGTTCTTCCGCCCGTTCTTCGGCGGTATGTTCCTGGAAAACCAGCTGGCGACGTCCAGCCGGTTCTTTCGGTTCGTCTTCCGGATGGTCGCCGAGGGATTGGGGGCCGTTCCCGCCCTCGGCATGCAAAGCATCCCGGACCAGATCGCCGCGCGACTGCCGCCCGGATCGGTTCAGCTCAACACTCAGGTCGAGTCGATCGGCCACCGCGAAGTGACCATCGCGGGCCGAGGTCGCGCCCGGGCTCGCGCGGTGGTCGTGGCGACCGACGGCCCCGCGGCCGCCAGGCTCCTCGGGCGAGAACTGGCCGACCCCGGTTCGAACGGAACCGTGACACTCTACTACGCCTCCGACCGCGCGCCTGTGGCCGGGCCGATCCTGATGCTCGACGGGGAAGGGCAGGGCCCGGTGAACCACGTGGCGGTGATGTCGAACGTCTCGCCGGGCTATGCGCCGCCCGGGAAGGCGCTCATTGCGGCGGCGGTAATCGGCGTTCCACCCGATGCCGATACCGAACTCGACCACCAGGCCCGTGCCCAGCTCACCGGCTGGTTCGGAGCGGCAGTATCCGGCTGGCAGCTGCTCCGCGTTTACCGCATCCCTCACGCCCTCCCGGACCAGACGGCCGGGAAGCTTAACCCGTGGCACCGGCCGGTCCGGCTCCTGCCCGGGCTGTACGTCTGCGGGGACCACCGGGACAACGCCTCGATCGACGGGGCCATGAGCAGCGGGTTCCGGGCCGCGCAGGCGGTCATGGAAGACCTCGCCGCGAAACGGGCGTGAGGCCGGTCATCCCGGAGGGTCGATCAATTCGGTGAGTCTGTTGATGCGGTTGCGGACCAGGGGGACGCGGTCCTGCCTGTCGAAGAGGACCGCGTCGAGCCCCGCCGCGGACGCACCCTCGTAGTCGTTGTCGATGTCGTCCCCCACGAACAGCATCTCGTGGGGCCCGCAGCCGGCCGTCCGGATGACTTCTCGGAAGAACCCGGTTGCCGGTTTTCGAAACCCGACCGCGGCACTGACGACCACCCTCGGTCGCAACGGATCGAGGGCCGGGAACCCGTCGAGGACCGGCCACACCCGGGCGTCGTAGTTCGTGCCCAGGCCCAGGGTCAGCCCGCGCCGGGTCAACGCCCCGATCACGTTCTCAGCGCCTGGAGCGAGCCGCCAGGCCGTGGGTCGGGAGAAGTGGTCGAACAGCTCGCGGAAGCAGGCGTCGGGGTCGGGAACGCCGCGGAGGGTTGTGGTGACGATCCGGTGCCACCGCTCCCTCTCCCGCTCCTCCGACGTCGCCCAGCCCGCCGCGCGGTCCGCCTCCTCCTGGGCCCGGTAGGCCGCTACGAACCGCTCGCGGATCTCCGCTTCGGACACGTCGTGGCCGGACCGTCGGACCAGGTCGGCGTAAACCGCGAGGGCCGACGGCTCCGGGAAGAGGAGGGTGCCGACGGCGTCGAAGAACACCGCCCGGATGCCCGGGTGGATCCACTCCGGCATGGCGTCCCGTTACTCCCGGGCCCGGTGGACTCCGCGCCCCGCGCCGGCCGCGTCGCGCGGCGGGCGGGTGTGCTGCGGGCCGGGCAGGACGGTTTTCGCCGGGGTCGGGCCGATCGGCTTGGCGGCGGCTCGCGGCCGCCGCGGCGGCTGGGTCACGGTGTTCACAAGGCCCCGGGCCGCCTGTGCGGCAACGGCGACCTTCAACAGGTGAATCCCACCCCGGAACACGACAAACCCGATGAACGTCATCGGGGCCGCCTCGAATACTCGCTTTCTCATTAGCATATCGTACGCCTGGTAGAAGGCGCACAGGCCGATCACGATCAACACCCAGCCGGCGATCTCTCGCACCCAGTAGCTCATCTCGGCCGCCCCCTTTCCGACTGGTCCGCCCGTTTCGCCGCCTCGTCCTGCTCGGCCGCCCGCCGCCAGCCCCAGGCCCGCCACCGCGCCACCCGCATCTGTTCCCGCCGGGTCTCATCCCACGCCGCGTCCTGCAGGAGCATCCCTCCCTCGGCCGGGCTCATGATCCGCAGCCGCCAGTACCCGAACACCAGCCGGGCGAGCAGGGTGCCGAAGAACACGAGCCCGGAGACGAGGATGAACCGATTCAGCGCCGGGGGCATCCCGTCCGAGGGGCCCCGCCGGAACCTCTGCCGGACGTCCACCAGGCGGAGCGGAATGGTCCCCGCGTCGTCCAGTTCCACACTCGTGACGAACAGCCAGACGAGCTGGCCCGCGAGCGCGACCCCGGCAGTGAGGTACAGGAGCCTGGCGATCTCGCCCGGGCGGATCAATTCCGGGGGCCGGCGGATCGGCTTCTGGCTCTTGGCCGGATACCGCTGCTCGAAGGGTAGCGCCTGCGTGGTCAGCCCGATGAGCCGGTAGTTGGACGCGAGGAACACAACCACCGAGGCCGCCAGCAAGATATCGGCGACCCGGAGCCGCCCGTCCTCGAGCTCGAACGGGTTCTCGTCGGGCGGCGGGAGGCCGAATGGAAAGATAAGGAACCAGAGCAGAATGAGCAGGAAAAAGTGAGGCGACGCCGGCCAGCGGAGAACCATCCCGGCACCGCCGACCACGACGAGCAGGACGCCGCCGACCGGGTCGACCCCCTTCTGGAAGAGAGTCACGAACACCATGGCCAGCGCAGCCAACCCGGCGAAGAGGTAGTTCCGGACACCGGGATCCTGAAACATCGCGCGGAGCGAGTCCGGGTCCGGCGGAGGCGATTCCGCCTCCACCTCGATGTCGTCGGGCGGGGGCGGAATGTCTGCCCGACGGTCTTTGGCAGGCTTATTGTCTTGGCTGTTCATCGGCGACTCCGCATCCCCCGTAGCCGGTCCAGCCGGTCCAGCACGACTTGCACCGGGTCGCCTTCGTTCACCCGGACCACCGTGGCCCCGACCTGCCCGAGTGACCGCCGGAGCTTCCGGAACCCCTCGTGGTACTGCCTGGTGAGTGCCGCCTGGATGACCGGGAGCAACCGGGCCGTCCGGTCGATCGGGGTCACGGGGCGGTGTTTCCGTGGCTTCTTTTTCGATTTCTCCCAGGGCAGCCGGTCCATCGGGCTGTCGTCGGGCGGGGCGACGGGCTCGGTCCTCGGCTTGTCGTCGGGCGGGGGCACGTCGGCGGGCCAGGGGACGATCACCATCACCTGATGGTGCCGGGCCCGCGCGACCCGCGCGGCCTTCAGAAGCGGGGCGAGATCGGGGCCCAGCTCCGCGAGGTCGGCGAGGATCACGTAGAGCTCATTGTCCCGCGCCCGGCCGACCGCCCGCACCAGCGCGTCGGCCAGAACCGCCGTCTTCCCCGCACACCGGTATCGATAGTGCCCGCGGTCGTCGTATAAGGGGATGGGGACCCGAATTTGCCGCTCGTTGAGGAACCTCCCGACCCGTTCGGCGTACGCCTCGTCGTCGTGGATCAACCGCTCGATCCCGCCGGGGCCGGTCCCGTCGCGGAGGGCGAACAGGGCGGCCAGCTGCTTCCGGCGGGTGAGCTGGGTCCGCCGCTCCCCGAACCACCCGCGGATGCCGTAGATGAGCCAGACCAGCCCCCCGATCAGGACCGGGATGTACATCAGGATGAGGAAGTTGACCCACGTCCCGCCCTTGTGGCGGGTAATCCCCTCGGCGACGACTGCCATCCCCTCCACCCACGGTTTCCAGAACCACCGCGGGGCGTTGAAGATCGACCCGATCAAAAGCCAGGGGTAAAGAAAGGCGAAGAGAACGATCCACCCCCACCCCCGGTCGAGGAGCGGGATCCAGAGCCGACCGAGGGGCATCGAGTTCGTCCGCCTGGTCATGAGCTCCGGGTATAACTCGACCGCGAGCGGGAACGCGCGGCCGGTCAGCTGTTCGGGCGGGACCCCGGTGGTCCCAGGCTGGAGAGCGGCGGCCTCGGCGAGCCGGCGCAGCATGTCGATCATGTGGAGCTTCGTCCGCGCCGGCGAAGTCCCCTTCGCCGCGTCCTCGCCGAACGTCGTCAGCCCGACGAGGTCGCGGTTGCCGGCGGCGGCCTGGGCCACGCCGGACGCGACCGCCGCCATCCGCGTCAGGGGCGTGTGTCCGGGGGGGCCGAGCCGCATCCCCTCCGACGTGTCGAGGAACAGCACGCACCGGACCGGCACGTCGCTCTCGTACTCCTTGGTGATGAGCCGGTCGCGGCGGGCGGAAGCCTTCCACGCGATCATCTTCGGCGGGTCGCCGGGGCGGTAGTCGCGGAGGTCGAGGAGTTCGCCGCCGGAGCCGGGCCGGCGGAGCCGGTGGATCCCCGGCGGCGGAAGGGTGTTGAACCGCTTGTCCGCGCGCTGGCGGCCCTCGTCGTCCGTGAGCGGCGGGAGAATCAGGTACTCGATCTCGTCGCGGAGGAACGCCCGGTGGTAGAAGAAGCCGTGCAGGTCCGCCACCCTGACCCGTACCCCCTCGAACCGGAGGACGCCGGTGGCCGGGCCCTTGAGCGTGTAGTCGATCCGGGCCTCTTCGTCGGCGGCCAGGTGGGCGAACTCCCGGGGGTCGCCGGCGACCAGTTCGGCGGCCTGGGGGAGTCGGTCTTCGAAGAGCGCGAACGGGACGCGGACCGGGCCGTCGTGGTGGACTCGCACGCGGACCTCGAACGCGAGCCCGGCCCAGACCATCGGCACGTCCCGTCCACCCTGGACCACCCGGCGGGTCACCTTCAGGCGCGAGACCGCGGCGTTCACCCGCACCTGGAACATGACCCATTCGGCCGCGAACCAGGCGAGCAGGGTGAGCGCCAGGATGGCCGGGACGACGGTGTAATTGGGCAGGACCACCGCCCCCAGCACCAGGAGGAAGGCGTCGATTGCCAGAAACCACCAGCCGCGAGAGGTGAGCATGAAGGGTGAATTCTCGGGTCGCTGGTGAACCGGAACGGAGACCGCTCGATGGCCCTCTCACCCCGAGAGGGAAAGGGCGAAAAATCGAACTGGCGGAACCTGTCGGGCGATCCCGGAGGGCCTCGAAGGGGTCGCCGGCACTCTCTTCCGCCCCACCGGGGCGGTAGATAGTAGCCCGGGGCGTGAGCCCTGGGGGCGGAGAGCTGCTACTCCACGTCGAACACCCGGACGGCGGCGAGGACTTCGCGGACCACGTCGGCGACCCGTTTCCCCTCGATCTCGGCCTCCGGGCGGAGGATCAGCCGGTGCCCGAGCACCCCGTACGCGATCGCCTGGACGTCCTCGTGGGTGAAGTAGTGTCGGCCCTCCAGGACGGCCCGGGCCCGCGCGCACTTGAGCATGTTCAGGGCCGCCCGCGGGCTCGCCCCGAGGGCGACGTCGGCGTGCCCCCGGCTCTCCTCGGCGAGCTGGACGATGTATTCGTACAGGGCGTCGTCGCCGTACACGTGCTGGAGCTTCGACTGGAGCCCGAGGATCATTTCCGGGGTGAACATCGGCTGCACCTCCACGGCCGGGCGGCTGTGGAGTTTCAACAGGTTGACCTCGTGGCCGAACCCCGGGTAGCCCATCTCGACCCGGAGGAGGAACCGGTCGAGCTGGGCTTCCGGGAGGCGGTACACGCCTTCCTGTTCGATCGGGTTCTGGGTCGCCAGGACGAGGAAGGGGAGGGGGAGCCGGAGGGACTGCCCGTCCACCGTCACCTGGTGTTCCTGCATCGCCTCCAGGAGCGCGGCCTGCGTCTTCGCCGGCGCCCGGTTGATCTCGTCCGCGAGCAGCACCTGCGTGAAGATCGGCCCCTTCCGGAGAACGAAGTCGTTCGCGTTCCGGTCCAGGATCGACGTCCCGGTGACGTCCGACGGGAGCAGGTCCGGGGTGAACTGGACCCGCTGGTACTGGCACCCCAGCAGCCGGGCGAATACTTTCGAGAGGGTGGTCTTGGCGACCCCCGGGACGCCTTCCAGTAACACGTGGCCGCCCGCGAGGAGGGCGATCAACAGCTGTTGCGTGACCGATTCGGCCCCGACGACCACACGGGCCACCTCGGCGGTCACTTTCTGCAACATCTCCCTGGCCTGAGAAGCGAGCTCGCGGGCCGGCTGGGTGTTCGACGACGGCGGATGACCGGACGGGGTGTTGTAGTTCGCCGACGGGACCGCACTCATGCCTCGCCCCCTTCTGCCGCCACGAACCGCCACTTCCCGTCCGCGTGAGCCTGTCGCACCCGCTCGAACAGGGGTTCGAGCCCGGTCCACTGATGTACCGTCACTACAATAGGGGCGCCGTATCCGATCTTCCACAAGTCGGCCAGGGCTTTGCGGAGTGAGTCGGTCCGGCGGAGCGTGTCGGCCATCACGATCCGCGGTAGTTTCGGGCCGGCGTCGGCTGGGGCGCCAGCGACGGTAAACATTTCCCGGACCGCGGCCCGGACCGGCTCGAACAGGTTGTTCCGGCGAAGCAGTTCCCGCTGCCGGCGGTCGAAGATGCCCGCAGGCGGGGCGGTATTTCCGGGCCGGCTCTTACTCCGCCCCTCAGGTGGGGCGGGGGGGGTGTTCGTCGGCTGCCGGAACCGCCACACGACCCGCATCACGTACCACAGCAACCAGAACCCGATCACGAGAAGGGCGCCGAGGCCCACGTCGCGGAGGACCCGCCGGGCGGCCGTGTTCGGGACGTCGTTCTCCTGGAGTTTGTCGACGATCTGGTTCGCGGCGTCGACGATCTTGTCCTGCATCTTGTCCAGGTTGGGCATCGGGATCGGCGGCGGCGGCGGCCGCATGATCGCGTCGAGCGCGTCGAACCGATCGATCAGCCGGCCGTTTTGGATGAACAGGCAGTACCGGCGCCTCCTCTGCCCGTCCTCCTCCTGGAGGAACTGCACCACCCGGTTCGAGAACGCGGCGTTGTCCGCCGCCTCACCCGGGAGCAGGGAAACCATCATCTGGTTGATGAACACGCTCGGGTCGGCGAGGAGGAGGAACCGGTACGGGTGGCCGGTGTCCGGGTGGGTGCCCGAACTCCCCGCGGCGAAGGGGGAGACGGCCGGGTCGAGGGCCCGGCGCCTGGGTCTGCTCATGCACCCGCCCGGGAAGCCGGCGAGGGGGACGGCGAAGTCGTCTCGCCAGAGGAGACGGAGGGCGCTCGGCTGGTTGGTCGCGAGGTGGTCCAGGCCGGCGAACAAACCCCATTCCGGACCAGGCTTATCCGGGGGAGGCGCGGGAACGACGTAGGGACACATGGTTTGTCCCTGGTAGCAGACCGCCTCGTCCGGGAACCCCGGCCAATAAACCTCCTCACCCGTCACGATGACATTCTGGCCCCGGCGAAAATGGTTTTGCAGGGAGAGCTCGGAGTCGGACGCGAGCAGAACGGCCCCGCCGCTCTCGACCGCCACGGACGCCAGATCGATCGGCACCCAGCCTTCCACCGCGCCCCGGTTGGGGTCGTCCAGGACGATCACGATCACGTCGCCGAAATCGCGGCTGGATAGCCGCCGGCGGAGTTCGCTCATCGACAGCGGTTTGATGTCCCGTGCGTGGAGCATCCACTGGAACATCTCCGTCCCGTCGAGGGACAGGGCGAGCGGGCGCCCCGGGTTCCCCCGTTCGCCGAGCAGCTGGGCCGCCCCGGTCGTCGGGGTGACGGTCAGGACCACGGCGGCGAGTAGCCAGGCCAGGAGTAGGCGGCTGGTCATTCGCTCTCCAGCCCGGCGAGGCGGCAGATCAGTCGACGGGCCTCCGCCAGTTCGGCCGTGGAGAGCGGTTCGTCGGCCGGGGTGTACCGGGCGAGTTCGTAAAGGCGGGCCAGCATGCTTGCCGTCTCAACATGGGTGGCGGCGAGATCGGCCAGGGCCGTCGCGATCGTGGTATGGGTCCACGTCTTCGCCGCCGGGCCGCAGATGAGCACACTCAGGTACTCGAAGGCCAGAACCACGTGCCGGCGGGTGGCGATTCGGTGCGGGTCGATCGGCCACGGGCCGAGCCCGGCAAGGTCGTAAGGGGTGGCGGAGCGTGGGTCCTTCAGATACCAGAAGCGCCACAGAACAAGTGCCCCGAGCAGGATCACCGCGAGTAAGATGACGGGCAGCCACGACCCTTCCAGTCCGGGCAAGCCGAACCCGCCCCCGCCGGACGACCCCGCGGATCGCGACGACGAACTCCGGCGGTTCCACCAGCTGTCGCCCGAACTCGAGTCCGGGCCGCGCCGGTCGCGGCCGATGTCGGGGTTCGACCGGCTCCAGCTGAACGACGGGAGATCGAACTTCGGCATCGACCAGCTGTCGCCGAGGGCGGATTTGTCGACGAAGTCGGCGAACGAGACCGCGTCGCCCGACTCCTTCGCGAGCCCTTCCAGGATGCTGTTTCCCTCGGCGTCTTTGAAGTCCTCGGTCCCCGCGGCGAGGTCGAACAGGGCCCGCTTCACCGCCGGGGTCTCGTCGAGCGGGCCGACGTTCCGCTCCCACATGGACGCGAACGTCCGCATGGCCCGTTCCCGCGGGGTCTCGTTCGGGTCGAACGGGGACGCGCCCTCCGGACCAGCCGGGGGGAACGCAGGCTGGGGTAGCTCCGGCCCGTCGGGCCTGGGCATCTCCTCCGGGTTGGCGGGGGGATCGCCGTTCCTCATCGGTGGGGGCATGGGCGGCGGACCGTCCGGCGGCCTCGGACCGTCCCGGGGGATCGGCCCGCCTCTCGGGTCGCCGGTCCTTGGCGGACCACCCGGACCCTGCGGGGGTGGGAACGGCGGCTCACCGATCTTCGGCTGTTTCCCCGGCAGGTTCTTCAGGAAGTCGGGGAGGGATTTACGGAGCCGCTCGATCTCCTCGAGGGTCGGCTGCTTTCCGATGGCGCCTTTCGACTTCCTCGCCGCCTCCTCCATCTGTTTTCGGAAGGCCGGGTCGGAGAGCAACTTCTGGATCGCGGCGTCCGCTAGTTTAGGGTCGATCCCTTGCTCTCTCTGAAGTTTTTCGCGAAGGGCGTCGGCGACTTCCGGGGTGAGACCGGGTGGGAGGGCGAATGGCTCCAGAGCCCGCTTGATCTGATCCGACGTGAGAGACCCGGGCAAGTGTGTGTGTCTGCCCGGAGACATCGGCCCCGGGCCCGGGAACTGAGCCCGGGCTGACCCGATCCCTGCAAGGAGCAGCGAAGCACCGATAAACCCCACGGACAGAAACAATCGGCGGCGGACAGGCACTGGTTCGCCTCCGGACAAGGGCGGCCTTGAAGGTGGCTTTATTGTGACCGAACTGAGTGTCCGAGGCAAGCGACCGAACGGACCGGCGGTGTCTTTCGTGACGGCCCGTTCGCTCCGCGGGCGGTCGGTTCCTGGTCGGTACCGCTCGGCTCGCGGCACCTGCCCATTGGAATGGGACCAGCTGCGCTTGTCCGGGTGTCAGTGCGGCGAATGGAGAATCCACCCGCCGGGGACTTGATCGTCGTCCGTGGCGGGCGGTTCCGCCTCGGCGGGTTCCGGTTCGGCGGGTTCCGGTTCGGGTTCCCACTCGGCGACCCGGCGGGCCACGCAGTAGCGGGCGATGATCAAGAACCCGCCGTACCAGAGCCAGGTAAAGCGGAAGAGGTTGTGCCCGAAGAGACCCATGAACAGTAACAGAAAGACTGCCACCCCGATCGCCGACGGCAGCCCGAACACGAGGTCGTTCTCGTGTTCCGGGAACAATCTGCGGGTGGCCCGCACCGCGCTCAGGTTCGCCCAGAAGCACGCCAGGATGGCGACGAACGACATCGCCCCGAGCGTGCCGGTCTCGCCGAGGAGTTGGCCGTAAAGCATGTGCGACTCGATCGGCTGGCGGGTGGCCGGCCGCCACGCCCCCGGCCCGATCCCGGTGAGCGGGCTCGACTGCCACAGCTCAAGACCCGTGTACCAACCCTGGATTCGCCCCTCCCCGGACTCCTGCGCGTTCTTCGGCCCGGCCTCGGGGTTGATGATCGTCTCGAACCGCGTTTGCAGCGATTCCGGCAAGGCGACGAACGAGAGCGGGGCCACGATCACGAACCCGGCGATCGCTTTCACCCGGTACTTCGTCCCCCACACCACGATCAGGCACCAGAGGAGGAGGCCGAGTAACGACGACCGCGACCCGGTGAGGAGGATACACAGACTGGACAGCCCGACGTACCCGACGAGCAGCACCCTCCCGCGCCTCCCCCACACCCCGGCGCGCCAGAACGCGGCCACCAGGGGTAGGGCGAACACGATGCTGGCCCCGAAACTGTTGGGGTCGCCCAGGGTGGTGTCCACGCCGATCATCCGGGCGATCCCCATCCGGAACGTGTGCCGCCCGCCGAGGTATTCGCGGAACGAGTGCGAGAGGTACAGGCCCATGACGACGAGGAAGCCGACCGCGACGTGTTTCAGCCCCTCCTCGTCGTGAACGGTGGTGACCAGGAGGAAGTAAAAAACGACGACCTTGAACCAGTCCTCGACGACGTTCTGCCCCTGGGCGGCCCACGGGCTGATCCCCCAGCAGGTGACGACGGCCAGGGCGAACGCGGCGTACGCGGCGTGCTGGGGGTTCGGGAGCCACCGCTTGCCGGGGTAAACGGCCCAGAAAGCGAGGGTGAAGAGCATGTACACCCGCTCGACGTGCAAGTCCCCCAGCCACGACCAGACCTCGAACGGGCGGTCGATGAACAGGAACATGTAGCCGATCAGGAGCCACCGCATCGCGGCCACCGTCCGTGGTGTCATTCCGGGAGCGCGGCCGGTCGGACGCGCCCGCGGTCGATCCGAGGGAGTGGGAAATCGTACCCCGGGGCTACAGGGGAATGGAAGGCCAAGTTCGTATCCGGTTATGCGGCCTGCGCAAGCTGTGGCGGCACAGGGGCTCCCGAACGCGCCGCGGCCGCGCCAACACCTGACATTTCCTCGCGCCGGGCGGGTAAACTGGAGAAAACCTGACGGGGGGTCGTGATGGCGCGGGAACTGGCCGGGAAACGAGTCATCCTGACCGGGGCGACCGGCGGGATCGGTCGCGCGACCGCGGACGCACTGGTGAAGGCCGGAGCACGGGTGGTTCTGGCGGCCCGAAAACCGGACGCCCTCGACGACCTCGCCGGGAAGCTCCGCCAGGCTGGCGGCGACGTGATCGTGGCCCCCGCCGACGTCACCGTTCCCGACGACCGCCGACGGCTCGTCGACGCCGCCGTGGCCGCGTTCGGCGGGCTCGACATTCTCCTCAACAACGCCGGGGTCGGGAGCTGGGGACACTTCGCCACCTCGACGGAGGACATCGTTCGCCGGGTAATGGAGGTGAACTTCTTCGGGCCGGTGGAATTGACGCGGCTCGCCCTGCCGCACCTCACAACCGGGGTCGACCCGTGCGTGGTGAATGTCACCTCGATGTGCGGGCGGAAGGGAATGCCGGCGTGGCCGGAGTACTCGGCGAGCAAGTTCGCCCTGGTCGGCATGTCCGAGGCGTGGCGGGCGGAGTTCGCCCGGTTCGACGTCGACGTCCTGACCATCGTCCCGGGGATGACCGATAGCGGGTTCCAACAGAACTGGCTGCGGGTCGAGGGGAAGGCCGACCTGCGGTTCGACAAGGGGATGACGCCCGCGGACGTGGCGGCCGGGATTGTTGGGGCCATCCGCGCCAACCGGACGGAAACCGTTCTCGGGAGCGAGGCCCGTCGACTGCTCCGGTTCAACCGGTTCTTCCCCCGGTTGACGAACTGGCTGATCGCGCGCAAAGTGAAGAAACTCTACGCCGCCCAGGCCGCGTCGGGGGGATGACTTCCCGGCGTGGTCGTCACGCCACTGCTTCTATAAAAGCGCCCGGACGGCGCGAAGAGCCCACCGTCCTCTAACCGACGCGCGCCACATGGCCACCGCCGAAGCCCCGCCCAAATCGCTCTCCGACCCGGCCCTCAAGGCCCGGTTGCAAGACCTCCGCCGGACCGATAACGTCACGAACTGGTTTTATCTCTTCGGCATCTACCTCTACCTCGCGGCCGTCGTCGGTGGGGCGGTGTGGTTCTTCGAGGCCCGCGAAGACCTCGGGCTGGGGTGGTGGCTGAATGTGCCGGTAGCGATTGTCGCGATCGTCCTCGTCGGCGCGGGGCAACACGAGTTGAGCGGGCTCGCCCACGAGGGCTCGCACCACATCCTGTTCCGCGGGCGATACCTGAACGACCTCGCCGCCGACCTCCTGACGATGTTCCCGCTGTTCAGCAGTATCTACCACTACCGCCTCCAGCACCTGGCCCACCACCAGTTCGTGAACGACCCGGACCGCGATCCGGACGTGTCCCAGCTCCAGACCAGCGGCCACTGGCTCAACTTCCCGGTCCCCAGACGAGGCGTGGTGCGGGCCTTCCTGCGGCAGCTCTGGTTCCCCCGGCTGATCCGGTTCATGCGCGTCCGGGCGCAGTACAACGCGACCGGGACGGACAAGAACCCGTACATGATCAAGGGGAAAAAGCCGTCGAAGGGGGCCGTGCGGGTGGGCGTGATCTACCTGCTCGGGCTCGTCGCGACGCTGACCGCCCTGTTCTACCTCGCGGACGTGTGGGCGCTCGCCCTGGTTCCGATCGGCATGTGGCTGGGCGTGAGCATCATCTTCCTCCGCCTGCCCAACGACAGATACCACCAGAGCCGGCTGCACCCGGTGATCCACGCCCGGTACACCTCCATCCTGCGGGTGGGGTATATCACCGCCGTGTTCACCGCGCTCGCGGTGGTCACGAGGCTCACCGGGGCTCCCGCCGTGGGCTACTACGTGGTTCTGTGGCTCCTCCCGTTGTTCACCTCGTTCGCGTTCTTCATGATCCTCCGACAGATCGTCCAGCACGGGAACGGCGGCCGGGGCTGGCTGACGAACACGCGGACGTTCCTCGTCGGCCGGTTCATCCGGTTCGCCGTGTTCCCGATGGGCCAGGATTATCACCTCCCGCACCACCTCTACGCCACCGTCCCTCATTACCGGCTGAAACACCTGCACGCCGCTCTGCTGGAGTACCCGGAGTACCGCGAGCAGGCGGTGGTGGTGGAGGGGTATTTCTTCCCCCCACGGCACCCGCAGACGAACCCGACCGTGCTCGACGTCCTCGGTCCGGATCACGCCCCGAAGACCCGGGCGGTATTCATCGACGAGACGGTCATGGAGGGGGATGAGTTCGAGGGAAAGGACGAGCTAAAGGCGGAAGGGGAACGGCTGAAGGAAGCGGGTGCCTGACGGGACAGGCCCGGGCAGGAGCCCTGGGCGGACAGGGCGTCCGCGTCCCGGACGGCCTCACCCGGGGTGCCCGCCCGAGCGGTTGCCCCGGCGTCCCGCGCGAGACCCTCAAGTTTCTTTTGGCTGCATGCGTAACTGAACACCACCTCATGCCCGGCACGCGCTAAGAGCGTCCCGAGCTTGCCCCCCCCATCAGCCCCGAACCCAGGATTCCGACCCGTATGCCGGTCCTCCCTCGCTCTATTCCGCTCAGCGACCGGTCATTCGCTCCAGCTGTTCGGGGTACCGGGCCCCTTGCACCGTGATCCTGGAGGCGGCGCTGTCGATCTCCCGGAGATCGTCGGGTGTAAGTTCGATTGCAGCCGCCCCGATGTTCTCCTCCAGGCGATGGAGTTTCGTGGTGCCAGGAATCGGAACGATCCACGGCTTCTGGGCGAGCAGCCACGCGAGCGCGATCTGAGCCGGCGTCGCCATCTTCCGTTCCGCGACCCTGGCCAGCAGCTCGACCAGGGCCTGGTTCGCTTTCCGATTCGCCGGCGTGAAGCGCGGGACGGTGTTGCGGAAGTCGGAGCTGTCGAACGTCGTGGTCTCGTCGATCTTCCCCGTGAGGAAGCCCTTGCCCAGCGGGCTGAAGGGGACGAAGCCGATTCCCAGCTCCTCAAGGGTCGGCAGCACTTCTTCCTCGGGTTTTCGCCACCACAGTGAGTATTCGCTCTGGACGGCGGTGACCGGCTGGACCGCGTGCGCGCGGCGGATCGTCTGTGCTCCCGGTTCCGAGAGGCCGAAGTGCTTGACCTTACCTTCCCGAATTAGGTCCTTCACCGCCCCCGCCACGTCCTCGATCGGCACGTCCGGGTCGACCCGATGCTGGTAGAACAGGTCGATGGCGTCGACCCTGAGCCGCTTGCGCGAGGCGTCGGCCACCTCCTTGATGTGCTCCGGCCGGCTGTCCAGCCCGACCGATTTGCCGCTGCTCGGATCAATTTTGAAGCCGAACTTGGTGGCGATCACCACCTGCCCGTGGAACGGGGCGAGGGCCTCGCCCACGAGCTCCTCATTCGTGAACGGACCGTACACCTCGGCGGTGTCGAAGAACGTGATGCCGCGCTCGACGGCTGCACGGATCAGGGTGATCGCTTCCTGCCTGTCCGCGGCCGGGCCGTAGCCGAAGCTCAGTCCCATGCAGCCGAGCCCGATGGCCGACACTTCCAGATTGCTCTTTCCCAGTTTGCGCTTCTGCATTTGTTCCTCCTTCGAGTCGCCGTTCCGATTCCGCGTCAGGCCCGGTACTGCTCGTCGCTGACCTGTTCCATCCAGTCGACCGCCTTGCCGTCGAGTTGCTCCTGGATTGCGATGTGCGTCATGGCCGTGGTCGGCGTGGCGCCGTGCCAGTGCTTCTCGCCCGGCGGGAACCAGACCACGTCACCGGGCCGGATTTCTTCGATCGGGCCACCCCAGCGCTGGGCCAAGCCGCAGCCGGCCGTCACGATCAGGGTCTGGCCCAGCGGGTGGGTGTGCCACGCCGTCCGGGCGCCGGGCTCGAACGTGACGCTGGCGCCGAGGGCGCGTGCCGGGGCGTTTGCCTGGAACAGCGGGTCGATGCGGACGGTGCCGGTGAAGTACTCGGCCGGCCCCTTGCCGGAGGGCTGTGAGCCGCTTCTCTTGATGTCCATTCTCTGGACTCCTTCACTTTGACCCCTTGCAACTCCAAGAGCCGGCCGCACTCGGTGCTTTCGCCGACCGTGAACGCTTTTCCTTGAGTGCAAAACAGGAGCCAGGGACCACCCTGCGATGATGAACGCCAGGATCAGCCGCCGCTTGGCCGCGTCGTCGACCACTGCCGCCCGACGAAGGGATAGTAGTGCAAGTCCCCGATGGGCCGGTATCCCGATCATCCCGGACTCTTGCCTAATCCTCCATGACCTCTGGGAACGCTCAATACCGTGGGCGCCCACGGCGGGTACACTGGTGAGAGGCCAATCGGGCCGACCGGAGGGGGAAGATAAGACGTACAAACGAAAGATCTGGAAAAACTCGCGTCCGCGGTCGAGCGGCAGACGGTCGCGGACGGCGCGTACGACACGGCGGTATCCGCACTCAGGCTGTACCGGTCCTCGGCACCCTCGGACCTCGCCGCCGTCGTGTACGAGCCGTCCCTGTGCGTCGTCGCCCAAGGCTCGAAGGAGGTGCTCCTCGCGGGCGAGGCGCACCGCTACGACCACGCCCACTCGCTCCTCGTCTCGGTCGACCTCCCGGTCGCCGCCCGGGTGGTCGAGGCGTCGCCGGGCCGCCCGTGCCTCATGGTCCGCATCTCGCTCGACCCGGCGGTTGTCGGCGAACTCCTGGCCGACGGCACGACCGCCCCGCCGCCCGGCCCGCGCGGGGCTCGGCGTGAGCCCGTGGAGCCGCCGCTCCTCGACGCCGTCGGCCGCCTCGTGGCCCTACTCGACTCCCCGCAGGACATCGGGCCGCTCTCGCCGCTCGTACTCCGCGAGATCACCTACCGCGTCCTCACGGGATCACAAGGGGCGCGGCTCCGCCAGATTGCCTCGGCCGGCGCCCCGGCCCAACGGGTAGTGCGGCCGGTCCGGCGGCTGAAGGACCACTTCGCGGAACCGCTCCGGGTCGAGTCGCTCGCGCGGCACGTACGGATGAGCCCGTCGGCGTTCCACCACCACCTCAAGTGCGTGACGGCGATGAGTCCGCTGCAGTACCAGAAGCGGCTGCGGCTCCAAGAGGCCCGGGGGCTGATGCTGGGGGAGGGGCTCGACGCGGCCGAGGCCGCGTTTCGGGTCGGGTACGAGAGCCCATTCCAGTTCAACCGGGAGTACCGGCGGATGTTCGGCGCCCCACCGCGCCGGGACGTGGCCGTGCTCAAACTCGAAGCCCAGCCGACGAATTAGTGGGCGCGCGTCGGTCCGACACGCCTCCAGGGTTTGGCTCTAGGCTATGGCGGCTAGCTCAGCTCAAATGCCGCCGCGCCCTGTTCGCATCTCAACGGCTGTCACCCTCGGCCCGAGAACGCATACACGCCGAACCGCCTCCGATCACGACACGATCTGCTTCCGCCGCTGGATGTAGTCCCAGATCACGTACCGGTCGAGGTCCCGGCCGGCGGTGAAGACCACCCGCCCCTTGGTCGTCTCGGCCATCCGGTAGGCGAACTGCAAGTCCTCCCGCGACTGACTCCACACCTGGAGGAGGAAGATGTTGATCGTGATTCCCTCGCGGGCGCACAGCATCGCCTCCCGCATGGTCGCCTCTTCCGTCCGCGGGTCCGGCGGGTAGAGCAAAAACAGGTTGCCCCCCTCGAAGTGGGCGGTCGGAAGGCCGTCGGTAATCAGCACCACCTGTTTGTTCGGAGTGGCCTGGGTCGCCATGAACCGGCGGGCGGTCTGGAGTGAGTGCTGGATGTTCGTGAAGTGCGAGGGGACCGTGAACTCGCTCCGGTCGGGGTTGCTCATGTCCACCTTCAGCCGCACCACCGACTGGTGGATGGTCACCGGCTTCGGCATGAGGTGCGGGACTTCCGACACGTGCCGCGGTTTGGCGAAGGTGTACATCTCGACGAACTGGAGGAAGTCGCCGGGGTACTCGGACCGGATCAGCCCGTCGAGCGCCAGCCCCATCCGCTTCACGTTCACGTACTGGGCGTCGTACCGCATCGACCCGCTCATGTCGAGCAGCACACACGTCGCCGCCTTCGGGGTCACCCTCGTGCGGTGGATCTGGATGTCGTCCGGCGTCATCCGGACCGGCAACCCCGGCCCGGCCCGGAGCAGGGCGTTCACCATGCTCGCCGGGATGTCCATCTGGGAGACCGAGTCGCCGAACTCGTAGGGCTTCGTCTTCGGCGACTCGACCGCCCCCTCGCCGGCCACCGCGTCCGGGTGCCGCCCGGTCCGCGAGGCCTGCAGCTGGCTGAAGATCCGCGTCAGCACCTTCGACTGGAAGAGCCGCATCGCCTTGGGGGTGAGCCGGTACTTGCCCGTCCCGTCGCCCTCAAGGCCCTGCTTCTCGGCCTGCTCCCGGATGTAGTCCTCGACCTGCTGCTGGAGGGCCCGGAGCTGGTCCACGTCCCCCGGCTCGGCGAACTTCTCCAGCTCCTCCATGTCGATGATGACGAGCTGGGCCGTCTTCTTGGCTTCCTCGATCTGCTTGAGCAGCCGGTCGATCGTTTCCAGTTCCTCTTTCACCTCCAGCGCCTTCGGCACGTCCATCGGCTCGCGGCCGGTGAACTCGTACTTCCCGGCGAGGACGTCGACCAGGTATTTTTCGCCGAGTAGCCCGACGACCAGCACCAGCCCGACGGCGAACGGGTCGCGGTCGTTCCCGACGCGGAAGTACAGCGACTCCAGGTCGTGGAGTTGTTCCTCCTTCACGGCCCGGCGGTACGCGTCGGCGAGGCGGGCGGGCGGGGTGACCTTTTTCGAAGCACTCCGGAATGCGCCGGAGGCTTCTTTCTGGGCGGCCTTGGTTTCGTAAGTGGCGAGGATCTTCCGCTTCCGCTCCAGGAGCATTTCCCGGAGGGCCTGGAGGCTCGGCCCGAGGCCGGCGATCTGGGACGGGTCGAGCCGGATCGCCTTCGCCAACTGCTCCTCGGTGAACTCGTCGGTATCGCCGAACTCGAGCAGGTGGTCGAAGAGCGGGGAGACCAGGTCCGGCGGCGGGGCCGCGGGGCTCGGGAAGTTGACCGGGTCATACCGCTGGTAGGTGTGAACAATCCCGCCCGGGGTTTGCGCTTCCTGGGGGTCCATCGGGTTCCTCGGTAGGCGGGGGCTGTGCTCCCATTCTATCCGGGCACCCCAAGGGCCGGGTGATTAGAATCGCCATTCAGCCTTCTTTACGTTGGAACCCCCGCCGATGTCGCCCGCCGTCGGCCGCTCGCATGACGTGTTGCTGGCTGGTGATGCCGCCGATTGCGTGGTGGTACCCGGACCCCGGGCCGTGGCTCGCGGGCGGTACGGGACTCGGGGTTCTGACCGACCTGGTCGACGAGATCCTCACCCGGCGGCTCACCGACGCCGGCCCGCCGCTCCGCCGGTTCGAGAGTCAGATACTCTGTTGAATCGATCGATTTCTCGGGGCGAGCGGGGGGCGTGAGCCCCCCGAGTAACGTGAGACCAACCGATACGTTGAGGTCACTCGGGGGGCTCACGCCCCCCGCTCGCCAAGATTTCAACA